>NZ_JARJLM010000467.1 GCF_029335485.1 Cupriavidus basilensis
GCGCACCGGCGCGCCCGCCCGGCACCCAGTCGATCGCGCCGGCAAAGGTCGGGCAATCCATCATCACGCCTTGCACTTCCTGCTCCGAGAAACCCCAACGCTGAATCGCAACCCGCAACGGCGTGATAGGGCTCAACTCGTCATGGCGGATGGTCATTTCGAGGTAGTCGTTCTGCTGCATACGCAGGCTCCTGTGTTTCGGTGGCCGCAAATCTGGCGCCCAGAGCGGGCATTCCGTTGTCCGGTACCGCGTCTGGCATTCGCCTCCAGGTGAAGGCAGCGGTACGGCGATACGCAGCTATACGGATACCTCGATACGTCGATGCATCGCCAGAAGACGAATCTGGAAAGGACAGGATCGGGACCACGCTGGCAGCGTGCTGGAGCACATCGGCATCTGGAAGCACAAGAAGTACCTGGCGCAGCCCTTGCGCGCATCGGGCGATGGGCTGGCGGGTGCGGCACCCGGCACACCAGTGGCGATCGAGGAGGTAGTGCGCAAGTCATAGGCTTGCGCCGGAGACACGGAAGGGGTGCCTGGCGCCCCCTCGGTTGCCACGCGCGGATTGCCCGCGTCGCGTGGCTCGGTATCCGGCAGCGGGGGCGAGTCGCCAAAGCCCACCACAATCACCCGGCGCCGTCTCCGCCGTCATGCCGCCGGATCGACGGCAACGGGGTGGGCATGAACGACAGCGTCCGAGAGGGGGATTAAACCTTGCGGTCTGGTGTGGGTGGATGCGCCAGTGATGTACTCACCGAGAGCGGACGCCATCGTCGGATGGCGCGATTTGCCCCACGCCACGCAGCACGAGGCTGCCAACCCGCCGGCCGGACACCGGGCACCGTCGCTGCGCAATTTCAAATCGCCCCGTGCCTGCCAGGCGTTGAATCAAAGCCTGATCGGTCTGCCGAACGTTGCGGTTGGTCGAGCGCGCTCGAAGCCAGTAGTCCAGGGATTCCGGCCGTTGATGCTTCTCAAATGTTGCGTTCCTTCCGCCGACGATGACAAATCCCCTGCCAAGGGACTCCACCCAGTTCACCAGTTCGTCGACATCGAAGTACCCGTTCGCGTAGTGGAATGGGAGATAGTTGCCCGCTGCCGCCACGGCGTCCTCCTTCGGCTCTTGCGAAAGCACCGGCTCGGGTGGCTGGACAATGACCGATGGCGGCAGGCCATAGCCGAGCATGAACAACGCAGCTTCAATCCTGCGCAGGCCATTGCCATCTGCACACCAATGGGCGCCGGATTTGATGCGGGCGGCCTCCAGGATCCAACTCGCATAGACGTTCACACGTGCCCACGCCTCATCGCCTCCGCTGACGCCGAGGCGCTTGAATCTGAACCCGTCCCCGGACGGATTCCGGATTTGCGCGCTCATGCCGGGGGCCCATCGGAACGCCAGCGTTTCCGGGACCCGCCCGACAAAGCCGGTCGAAGCCAGAAATCTCCTGACCAGCCAACCCAAGGCGGCCCCTACCCGGCTGTCATAGATGATGATCCCATCGCAAAGCAGTGAGAACACCTTGGTATAGCCTGCATTCATCCGGACGCGCCCATTGAAGACGCTGAAGTCCGGGTTCTCGGATTCCAGGGCATGCTTGCCAGCAAGCAAAACCGCCGGAAGCCCGAAACCTTGCTCGTCGGCCCAGGCCATATTGTATGCAGCCGCGCGCGGGCTCAGCCCCCAGTGCATCGTTGCCGCGACGGCATCCCGCACCCTGGCCACATCCTGCACCTCCCCTTCAAGCGATACCCTGAGCTGTTGCTGGACGGCCTGCAGCAGTGCTTCGTTGGTCCCGTAGTAGGCTCGCCTCCACCAATAGCGCTCGAACAGATCCTTGAGACGCCCGGCGATATTCGCGAGGCCGAATTTTTCGTCGAAGTCGGCGGGCGCGTGCAGATAGTGGAAGCGGTAGGGAAAGTCGAGGGCCTTCGAGCCGTTGATGACACCCGCCATGTAGTCGATGAACCCTGCGACTTCGGTCTGACCGAGATATTGACTCTTATTCATTTCGGCACGCTCCTTGTGTGGTTTTGGCCGGGCTCGGATATTTGGACGGGAACTGGACAAATCCTGTCCGGTTCCATACGATTCGATAACTTACAAAAAGTTACAAACACCCACCCCATGATCTCCCCAGAACATCAAGCTGTGTTGGACGCAATGGCGCAGCACCCCAACCGTGTCTGGCCATCGACGGAACTCAAGAAGATCATCCGGGGACGATTCCCTGAATTTCAGGATCGCAAGGCGCGGCGTGTCCTCGAGCATCTCGAGAACGAGCGTCTTCTCGAACGCGAGGGCGAAGGGCCCGCCACCCGCTGGAAGCTCCTCGCCAAAGGCCCGAAAGACGCAATCCGCCCCTCGGTCGACCTGGCCCTCGCCCTGCTGAAACTCCGGCAACTCGCCAAACATCATCTCCCGAACGGTGTTATCGGCGACCTGGAGGGATACTTTGAGGGCGCCGCCCGCGTGCTCCATGAAAGCGCGTTCGATACCCGCCTGGAAAACGCCCGCGCCTGGATGGGAAAGACCGCCCGCCTGGACCCCGGCTACCCCCTGATCCCGCCCGATGTCAGCGAGAGCATGTTCGAGACGATCTGGGCCGCGCTGTATCGGGACGAGTCCCTCCATATCCACTACCGGAAGGCCGACCAGGACGCCGCGGAGCCGAAGGAACACAAGGTGCTGCCGTATGCGATCGTGGAGAAGGGGCCGTTCTGGTACCTGGTGGTGAGAGGCAAGCGCTCGAGCGGCAAACAGGGGGAAGCATTCCTGTTGCGCTTCGACCGGATCCTCGAAGTCAGGAACCTTGGCTACGAACTGGCACGGGAGGATGATTTCAATCTCGACGCCTTCATCAAGAAGGAGAAGGTGCTGGAGTGGTTTCCGGAGGTGCCGGAACAGATCGTTCTGCGCGTGCGGGAGACCAGGGCGATTCCCAGCCAGTTCCGCGCGGTGAAGCTGGCGGCCGACCAGGCCATCGAAGAGGAAGAAGGCGGATTTACCCTCACCGCCACCGTAACGCCCTCCGTCGCGCTCAAGAATCTTCTGCTGGAACGCTCGCCCTTTGTCGAAGTCCTCGCTCCACGGCACCTGCGCGAGGAAATCGGCGGCCTGCTGCTTGCCGCGGCCCAGCGCTACGCAGCAAACCCGCTGTAGCGCACGGCGCTCAGCGCGCCAGGTCCGGCCAGGGAAAGGCGACCACCACATCGGCGCAGGATGCCTCGAAAGGCCGGGCGGAGTATTTCAGGCGGCCGGCAATGATCCCGGTGGTCTGGCGAAGCGCGGCGATAGCCGCACCCGGACCGGCAATGGAGATCCAGGAGGGGGCCGCGTATCCCGCGCCAAACAGGGAAACGAGATCGCCCTCGATCTTGCCGGCCAAGCGCTCGGGATCGGGATCGGATTGCTGCAGGAGCAGACAGGTCGCGTCGAGCGATGCAAGGTCCCGCAGCCACCGGAGCTGCCCGCCGCGCGCGCCCATCAGCTCCGACGGCTCCAGGGTCGAGCGCAACAGGATGGCCAGCGCGCCCGCCAGGCTGCGCGAGCCGGCGAGAATCCAGCAGCCGGCGCGGACTGCCGGCAACTGGCTGGCCGATCCAAGCACCAGCACTATTTCCAGGCTGCCGGTCTGGCGCGCCTTTCGCATCGCCTGTACCGGCCCCATGGCATTCCACAAGGCGCCGCCGTTGGCGCCGCTCAAACGCGTTGCATCCACCAGGTGGACGACCACATCGGGCCGCGCACCGGCGCGCCCGCCCGGCACCCAGTCGATCGCGCCGGCAAAGGTCGGGCAATCCATCATCACGCCTTGCACTTCCTGCTCCGAGAAACCCCACCGTTGAATCGCAACCCGCAGCGGCTTGACAGGGCTCGGCTCGTCATGGCGGATGGTCATTTCGAGGTGTTCGTTCTGATGCATAAGCAGGCTCCTGTGTTTCGGTAGCCGCAAGTCTGGCGTCCAGACCGGACATTCCGTTGTCCGGTACCGCATCTAGCATTCACCCCGGTCGTGAAGCAGCGATACAGCGGTACGCAGATACACGGATACATCGACACATCGCCGCGAGACGAATCCGGACTCCAATACCGGCTGCGGGGCGTCGACATCCGGACGCACAAGACGCACGCGGCGCATCCCTTGCTCGCGCCGGGCGATGGGCCGATCATGCAATTTCGCCGTTGGGCGGAAAACTTACGGGGAACCAAGAATGGATAACGATCAGGACAAGATCGAAGAAGCCGCGCACTGGGTAAAGCATGCGCGAGCGCTGCTGGTCACGGCGGGCGCCGGCATGGGGGTCGACTCCGGGTTACCCGACTTCCGAGGGCCCGAAGGATTCTGGCGGGCCTACCCCGCGCTGGGCGCCGCGGGCCTGAACTTCCAGGACATTGCGTCACCCCACGCATTCGCCGCCCGCCCGGCGTTGGCCTGGGGCTTCTACGGCCACCGCCTGGCACTCTATCGGCGCACGCGCCCGCATGCCGGCTTCGAGATCCTGCGGCGCTGGGCCGAGGGCATGCCGGAGGGATACCGGGTCTTCACGTCCAACGTCGACGGACACTTCCAGCGCGCGGGATTCGCGCCGGAAACGGTACACGAGTGCCACGGATCCATCCACGTGCTGCAGTGCCTGGAGCCCTGCTGCGAACGCATCTGGAGCGCGGACGGCTTCACCCCCGAGATCGACGAAGCGAACTGCCTGCTGCTGAACGAGCCGCCCAAATGCCCGTATTGCGCAGGCATGGCCCGCCCCAACATCCTGATGTTCGACGACTACGCCTGGGTCGATCCGCCGACGGCCGAATCGAGAGCCAGGCTGGACGCATGGATCGGCGCCCGCAATGACATCCTGGTGATCGAGGTTGGCGCAGGAACGGAGATTCCCACGGCCAGGCGCTTCGGCGAGCGCCAGGCCACGCAACTCATCCGGATCAACGCGCGGCAGGCCGGCGTGCGGGGCGGAAAGCACAATATGGGGCTGGCGGGAGCGGCGCTCGATACGCTGGTGGCCATCGAAGAGGTGGCGAGCAGGTTATAGGCTTTGGGCGGAGAGACGGAAGTGGCGCCTGGCGCTTCCTCGCGCGGATTCCTCCGGTCGCGTGGATCGGCATCCGGCAGTGGGGGCGAGTCGCCAAGCCCGCCACAATCACCCTGCGCCGTCTGCCCCGCCATATCGCCTGATCGAAGGCAACGAGGCCGACAGCCCCGCGGCCAGGGGGAACTGGACGGTATAGTCCGGGCAGCTCGATGACCACCGGCTGCCCGTTCAGGCAACGCATCAGCTGCTCGCGTTGGACGAGGGACCGCTCTCCCCCACGGTTTCCCGATCGTCGGAAATTACGCGTGCCACTGGAATTTTCCGCTGTTTTCAGACGCTGGGAGGATTCATTGGTGGATTGGGTCGAGGCCTGACGAACCTTCCGCCACTCGATACCCCATCGCTCGATATCCCCGCCGACGCTTCTCCCACATTCTCAGCAGCGCGGGGTGGCCAGTATCGACAAAATCAATGATTCGCACGTCCGTTTTGGTGGCATGCTCGCGGTGCAGCCGGCCAGCGTATTGCTGTAGCGTCCCCTTCCAGGACACCGGCATCGCCAGCACCAGCGTATCAAGCGGCGGATGGTCAAACCCCTCTCCCACCAGCTTGCCGGTTGCCAGCAGAATGCGCGGAGCATCTGGCGGCAACGCGTCCAGTTCGCTGATGACAGCAGCGCGCTGCCTCTTTGACATCCTGCCGTGCAGAATGAACATTGCCGGTATTTTGGCCTCCAATACAGTCCGAATTGCGTCAAGGTGTTCGGTGCGCTCTGTCAGTACAAGTACCTTCCGCCCTTGAACAAATGCGTTAGCGGCCTCAGCAGCAATCGCATCCGTTCGGACCTGGGCTTGGGCAAGGTGCCTGAATACCTCCTGGATGCCGGATTCCGCAGGCAGATCGATGCGCATATCGCGCATGCGCGCCATCACCTCCAGATCTTGTGGCGCGTTGGCCGGTTTCGCGGCTGTATAGCGAATCGGCCCGCACTGCATAAAGATGATGGGCTGCTGCCCATCGCGGCGAATCGGGGTCGCGGTCAGTCCAAGCACGTATTTCGCCTTGGCTCGCTTCAAGATCGCGTCGAAAGACATCGCGCCGACATGGTGGCACTCGTCGACAATTAGGTGGCCGTAGTTATCGACTAGCGGGTTGACCTCTCCCTGCCGGGAAAGCGACTGCATTACTGCGATATCAATCCTGCCGGTTGGCCTGGCTTTGCCCCCACCGATGGTGCCGACGACGTCCTTGCCAACACCGAGAAAACCCTGCAGGCGCTCCTGCCACTGCTTGAGTAACTCGGTGCGATGCACCAGCACCAGGGTGCTAACACCTCGCCGGTCGATCATCGCGGCGGCCGTGACTGTCTTGCCGAAGGCGGTCGGCGCGCACAGCACGCCGACTTCATGGTGCAGCATTGCGGCGACGGCAGCCTCCTGATCCAGCCTCAGTGTGCCGACGAACTTCACTTCAATCGTCTCGCCCGAATACCTCTCGTCGCGAAGTTCACAACGGATGCCATGATCACGCAGCAACTGCCGTACGGCATCAAGGCAGCCTCGCGGCAAGGCGATGTGCTGCGGATAGTTTTCAGCGCATCCGATCACGCGCGGCTTGTCCCATACAGACAAACGCATTGCCTGTGCCTTGTAGAACTCCGGATTCTGGAACGCCGCCAGGCGAATCAGACGGTTAGCTAGCGGCTGAGGCAGTGATGCCTTTTCGATATAGATGAGATTGGCCAGCGTCACGGTAAGCGACTCCGGCATCGGCACGGACAGATTCGTTTGCGGCGAAGACGGGCGCCTCCAGGGTGTCGCCAAGTCCTCTTCGTCGATGAAAGTCACGTCCAAGGGATGCCCCTCACCGGTGGCTAGCAGGATCGTAGGCTCGATGTCGTGTGGCGCCATTTGCCGAATGGACGCCAGAAATGCCCACTGGTCCGGATAGGGGCGCGAATCAACATCGACGAACACGCTATACCCATTCTCGCGAGGCCGTTTCTGCAGGGGCAAGGCGATCAGGTTTCCGAAGCCGCCTTTGGGCATCGTGTCCTGGTTCGGAAACAGGCGATCGTAGGACTCCAGTTTCAGTTGCCGCAAGCGGGCACAGGTATGGCTGATGATCGCAGTGCCGAGGCGACGCGCGTCGCGCGCCGACACGCTGCCAGAAAAGAACACCCATGCGTGCGCACCCTGTCCGGAGCGCGAGATCTCGAGGGCAACGGGAACGCCGAGATCTTCGCAGGACTGGACGAAGGCACGCGCGTCCTCCTTCCACTCGGCCTTATCGAAATCGATGGCGAGGAAAAAACACGTGTCGTCTTCCATCAATGGATAGACGCCCACGGTGTGCTCCCCGGCCAGATGCGCATAAATGACGGAGTCCGAGAGGGGGATCAGCAGGCGATTGCCGCAGTCCGAGCATTTGATGCGAGGCTTCTCGCAAATGCCGGCTCGCCACTCGTTGGCACAGGCGGGGGCATAGCCTGACCTTCCGCTGGTCTTGCTCTCCCAACGGATCGGATAGGTATCCGTCCGGCCATGGAATAGCCGGCGGAACAACGCTACCTTGGCGTCCGTCGAAAGGCGCGGGAACTCCGCCTCCGGAACGGAAGGCGCTGGCTTTTGTGGTAAGCGCCATTCGATCTTATGCTGTTCCAGCAGCGCGACCAGGCGGGCATTTTCAGCCTGCAGCGCGGCCAGGGGATCGCGCTCAGTCACTGAAACCGAACTCGGCAAGAAGTTCGCTCATGCCGTCACCGACGCCATAGCCGAAATCCTGGCTGGTGCGGCATACGGCTTCAAGCCGCGTCCACAAGGAAGGACGCTGTGCGTCTGGCAGATTCTCGATGGCCATCAAGGCCTGCGCGAACATTATAGTGGCCTTACAGGGCTTGAGCACATCCTCGCCAAGACCGAATCGGGCATGCAGGAAAGCTTGGTTATCCCTGCTGGCGGCGTGCAGGTCTTGCAGCAACTTTAACGGGCCGGCACGGTCGAGGTCAGCCAGCTTGGTCTTGACATCACTCCAGGTGGGTGTGGGTTTCTTGGTAGCCATCTTAATCCATTCATCTTCCGCATCGGCTGCTCCCTGGTCGATGCCTCGTCTGTCTAAACGTTGAAGGCCGGCGCCTCCGTCGCCAGTTGCACTTGGTTTTGCATGGCCGAGCACGCAGGACAGTCCCCGGTTTGCAATGGCGGATCGGGCACCGCCGGGCGATAGGCTCGCAAACCGTCAATGCGCATCAGTCACCGGGAGGTGATTCTCGCAGATCCGCCAACTTCATGGTCTGGTCAGCCGCCGACTCAGAAGCGCCTCGAAATCCTGGAGTTGTCCACAGATAATGTAGATGTAGACGATGTCTGCAGTTGCCCTGTAAATGATGCGCTGCTGATGCGTCAGGCGCTGCCTGAAACTATCCGGGAAGCCCTCCAACTCTTCGGGGCGGGAGCCTGACGCGGGAAACTCGGCAATGTGGGCCACCGTTTCCTGAATCTGCTTCTTGACGGCCTCCCAGGTCCCCCTGGGCTTGTATCGGACAAGATAGGCTCTCAGGTCAATCAGGTCCTGCCTGGCCGAATCGAGAAGCACGACCTTCATACGCCGGCTTCTTTGTCCAGCCGATCCAGTTCAGCAAAGACATCCGCGGCCGCGGTCACCTTGCCTTCCGCAATTTCCTTCTGGCCGAGGGCAAGGATCTTCAGCAGGGCGGTGGTTTGTTGCTGGGCCTCGTAGCTCGCGATGTCCTGGACGACTAGTTTGGCTTCGCCGTTCTGGGTAATGATCAGGGGCTCGTGCGTCTCACTGAGCTCGGTAACGATGCGCGCCGCATCGCTCTTCAGAAAACTGATCGGTTTGATATTCGAGAGTTTCACAGGCGCTCCTGAGGACGGCTTCGATGCAACCGAATATAGTCCGAATTCAGTCATGAGTCTACGCTCAAGAAGACGAGCACCTCACAGTATCCGTCAGTAAAAGCGACTGCCGAACCACGGCCCGCCAAGCGCCCCGCGCCTCAAGTCTCCCCCATCCCAACCGTAAACACAGCGACAAGCGACATCCCGCCCTGACCGGGCATCAACCGAGAAGACCCACCCATGCTCTCCTCCCTCCGAGCGCGCATCATGGCCGTATCCGTGGCCATCGTGGTAGCCGCGCTAACCGTCAACGCCGTCCTCAACCATGTGGTGGCCAGTTCGTACAACGACGAAGCCATCGATAACAGCCTGGCCGCCGTGCAGAACGGCCACGTCGGCGCCATCGCCGACTGGATTTCCGGCCACACCCGGATGATCGACTCCCTGCAGGATGCCGCGCTGCAGGCCGATCCCGTTCCCGCGCTGAAGCAGGTGGCAGACGCCGGCGACTTCACCAGCGTCTTTGTCGGCTTCCCCGACAAGAGCTACAAATTCTCGGACGCCACCGGCATCAAGCCCGATTACGACCCCACCGCCCGCCCCTGGTACAAGCAAGCCGTGGCCGCCGGCAAGCCGATGGTGACGCCGCCCTACGTGGCCGCGAGCTCCGGCAAGCTGGTGGTGACGTTCGCCGTGCCCATCATGCGCGACGGCGCGCTCAAGGGCGTGGTGGGCGGCGACGTGTCGATGGACAGCGTGATCGCCAACGTCAAGGGCATCCGCCCGACTCCGGCCAGCTTCGGCATTCTCCTGACCCAGGCAGGCCAGATCGTCGCCTACCAGGACGACAAGCTCACGCTCAAGCCGGTGTCGGATCTCGCGCCCGCCCTGACCGCCGACAAGCTTGCGTCGTTGCGCGACGCCAAGGCACCGATGGAAGTGGAGGTGGCCGGCAGCGCCAGGCTGCTGCGCGCCAGCGCGGTGCCCGGCACCGACTGGATCGCCGTGATCGCGCTCGACAAGGCCGAAGCCACCGCCGGCATGCGTTCGGTGCTAATGGCATCGCTGCTCGCGCTGGTGGTCATTGCCTGCGTGGCGGCCGCCATCGTCGGCGCGTTCACCGCGGTGTCATTCCGCCGGCTGTCCCAGATCCGCGATGCGATGCGCGCCATCGGCTCCGGCGATGGCGACCTGACCCAGCGCCTGCCCGCCGACGGCCGCGACGAAGTCGCGCAGATCGCCGGCGCCTTCAACAGCTTCGCCGACAAGCTGGTCAGCGTGATGCGCCAGATCCGCGACGCCAGCGAATCCGTGCGCGCCGCCGCCGACGAGATCGCCGCCGGCAACGTCGACCTGTCCCGCCGCACCGAGTCCGCCGCGGCCAGCCTGGAGCAAACCGCGGCCTCGATGGAAGAGATCACCGCCACGGTCGGCCAGTCGGCCACCTCCGCCAAGCAAGCCGACGCATCCGCCATCACCGCCTCGCGCGTGGCCGCCAGCGGCGGCGACGCCATCGGCGAAGCGATCCACACCATGGGCAAGATCGAACACGCGTCGGTCAAGGTCTCCGACATCATCGGCGTGATCGAAGGCATCGCCTTCCAGACCAACATCCTGGCGCTGAACGCCGCGGTGGAAGCCGCCCGCGCCGGCGACCAGGGCCGCGGCTTCGCCGTGGTGGCCGGCGAAGTGCGCGGCCTGGCGCAACGCAGCGCGCAGGCGGCGAAGGAAATCAAAAGCCTGATCGAAGCGACCGTGGGCAGCGTCACCTCCGGCTCCGGCCAGGTGCGCCGCGCCGGCGAGACCATGACGGAGATCGTCGGCAACGTGTCGAAGGTGACGAGCATCATCTCCGAGATCACCCACGCCGCCATCGAGCAGACCCGCGGCATCCAGGAGGTGAACCGCGCTGTCAGCGAACTGGATCAGATGGTGCAGCAAAATGCGGCGCTGGTGGAGCAATCCACGGCGGCCGCGGCGGCGCTGCA
>NZ_JARJLM010000468.1 GCF_029335485.1 Cupriavidus basilensis
GCGCAGGCGCTGGCCGAATATCACGTGGTGGGCCTGTCGACCAATATCGCCTTCCTGCAGCGGCTGGTCACGTCGCAGGCCTTTGCCACGGCCGATCTCGACACCGGCCTGATCGAGCGCAACCAGGCCGTGTTGTTCCCGCCGCCGCCGCCGGTGGGCATCGAGGTGATCGCGCTGGCGGTGGCGGCGTTGCTCGATGCGGAAACCCGCGCCCGGCGCGTGGATCCGGCCGATGCGCACTCGCCCTGGAGCCATGCCGGCGCGTGGCGGCTGAATGGCGGAACGCAGCGCGCGCTGGGCTTTTCCGTGGCCGGCCCCGCGGGCGGCCACACCGTGGAGGTGACGCTGGCCACCGACGCGCGCGGCAGCACGCTGTTCTTTGCCGACCAGGCCGCGCCCTTCAGGCCGCAGTGCGCCGCCGGCGATATCCGTGTCGATCTCGGCACGCGACGCGCGCATGGGCAGGTCCATGCGGAAGGTGATACCTTCCATGTATTCAGCGGCAAGCGCCATGTCGCGCTGACCTGGCTCGACCCGCTCGCGCACGCCGGCGAAGGCGAAGGCGAGGGCGGCAAGCTGACCGCGCCCATGCCCGGCAAGGTGATCGCGGTGATGGTGGAGGCCGGCAGCAAGGTCACGCGCGGCACGCCGCTGCTGGTGATGGAGGCGATGAAAATGGAGCACACCATCAGTGCCCCGGCCGACGGCGTGGTCAGCGAAGTGCTGTACGGCGTCGGCGAGCAGGTGGGCGAAGGCGCGCAGCTGCTGGCCTTCGCGGCGGGCAACGACTGAGCCGCCCCGCTTGCGGGTGGCGCCTGCGACAAGAAAACCGCAGGCGGCGCCAATCCTCTGCGAAAATGGAAGGGCAAGAAAAAATACAGTGGAGATGAGATGAAGTTGCAGTTGTATGTGCCGGACGGCCGTTACCAGCCCTGGATCGACGGTTTTGCCGAAGCCCTTCCCGAAGCGCAATGCCTGACCTGGGAAGACAGCAGGAACGAACAGGTGGACTACGCCGTGGTCTGGCGCCCGCCGCTGGAGATGCTGCGCGGGCGCACCGACCTGAAAGCGGTGTTCAACCTGGGTGCCGGCGTGGACGGCATCCTGCGCCTGCGCGACACCGATCCCGACGCGCTGCCCGCCGGCGTGCCCATCGTGCGCCTGGACGATGCCGGCATGGCCGCGCAGATGATCGAATACGTGACGCACGCGGTACTGCGCTACTTCCGCCGCCTGGACGAATACGCGCTGGCCCAGCAGGCCGGCACCTGGCGCTTCCTCAAGCCGCACCGCCGCGCCGATTTCACCGTGGGCGTGATGGGCGTCGGCACGCTGGGCGCGCAGATCGCGCAGGCGCTGGCCGGCTTCGGCTTTCCGGTGCGCGGCTGGAGCCGCACGGCGCGCGACATCGCGGGGGTGCAGGGCTTTGCCGGCGAGGCCGGCCAGGCGGGTTTCCTGGATGGCCTGCGGGTGCTGGTGAACGTCCTGCCGCTCACGCCGGAAACCGAGAACGTGCTGGATGCCCGCCTGCTGGGCAAGCTGGCCAAGGGCGCCTACCTGGTCAACGTGGCGCGCGGTCCGCACCTGGTCGAGGAAGACCTGCTGGCGGCCGTGCAGTCGGGCCAGATCGCCGGCGCCACGCTGGACGTGTTCCGCACCGAGCCGCTGCCGGCGGCGCATCCCTTCTGGACCGAGCCGCGCATCACCGTCACGCCGCATATCGCGGCGCTGACCTTGCGCGAAGACAGCATTGCCCAGATCGCCGGCAAGATCCGCGCACTGGGCGCAGGCCAGCCGATTGCCGGCGTGGTCGACCTGCAGCGCGGTTATTGACCCAGCCGGGCGCGGCGGCGTGGGCCGCGCAGGCGCCCTGGCAGGACGGCCGCCAGCCAGAAACACCGCGCATGCGCCCCGGGGCGCATGCGCCGCAACCGAATGAGAGGAGACACCGTGACACTGCCCCACTATGTGAAGATCGTAGAAGTCGGCCCGCGCGATGGCCTGCAGAATGAAAAGGCCTTGGTGCCGACCGAGGTCAAGGTCGAGCTGATCAACCGCCTGAGCGATGCCGGCTTCGTCAATATCGAAGCGGCTTCCTTCGTCTCGCCCAAATGGGTGCCGCAAATGGCCGACGGCGCCGAGGTGATGGCGCGCATCCAGCGCCGTCCAGGCACCTTGTATTCGGTGCTCACGCCCAATATGAAGGGCTTCGAAGGCGCGGTGGCCGCCTCCGCCGACGAGGTGGTGATCTTCGGCGCCGCCAGCGAGGCATTCTCGCAGAAGAACATCAACTGCTCGATCGCGGAATCCATCGCGCGCTTCGAACCCGTGGCCGCCGCTGCCAAGGACAAGGGCCTGCGCCTGCGCGCCAGCGTGTCCTGCGCGCTGGGCTGCCCCTACCAGGGCGAGGTGCCGGTGCACGCCGTGGTCGACGTGGTGCGCCGCATGCGCGACCTTGGCTGCGACGAGATCGATATCGCCGACACCATCGGCGTGGGCACCCCGGGACGCGTGCAGGAAGTGATGCACGCGGTGGCCGCCGAGTTTCCCATCGACCGCCTCTCCGGCCATTTCCACGACACCTACGGCCAGGCGCTGTCCAATATCCTGGCCAGCCTGCAGGTCGGCGTCTCGATCTTCCACGCCTCGGTGGCCGGCCTCGGCGGTTGCCCGTACGCCAAGGGCGCCACCGGCAACGTTGCCACCGAGGACGTGCTCTACATGCTGCACGGCATGGGTATCCACACCGGCATCGACCTGGAGCAGGTGGTACGCGCCGGCGATTTCATCTCGCAGTCCATCGGCCGCGCCAACAGTTCGCGCGTCGGCCGCGCGCTGCTGACCAAGTGGGGCGCCGCCGACGCCGCCGCGACGGCTTGCGTCTGAGGACCGTATCGATATGAACGAGATGAACCATCCCGCTCCCGGCCATGCCGCCGAGACCTCCGCCGGCGCGCTGCCCGAAGCCGCACAGCGCGTCGCCGGCCTGCTGGCCGGCCTTGGCCACGACAAGCCGGTGGTGATGCTGCCGGCGACCGGCAAGACCTCGGCAGAAGCGGCTGCCGGCCTCGGCTGCTCGGTGGCCGAGATCGCCAAGTCCATCATCTTCC
>NZ_JARJLM010000469.1 GCF_029335485.1 Cupriavidus basilensis
GCGCATCCGCGCCCCGCCTGACGCCCCTGCGCAGCGCAAAAAACCGGCCATCCATCACAAAACGCCCTGGCACGCCGCTTGCATAATCCCACCCGAGCGGACCAACGGCGGCCCGCTCACCCCACACAAGGTGGCAGCGGTCTTTACCGCTGCCACCAGGACAACGGCGTCCCCTGGTCCGGTCTTTCGACCGGATTGCGGGACGCCATTTGTTTTTACGGAGCCATGATGACCGGCAAAGCCACCCGCATCGAACTGCTAAGCCTGCGCACCCCGCAGATGCGCGCCTTCCACCTGACGTGGATGGCCTTCTTCGTGTGCTTCTTCGCGTGGTTTGCCTGCGCGCCGCTGATGCCGGTGCTCAAGGGCGAGTTCGGCCTGAGCGCCGACCAGGTCGCCAATATCAATATCGCCGCCGTGGCGGTGACCATCCTGGTGCGCCTGGCCATCGGCCCGCTGTGCGACCGCTTCGGCCCCCGCCGCGCCTACACCGGCCTGCTGGC
Source organism: Cupriavidus basilensis (assembly GCF_029335485.1). Lineage (GTDB taxonomy): Bacteria > Pseudomonadota > Gammaproteobacteria > Burkholderiales > Burkholderiaceae > Cupriavidus > Cupriavidus basilensis_E. The sequence goes on from NZ_JARJLM010000469.1 coordinate 504, forward strand.
GCTCGGCGCGATTCCCGTGCTGGGCGTGGCGATGGCGCAAAGCTACGAGGCCTTCCTGTTCTTCCGCCTGCTGATCGGCGCGGTGGGCGCGAGCTTCGTGATCACGCAGTACCACACCTCGGTGATGTTCGCCCCCAATGTGGTGGGCACCGCCAACGCCGCGGCGGCCGGCTGGGGCAATGCCGGCGGCGGCGCCGCGCAGGCGCTGATGCCGCTGCTGCTGGGCGGAATCCTGATGCTGGGCGTGAGCCACACGATGGGCTGGCGCCTGGCGCTGCTGGTGCCGGGCGTGCTGATGCTGATCATGGCCGTCCTTTACTGGTGCTTTACCCAGGATTGCCCGCAAGGCGACTTCGCCGAACTGCGCGCACGCGGCATCGCCGTGGATAGCGGCAAGAAAGGCGGCTGGGCCAGCTTCGCCGCCGCCGCCGCCAACTATCGCGTGTGGATGCTGTTCGTCACCTACGGCGCCTGCTTCGGCGTGGAGATCTTCATCCACAACGTGGCTGCCACGTATTACGTGGACCACTTCGGCCTGTCGCTCGGCCACGCCGGCCTGGCCGCCGCCAGCTTCGGCCTGCTTGCCCTGTTCGCCCGCGCACTGGGCGGCTGGCTGTCGGACAAGGCTGCGCTGCGCCGCGGCCTGGATGCCCGCTCCGGCCTGCTGTTCGTGCTGATCCTGGGCGAGGGCCTGGGCCTGCTGTGGTTCGCCCAGGCGCATAGCGTGGCAGCAGCCATCGTCGCCATGCTGGGCTTCGGCCTGTTCACCCATATGGCCTGCGGCGCCACCTACGCGCTGGTGCCCTTTATCGACCGCAAGGCGTTGGGCGGCGTGGCCGGCATCATCGGCGCCGGCGGCAATGTGGGCGCGGTGGCGGCGGGCTTCCTGATGAAGGGCCTGGGTGGCAACCTGCAGCAAACCCTGACGGTGCTCGGCGCAGTGGCCATGGTGTCGGCCCTGTGCGCCATCGCCGTGCGCTTCTCGGCCGAGCACAAGGCCAGCGAGCAGGCGCTGTTCGACAACGCGCTGGCCGGCTCCTGAGCCAGCCTTCCAGACAAACACCAGCACCAGCACCAGCACCAGCACCAGCACCCGCGGCCCCACAGAACAAGGAAACCATCATGAAACTGATCATCATCGGCCACGGCATGGTCGGCCACAAATTCCTGGAATGCCTGGCCGAGGCCGGCTCGCAAGATATCGAAGTGACCGTGCTGTGCGAGGAGCCGCGCCCGGCCTACGACCGCGTGCACCTCTCCGAATTCTTCGCCGGCAAGTCCGCCGAGGACCTGTCGCTGGTGGAGGCCGGTTTCTTCGAGCGCAGCAATATGCTGCTGCGCCTGAATGCGCGCGCCACCGGCATCGACCGTGCTGCCAGGACGGTATCGGTTTCCACCGGCGAGACGCTACCCTACGACAAGCTGATCATCGCCACCGGCTCCTACCCCTTCGTGCCGCCGCTGCCGGGCAAGGACCGCAAGGATTGCTTCGTCTACCGCACCATCGAAGACCTGGAAGCCATGCAGGAGTGCGGCGCGCGGTCGAAGACGGGTGTGGTGATCGGCGGCGGCCTGCTCGGGCTGGAATGCGCCAAGGCCCTGCGCGACATGGGCCTGCAGACCCATGTGGTGGAATTCGCCCCGCGCCTGATGGCGGTGCAGGTGGACGAAGGCGGCGGCACAATGCTGCGCAGGAAGATCGAGGAACTCGGCGTCACCGCGCATACCCGCAAGAACACGGTTGAGATCGTCGACGGCGAAGCAGGCACCCATCGCATGAACTTCGCCGATGGCAGCCACCTCGACACCGACATGATCGTGTTCTCGGCCGGCATCCGCCCGCGCGACGAACTGGCCCGCGCCAGCGGCCTGGCCACCGGCGAGCGCGGCGGCGTCACGGTGGACAACCAGTGCCTGACCTCCGACCCCGACGTGTACGCCATCGGCGAATGCGCGCTGTGGCAAGGCAAGATCTACGGCCTGGTCGCGCCCGGCTATGAAATGGCCCGCGTGGCCGCGAAGCACCTGCTCGGCCACCAGGCCGAGTTCGCCGGCGCCGACATGAGCACCAAGCTCAAGCTGATGGGCGTGGACGTGGCCAGCCTGGGCGACCCGCACGGCAACGCCCCCGGCAGCCGCGCCTACCAGTTCACCGACGAGCGCAAGCAGGTCTACAAGAAGCTGGTGGTGTCGGAGTGCGGCAAGTACCTGCTGGGCGGCGTGCTGGTGGGCGACGCGGAGGAGTACGGCACCCTGTTGCAGATGATGCTCAACAAGATCGAGCTGCCCGAGTCGCCGGAATTCCTGATCCTGCCCTCCTCCGACGGCCAGGCCAAGCCGGGGCTGGGCGCCGATGCCCTGCCTGATAGCGCGCAGATCTGCTCCTGCAACAACGTCTCCAAGGGCGACATCTGCGCGGCCGTGTGCAACGGCGCCACCAGCATCGGCGCCCTGAAGAGCTGCACCAAGGCCGGCAGCACCTGCGGCGGCTGCGTGCCGCTGGTCACGCAGGTGATGAAAGCCGAGATGAAGAAGCAGGGCCTGGCGGTCAACAATCACCTGTGCGAGCACTTCGCCTATTCACGCCAGGAGCTTTACCACCTGGTGCGCGTGGGCGGCTTCAAGACCTTCGGCGAGCTGCTGGCGGCGCACGGCAAGGGCCTGGGCTGCGATGTCTGCAAGCCCACCGTGGCGAGCATCCTGGCCTCGTGCTGGAATGAGTTCGTGCTCAAGGAAGAGCACGCCAGCCTGCAGGATTCGAACGATTACTTCCTGGGCAATATCCAGAAGGACGGCACCTACTCCGTGGTGCCCCGCATGCCGGGCGGCGAAGTCACGCCCGACGGCCTGATCGCGGTGGGCCAGGTGGCCAAGAAGTACGGCCTGTACACCAAGATCACCGGCGGCGCGCGGGTCGACATGTTCGGCGCGCGCGTGGAAGAGCTGCCGATGATCTGGGAAGAACTGATCGCCGCCGGCTTCGAGTCGGGCCATGCCTACGGCAAGTCGCTGCGCACGGTGAAGTCCTGCGTGGGCTCCACGTGGTGCCGCTACGGCGTGGACGACTCGGTCGGCCTGGCCGTCGAGATCGAGAACCGCTACAAGGGCCTGCGCGCCCCGCACAAGATCAAGTTCGGCGTCTCCGGCTGCACCCGCGAATGCGCCGAGGCCCAGGGCAAGGACGTGGGCATCATCGCTACCGAGCGGGGCTGGAACCTGTACGTGTGCGGCAATGGCGGCATGAAGCCCCGCCACGCCGAACTGCTGGCCAGCGACCTGGACCGTGCAACGCTGCTGCGCTATGTGGACCGCTTCCTGATGTTCTACGTGCGCACCGCCGACCGCCTGCAGCGCACCAGCGTCTGGCGCGACAACATGGAAGGCGGGCTGGACTACCTCAAGGCGGTCATCCTGGAAGACAGCCTGGGCATCGGCGCCGAGCTGGAAGCGCAGATGCAGCATGTGGTGGACACCTACGAAGACGAATGGAAGGCCGCCGTGACCAACCCGGAAACCCGCAAGCGCTTCCGCCATTTCGTCAACAGCGACCTGCGCGACGACAACCTGGTCTTTATGGAGGAGCGCGGCCAGATCCGTCCGGCCACGCCGGAGGAACGGAACTTGCGTCGCTCCAGGCTCGAGCAGATCCCCGTGATCGTCAAGGCAGCCTGAACCACCACGACCCGACCTGATCCGCAAGCATCGCACCAACGCACCAACGCACCAACGCCAAGGAAAACATCATGAGCCACGTCCACCATTCCGAAACCTGGACCGCCGTTTGCACCCTGCGCGACATCGTGCCCAATACCGGCGTGTGCGCCCTGGTGGACATGGCGCAGATCGCGGTGTTCCGGGTCGGCCCCGGCCAGAGCGACGATCAGGGCGGCAACGGCGACCAGGTGTTCGCCATTGCCAACTACGATCCCAACGCCAACGCAGCGGTGCTGTCGCGCGGCCTGGTGGGCAACCTGGGGGAGCGCATCGTGGTGGCGTCGCCGATCTACAAGCATCATTTCGACCTCCAGACCGGCGAATGCCTGGAAGCCCCCGAGCATTCGGTCGCGGCGTACCCGGCCCGGGTCTATGACGGCAAAGTCTGGGTGGCCGCATGACCTCCCCCCACAAACCCCGCCTGGTGGTGGTCGGCAATGGCATGGCCGGCATGCGCACGGTCGAGGAACTGCTGAAGCTCGCGCCCGACCTCTATGACATCACCGTGTTCGGCGCCGAGCCGCACGGCAACTACAACCGCATCCTGCTGTCGCCGGTGCTGGCGGGCGAGAAGACCGTCGCCGACATCATGCTCAACACCCGCGATTGGTACGAGCAGAACGGCATCGAGTTGCTGGCCGGCGACCCGGTGGTATCGATCGACCGCCGCCGCCGGCTGGTGCGCTCGCAATCCGGCCGCGAGGTGGGCTACGACCGCCTGCTGCTGGCCACCGGTTCCAAGCCGTTCATCATTCCCGTACCCGGCCACCAGCTTGAAGGCGTGATCGCCTTTCGCGACATCCAGGACGTGGAGACCATGCTGGCGGCGGCCCGCAACCACCGCCACGCGGTGGTGATCGGCGGCGGCCTGCTCGGCCTGGAGGCCGCCAACGGTCTGATGCGCCAGGGCATGGACGTCACCGTGGTGCACGTCGCCGACAGCCTGATGGAGCGCCAGCTCGACAAGCCCGCCGGCGCGCTGCTCAAGCAGGCGCTGGAGCGCAAGGGCCTGCGCTTCCTGCTCAGCGCCAACACCAGCGCCATCCTTGGTGAGGACCGTGTGACCGGCGTATGCTTCAAGGACGGTAGCCAGATTCCGGCCGACCTCGTGGTGATGACCGCCGGCGTGCGCCCCAATATCGAACTGGCCCAGCAGGCCGGCCTGCGCTGCGAGCGCGCCATCGTGGTGGACGACACCTTGCAGACCTACGACCCGCGTGTGTACGCCGTGGGCGAATGCGTGCAGCACCGCCAGGCCACCTTCGGGCTGGTCGCGCCGATCTGGGATCAGGCGCGCGTGGCCGCCGCGCACCTCGCCGGTGCCGGCCATCGCCGCTATGTGCAGCAGGCCACCGCGACCAAGCTCAAGGTGACGGGTGTGGATCTCTATTCCGCCGGCGACATCATCGGCAGCGAAGGCAGCGAGGACCTCGTCATGCGCGATCCGCGCCGCGGCATGTACAAGCGGCTGGTGCTGCAGGACGGGCGGCTGGTCGGGGCGGTGCTGTACGGCGACGTGCAGGACGGCCCCTGGTACTTCGACCTGATCCAGAGCGGCGCCCCGGTTGGCGCCATGCGCCAGCGCCTGCTGTTCGGCCGCGCGCAGTGCGAGGCGATGGCGGCCTGACGGGCGATGCCTGATGCGCGATGCCTGCTGCTTGATGGCTGAATGACCTTGTATCCGATTGACCGCCAGCAACGAGCGATAACGTGAACCTGTCCGATATCCCAGTCATCCTCTCCACCGGTTCGCCCACCGTGCTGTCCGCCGACGCCGCGGTCACCGTCACCGACACCACCTGCCCCTATTGCGGCGTGGGCTGCGGCGTGCGCGCCACGCGCCATGCCGACGGCAGCGTGGAAGTGGCGGGCGACGCCAGCCACGGCTCCAACCAGGGCCGCCTGTGCGTGAAGGGCTCGGCGCTGGCCGAGACGGTCGGCCTGGAGGGCCGCCTGCTGCACCCGCAAATGCGCGGCGCCGATGGCGCCTTGCAGCCGGTGTCGTGGGACCGCGCGCTGGATGCGGTCGCCCAGGGTTTCAAGGACATCATCGCCGAGCACGGCCCGGATGCCGTGGCGCTCTATGTCTCCGGCCAGTTGCTGACCGAGGATTACTACGTTGCCAACAAGCTGATGAAGGGCTTTATCGGCAGCGCCAATATCGACACCAACTCGCGCCTGTGCATGTCGTCGGCGGTGGCCGGCCACAAGCGCGCGTTTGGCGAAGACCTGGTGCCCGGCAACTATGAGGACCTGGAGCAGGCCGACCTGGTGGTGCTGGTCGGGTCCAATACCGCCTGGTGCCACCCCATTTTGTTCCAGCGCCTGTCCCGGGCGAAGGAAGCCCGGCCCGGCATGAAGGTGGTGGTGATCGACCCGCGCCGCACGGCAACGTGCGAACTGGCCGACCTGCACCTGCCGGTCAAGCCCGGCACCGACGTGTGGCTGTTCAACGGCCTGCTGCACTACCTGGCGCAACACGGTGCCGCCGACCAGGCTTTCATCGACGCCCATACCAGCGGCCTGGACGCCGCGCTGGCGGCGGCTGGCCCGGACTGCACCGATGTCGCCAAGGTCGCCAAGGCCTGCAAGCTCGATGCCGATGCCCTGCGCGGCTTCTACGCGCTGTTCGCAGCCACGCCCAAGGTGGTCACCGCCTTCTCGCAAGGCGTGAACCAGTCCTCGGCGGGCACCGACAAGGTCAACAGCATCATCAACTGCCACCTGATCACCGGCCGCGTGGGCCGGCCCGGCATGGGGCCGTTCTCGCTGACCGGCCAGCCCAATGCCATGGGCGGGCGCGAGGTTGGCGGCCTGGCCAATATGCTGGCCGCCCACATGGAACTGGCCGACCCGCTGCACCGGGAGATCGTGCAATCGTTCTGGGGCTCGCCCGTCATCGCGGACAAGCCGGGCCTGAAGGCGGTGGAACTGTTCGAAGCCATCGAGCAAGGCCGCGTCAAGGCCGTGTGGGTGATCGCCACCAACCCGGTGGTGAGCCTGCCCGACGCCGACCAGGCCCGCCGCGCGCTGGCCAAATGCGCACTGGTGGTCAGCTCCGATGTCATGCTGCGCACCGACACCAACGACGCCGCGCATATCCTGCTGCCGGCGCTGGGCTGGGGCGAGAAAGACGGCACGGTCACCAGTTCCGAGCGCCGCATCTCGCGCCAGCGGGCGTTCCTGTCCGCGCCCGGCGAGGCCCGCGCCGACTGGAAGATCCTGTGCGACGTCGCCACGCGCATGGGCTTCGACGGCTTCGGCTATGGCGGACCGCATGAGATCTTCGACGAACACGCGCGCCTCAGCGCCTACCGCAACGCGGCAGCCGGCGCGGCCGGCCATGCGCCCCGGATGTTCAACCTGGCCGGCCTGAGCGGCATGAGCCGGCAGCAATTCGACACGCTGGCACCGGTGCAATGGCCGGTGGCGGCAACGCGGCCCGCGGCAGGCAGCCTCGCCGGCGCGTCCGGCGGCACCGCCCGCCTGTTCGCCGACGGCCGCTTCGCCCACCCGGACGGCCGCGCCCGTTTTGTCGCCACCGCCCCGCGTGCGCCGGTCCACGCCACCGATGACGAATTCCCGCTGGTGCTCAACACCGGCCGCGTGCGCGACCAGTGGCACACCATGACCCGCACCGGCAAATCGCCGAAGCTGGCCGACCACATTGCCGAACCCTTTGTCGACATGCACCCGCAGGACGCGCTGCTCTGCGGCGTGGGCGAAGGCAAGCTGGCGCGCGTCAGTACGCGCTGGGGCGCCATGGTGGCGCGCGTGCAGCACAGCGGCGGCATTGCGCGCGGCAGCGTGTTCGTGCCGATCCACTGGAACGGCCAGTTCAGCTCCGACGCGCGCGTGGGCGCGCTGGTGAACCCGGTGGTGGATCCGGTCTCGGGCGAGCCCGAGTTCAAGCACACGCCGGTGCGCGTGGAAGAGTTCCGCGTATCCTGGCACGGCTTCGTGCTGAGCCGCCACGCACTTCAGGCCGACGCCCTCACCTACTGGACGCGCGTCCAGGGCCGCCAGTTCCAGCGCTACGAGTTCGCCGGGCGCGAGAACGTCAGCGACCGCGCCGCCTGGGCGCGCCAGCTGCTGGGCATCGACGATCCCGACGCCGACTGGATCGAATACGAAGACCGCACCGCCGGCATCTACCACGCCGGCCATGTGGTCGACGACCGCATCCAGGCCTGCATCTATCTCTCCACCCGGCCCGAGCTACCCTCGCGCGCCTGGCTGTCCACGCTGTTCGCCAAGGCGCGCCTGGAAGACGCCGACCGCATCGGCCTGCTGCTCGGGCAGCCGATGGAGAAAGGCGTGGACGCCGGTCCCACCGTGTGCTCCTGCTTCGGCGTGGGCCGCAACACCATCTGCGACGCCGTGCGCAAGCACGACCTCAAGACCCCGGCCGAAGTCACCGCCTGCGTCAATGCGGGCGGCAACTGCGGATCCTGCGTGCCGGAGTTGAAGAAGCTGCTGGCGGAGATACGGGTGGCGGAGGCGGCCTGAGGCTGCCATTGGCGTGATCGGGAGCGCTGCGGCAGGCATACGGCTCGCCGTGGACTGTGGCGGCGCACCGGACGCCTTGCGATGCCATACCGATGGCGGGCCGGGAACCTGAAGGCCCTCGCCCCGCGCAGGCGGGGCGGCCTCGTGCCAGCCTGGCCGTCACCGACATAAGGTATCATTCGCTGCCGCTGGCCATTCCGGTCCGCCGCCCCGAGCGACGCAAGCCTCGTGCACTGCACTCGGGGGAGCCGGCCACGACGCCGAAGCCCGCTCTGCCCGGCGCGTGAAGCCTCCAAGCCATGCGTCGCTATTCCTATCCTGGCTGACGCCAAAAGTGGCGTCAGCCGTTTCGCATGCTTGCGAACCACCAGACCAAAGACTCCCGATGTTCGGATTTCTCCGCAGCTACTTCTCCAACGATCTCGCGATCGACCTCGGCACCGCCAACACCCTGATCTACATCCGCGACAAGGGCATCGTCCTGGATGAGCCCTCCGTAGTCGCGATTCGCCAGCAGGGCGGCGCCAATCCCAAGAAGAGCATCCTGGCGGTCGGCAAGGAAGCCAAGCAGATGCTGGGCAAGGTACCGGGCAATATCGAGGCCATCCGCCCGATGAAAGACGGCGTGATCGCCGACTTCACCGTCACCGAGCAGATGCTCAAGCAGTTCATCAAGATGGTGCACGACACCAAACTGCTGCGCCCCTCGCCGCGCATCATCATCTGCGTGCCCTGCGGCTCGACCCAGGTCGAGCGCCGCGCCATCCGCGAATCGGCGCTGGCCGCCGGCGCCAGCCAGGTCTACCTGATCGAAGAGCCGATGGCCGCCGCGCTCGGCTCCGGCCTGCCGGTGGCGGAGCCGTCCGGCTCGATGGTGGTGGATGTCGGCGGCGGTACGACCGAGGTGGGCGTCATCTCGCTGGGCGGCATGGTCTACAAGGGCTCGATACGCGTCGGTGGCGACCGGTTCGACGATGCCATCGTCAACTACATCCGCCGCAATTACGGCATGCTGATCGGCGAGCAGACCGCCGAGGCCATCAAGAAGGAAATCGGCTCGGCCTTCCCGGGCGCGGAAATCCGCGAGATGGAAGTCAAGGGCCGCAACCTGTCCGAAGGCATCCCGCGCGGCTTCACGGTGTCGTCCAATGAAATCCTGGAAGCCCTGACCGATCCGCTCAACCAGATCGTCTCGGCGGTCAAGATCGCGCTGGAACAGACCCCGCCGGAACTCGGCGCCGACATTGCCGAGCGCGGCATGATGCTCACGGGCGGCGGCGCGCTGCTGCGCGACCTGGATCGCCTGCTGGCCGAGGAAACCGGCCTGCCGGTGCTGGTGGCCGAAGACCCGTTGACCTGCGTGGTGCGGGGCGCCGGCATGGCGCTCGAACGCATGGACAAGCTCGGCAGTTTCTTCTCTTACGAGTAACGGCAGCGCTGTCACGTCGACAGCCGGCCCGGCAGG
>NZ_JARJLM010000046.1 GCF_029335485.1 Cupriavidus basilensis
AGAACCGCCCCGACGGCGCCCCCGAAGCAGAAGACGGCTACAGCGACAGCGGCGAGGACTATGGCAACGACTGGAGCCTCGACGACTTCGCCCGCCGCCCGCAGGGCGACGACGATGAAAAAACGCCGATGCAGCTGCGCGACGCCGAGCCCACGCTGCGCGAACACCTGATGGAACAGCTCGCGCCGCTCAAGATTTCGCTGCGCGACAAGGGGCTGGCCATCTTCCTGATTGAATCGCTGGACGACGACGGCTACCTGAGCACCACGCTGGAAGAAATATGCAGCGAGCTGCCGGAAGAGCTCGAGTTCGAGGTCGATGAGATCCAGGCAATCCTGACCCTGCTGCAGAGCTTCGACCCGCCTGGCGTCGGCGCGCGCAACGCGGCCGAATGCCTGGCGCTGCAACTGCGCCGTCTGAAGCATCCGCAGCGCGACCTCGCGCTGACCATTGTCGGCAGCCACCTGGAACTGCTCGCGGTGCGCGATTACACGCGCCTGAAGAAAGCGTTGCAGGTGGACGAGCCCGAACTCAAGGCCGCGCATGAACTGATCCGCTCCCTGGCGCCCTATCCGGGCCACGCATACAGCCGGCCGGAGGCCGATTTCGTCGTGCCGGATGTTTTCGTAAGAAAAATCAGCGGCGGCTGGATCGCCCAGCTCAACCCGGATGTGATGCCGCGGCTACGTATCAACGACATGTACGCGCAGATTTTGCGCGGTGCAAAAGGCGACGCGGGCGCGGCCGGATTGCAGCAGAAGCTGCAGGAAGCGCGCTGGTTGATCAAGAACATCCAGCAAAGGTTCGATACGATATTGCGCGTCGCACAAGCTATTGTCGAACGTCAAAAGAACTTCTTCACCCATGGTGAAATTGCGATGCGCCCCTTGGTTTTGCGGGAGATTGCCGATACACTGGGTTTACACGAGTCCACCATCTCTCGGGTGACTACCAATAAATACATGGCAACGCCGATGGGGACTTTCGAGCTGAAGTATTTTTTCGGCAGTCACGTATCCACAGAAACCGGCGGCGCGGCCTCTTCAACGGCAATTCGTGCGTTGATCAAGCAATTAATAGGAGCCGAAGACCCCAGGAATCCCCTGTCCGACAGCCGGATTGCCGAATTGCTCGGCGAGCAAGGCTTCGTGGTGGCGCGGCGTACCGTTGCCAAGTACCGCGAGGCGCTCAAGATTCCTGCCGTCAATCTCCGCAAGACTTTGTAGCCGAGCTGCGTCGCCTGCCTGATGCAGCTCTTTCAGAAGGAGAAACGCTATGAACTTCAAGATCAGTGGACACCACTTGGACATCACGCCTCCCCTGCGTGAGTACGTGGAAACGAAACTGGAGCGTATCGTCAGGCATTTCGATCAAGTCATTGGCGTAAGTGTGCTGCTCTCTGTCGACAATACAAAAGAAAAGGACCGGCGGCAGTACGCGGAAATCAATCTACATCTCAAGGGCAAGGACATCTTTGTCGAGGCGCATCACGAAGACCTGTATGCCGCTATCGACGCGCTAGTCGACAAGCTCGACCGGCAGGTGATTCGCCACAAGGATCGCGTGCAAAGCCATGACCGCGAAGCGGTCAAGTACCAGATGGCCGCATCGCAGATGCAGCAATGACCGTGCCTGGCGGCCCACGGACCGGGCCGCCGGTGTCAGTCCCTTGAAACCGGAATAAAGCCGCGCCGTTGCGCGGCTTTTTTGCGTCCGCCGCTTCCCTGCTTGCCAGCAGGCCCGCGGGGGATTCCGCAAGGCATCCCTCCCGGTGTATGCTGCGCAATACATAGATCCTTGGTCCGGTCATTTTTCCGCGCGCGCGGCACCGCTACCGCGCATCGGCTATTGCAATGCACAAGGCGGGGGCAGGCCTGCTCTATAATGGCCAGACGCCCGGCACCGGCATGGGGACCACCGGTGGCACCACGGGCCTTGGTGTCTATATTCATTTAGCCCGTCGGGACGCCGCCTGCCCCGGGGCCCGCTTACCAGAAAACCCTGCGCATTCCACATGAATCGTTTGGCTAAATTGCTGCCACCCGGCAACATCAACCTCGACGTCACCGTCACCAGCAAGAAGCGCGTGTTCGAACAGGCCGGGCTCCTCTTCGAGAACAACCATGGCGTAGCGCGCGCGACAGTGACCGACAACCTGTTCGCCCGCGAGTCGCTGGGATCCACCGGCCTGGGTGCCGGGGTTGCGATCCCGCACGGCCGTATCAAGGGGCTGAAGCAGCCGCTGGCCGCATTCATGCGCCTGGCCGAGCCCATCCCCTTTGAATCTCCCGACGGCAAGCCGGTGGCGCTGCTGATCTTCCTGCTGGTGCCGGAACAGGCTACCCAGCAGCATCTGGAGATCCTCTCCGAGATCGCCCAGCTGCTATCCGACCGCGAGATGCGCGACGGACTGGCCACCCTGCCCACGCCGGATGCCGTGCACCAGTTGCTGACGCAATGGCATCCTTGAACCGGCCTGACGGCTATTATCCAGGCGAGCCGGGCTCTCGACCCGGCAACCTGAAAGCTCGCCCCTGAAAGCACCCGCATGGAACTCACTGGCGTCACCTCGCAGTCGATCTTCGACGACAACGCAGCCGATATCAAACTCTCCTGGGTAGCAGGACTGGAGGGCGCGGACCGGGCCTTCGACGTCGAGTTTGCGCGTGAAGCCACCTCCGCGGCCGATCTCGTCGGCCACTTGAACCTGATCCACCCGAACCGGATCCAGGTGCTGGGCAAGCCGGAAATCACGTATTACCAGCGTCTCGACGACGAGATGCGCAAGCGCCAGATGGGCGAGCTGATCCTGCTGGAACCGCCCTTCCTGGTGATCGCCGACGGCATGGAGCCGCCGCCCGACCTGGAACTGCGCTGCACGCGCTCGTCGACCCCGCTGTTCACCACGCCGGTCTCGTCGGCGGCGGTGATCGATCACCTGCGGCTCTACCTGTCCCGCATCTCCGCGCCGCGCGTCACCATGCACGGCGTGTTTCTCGACATTCTCGGCATGGGCGTGCTGATCATGGGCGAATCCGGCCTGGGCAAGAGCGAACTCGGCCTCGAACTGATCTCGCGCGGCCACGGGCTGGTGGCGGACGATGCCGTGGATTTCGTGCGGCTGGGGCCGGATTTCATCGAAGGCCGCTGCCCGCCGCTGCTGCAGAACCTGCTGGAAGTACGCGGCCTGGGCCTGCTGGACATCAAGACCATCTTCGGCGAAACCGCGGTACGCCGGAAAATGAAGATGAAACTGGTGGTCCAGCTGGTACGCCGCAACGACGGCGAATTCGAGCGCCTGCCTCTGGACTCGCAGTATCTCGACGTACTCGGCCTGCCTATCCATATGGTCAAGATCCAGGTGGCGGCCGGCCGAAATCTCGCCGTGCTGGTCGAAGCCGCCGTACGCAACACCATCCTGCGCCTGCGCGGCATCGACACCCTGCGTGACTTCATGGATCGCCAGCGCGCCGCCATGCAGGCCGACGTCGCGTCGCGAGGCCAGGGACGCCTGCTTTAGCCGGACCGGCCGCTCCGTTTTCAATTGCTTACATCCTGCCGCATACCGATCGTCAACGCGTTTGGGGCAAAGGCCGTTTTGTGCTGTAATGGGCATGAGCCCAGCCCCGGAGTTGCCGCGCCGACAGGCCAGCAGCCATGAAGTTTTCCACAGCCAGGAGAGCAAGCATGAAAAAATTGATCGCGATGTGCGCGCTGGTAGCCCCGCTTTTCGCCAGCGGCGCCTTCGCCCAGAATGCACCGGCCGCCGCGCCGGCTGCTCCGGCAGCGGCCGCGGCACCTGCGGCGGCAGGCACGCAGCAGGACAAGATGAAGGTCTGCAATACGCAGGCCGCCGGCAAGAAGGGCGACGAACGCAAGTCCTTCATGAAGGACTGCCTGTCCAACAAGCCCGCAGCCGCTCCCGTCAAGAACAGCCAGCAGGAGAAAATGAAGGCGTGCAACAAGGACGCCACTGGCAAGAAGGGCGATGAACGCAAGGCCTTCATGAAAGACTGCCTGTCCAAATCGGCGTAAGCACCCTGGCCTCGCCGATGGCGCGGCATGTGCAAGAAGGCGAACCTGGCGGTTCGCCTTTTTTACTGGGGACGCCGTCATGACGGCGTCATCCTCCTGATGCTATGCTTGCGTTGCTATGCGCATCATACTCATCACCGGAATCTCCGGCTCCGGCAAATCCGTTGCCCTGAACGTACTGGAAGACGCAGGCTATTATTGCGTGGACAACCTTCCAGCCCAGTTCATCCCGGAATTGGCCCGCTACCTTGCCGCCCAGGGCTATACGCATCTAGGTGTCGCTACCGATATCCGCAGCCGCGAATCGCTGGACCAGCTACCCGGCACCCTGCGCGACCTCGCCTCCGAACACGAGGTCCGGGTAGTCTTCCTGACCGCCAGTACCGATGCACTGGTGCAGCGCTACTCCGAGACCAGGCGGCGCCACCCGCTGTCGATGCGCACCGACCGGACGGGCGCGCCCGCCGGCACGCCGGGTGCGGAAAACGCGAGCATGGCAGACAGCACCGGCAGCACGCCCTTCAACGACACCTCGCTGATCGAGGCCATCGAGATGGAGCGCGAACTGCTGAGCCCCCTCGCCGAGGCGGCTCACCGCATCGATACCAGCAATGTGCGCACCAATACGCTGCGCGCCTGGATCAAGGAATTCGTACGCGGCGACGACCTGCGGCTCACCCTGCTGTTCGAGTCGTTCGGCTTCAAGCATGGGGTACCGAGCGACGCCGACATGGTGTTCGACGTACGCTCCCTGCCCAATCCCTATTACGATCTGGCCCTGCGCCCGCTGACCGGCCGCGACGCGCCGGTGATCGATTTCCTGCAAAGCCAGCCCATGGTGCTGGCCATGGCCGAGGACATCCGCGCCTACGTCGAAAAGTGGCTGCCGAGTTTCATCGCCGACAACCGCAGCTACCTGACAGTCGCCATTGGCTGCACCGGCGGCCAGCACCGCTCGGTATACATCGCCGAAAGACTTGCCAACTATTTCCGCGCCCATGGTAATGTGCTGGTGAGACACCGCGAGCTAGCGCCCGGAGGTTAAGCCGGCCGGGCCGGAATTCGCGGCCACGCTCGGCGAGGGTTGACCACTCCCCTCACCTGCCCGAAACCCTTGCTGGTCAAGCATGTCCTCACCCGCCACGACCGCCGCTCCCGGCCCATCGGCCTCGCCCGCCGCACCGCATGCCACAGCAGCGGCGCCCAGGCTGGATAGCCTGCCGCTGTTTCCGCTGCACACCGTGCTGTTTCCCGATGGCCTGCTGCCGCTGCGCGTGTTCGAAGCGCGCTACGTGGACATGGTGCGCGCCTGCATGCGCGACCGCACGCCTTTTGGCGTCTGCCTGATCGCCAGCGGCAACGAGGTCGCACACCCCGGGGAACCCACCGTACCGGAGACCATCGGCTGCCTGGCCGACATCGTCGACTGCAATATGGAGCAACTCGGCGTCCTCCTGATCAGCGCACGCGGCCGCCAGCGCTTTCGCCTGCTGGGCCACAGCGTACGGGAGGACAGCCTGCTGGTAGGCCAGGCGGAATTGCTGCCGCCCGACATCATCGACTGCAAACTGGAACTGCTGGGCGAATGCCTGGCCGTGCTGCGGCGCATCGTCGCTTCGCTGCACGCCGAACACCCCGGCAAGCTCCCGTTCGCCGAGCCCTTCCTGTGGGACGACCCCAGCTGGGTGGCGAATCGCCTGTGCGAGCTGCTGCCGGTGCCGCTCAAGGCCAAGCAGATGCTGATGGCGCTGCCCGATGCAGGGATGCGGATCGAGATCGTGCACAAATACATGCACCAGCATCACATCCTGTAGGGACCTGAGGCGCCGGGCGAAGCAGACCGGATGCGCCAAGACCATCTGCGATGACGACGGGGTTTACACCCTCTCCCCTCATGGCCTCATGGGGAGAGGGGAGAAAACCTGTGTCGGCAAAATCTCCCTCCCGGAAGTCGGGCGATCCTTTAAAACAGCCCCCGCCGGGCCTGCGCCTCCAGCAGTTTCCGCACCGGCGCCGGAGTGCCCACTGCATCCAGATCGTCCAGCGAGAGCCAGCGTAGCGCGGCGCCGGCATCTGCATCGCGCACGGTCAGGCCGGTGACGTCCACGCGAATGGCGCGGATCAGCAGGCGGAAGTGGGTAAAGACGTGGGTGAGTTCGCCGACCATGTTGGCGCTGCTCGGCGTGCCGAACTCGCGGGCGCGTTCCAGCGCGGCGTCTTCGGCCAGCTCGGCGTCGAAGGGCACGGTGTCGACCGCCATCTCCGGCAGGCTCCACAGGCCGCCCCAGATGCCGCTGTCGGGACGCAGCGAGAGCAGCACTTCGCGGTCACGGCGCACCAGCAGCATCACGGTGCTGCGCTCGGGAATGGCAGCACGCGGCTTGGGCGTAGGCAGCACGGCCGTCAGGCCGTCGCGGCGCGCCACGCAGTCGGTCGCCAGGGGACACGCCACGGCGTCGGCCAGGCAGGCCGGCTTGCCGCGCGAGCAGACCGTTGCGCCGAGGTCCATCAGGCCCTGCGTGTAGGAGACCATGTCTTCGGCCTGCCGCGGCCCCATGGCAGGCAGGACCTCGCCGGCAAGCTGCCACATGCGGGTTTCGACCGCCTTGACGCCTGGGTGGCCATGGATGCCGAAGAACCTCGCGAACACACGCTTGACGTTGCCGTCCAGGATGGGCGAGCGCACGCCGGCGCTGAACGCGGCCACCGCCGCCGCGGTCGAGCGGCCGATGCCGGGCAGTGTCACCAGCACGTCAGGATCGGTCGGGAACACGCCGCCGTGTTCGCTCATGACCGTCTTCGCGCAGCGGTGCAGGTTGCGGGCGCGCGAGTAGTAGCCAAGCCCTGCCCAGAGCGCCATCACTTCGTCGGCACTGGCCTGCGCCAGCGCCGCCACGGTAGGCAGGCGGCTGACGAAGCGCTGGAAATATTCGATGACCGCGCTGACCTGGGTCTGCTGCAGCATGATCTCCGAGAGCCAGATGCGATAAGCGTCGCGGGTGTTCTGCCATGGCAGGTCATGGCGTCCGTGCTGGCGCTGCCACGCCACCACGCGCATGGCGAAATCGGCGGGCACGGCACTGGGAGGGAGATTGGCAGGAGAGGCGGCAGGCTTGCGGGGCATTGAGAACGTGACGGGAAAGGCGACAGCGCCGGAGCGGCGGCGCGTCATGATACCGCCTCACCGCCTCCGGCACTGCCGTTCGGCCGCTTTCAGGCGGCGACGGCCTTGAGCTGCCCCGCGTCGCCGTGCGGCTGCATGACCTGCCTGGAGAAGGACTCGATACGCCCGCTGCGCTCGTCCAGCCCGTTCAGGACTTCCTCGAGCTGGGCGATGCGGCTCTCGAGCGTGTCGGTAGCCTCATGGATGCGCTCGATCGAATCGACCCGGCGGCGCAGCTGCTTCTGGTGCTCGCGCACCTGTGCCTCGAGCGGCGTCATCACAGACTTGAGCCAGATCTCGATATCGCGGTTGAGATCGCGGAAGGTCTCCAGCACGCGGCTGGCGATCGTGGAGAACGCGCTTTGTACCAGTTGGGGACGCGAGCGCGTCAGTATGTTCATGGTGCCGAAGTGCGCATGGGCAAGCGCCAGCGTCTGCTGCAGTTCGCTGAGGTAGCGCGCGGTGACGAACTGGATCGGCGCGGGCAGCGTAAAGCCATGCTCGGCATTGAAGCGCCGGTACATGCTGTCGGTGAGCTGGTGGAGCTGGACGATTTTCTGATCGGCCTCGCTGACCAGCTGGCCCAGACGCGCGAACAGCTCGTCCATATCCTCGCGCATGCCGCGCGAGAAAAAACGCTCCTTCATCTGCTCGCGCCGCTCGCGCATGGCCTGGCGCACGTCGCGCAGCTGCAGGCTCTTGATGATGTCGGCGCTGTGGCGCCCGAACACCAGCCGCAGCGCCTGGAACTTGGCGATACTCTGCTCGAACTCTTCCTTCTCCGACTGTACGCGCATCAGCATGTGCTTGACCATGGCGTGGTTCTTGCCGCGCAGTCCGCGCAACTCGAACAGCTGCTCGACGATGCTGCGGCGGCGGCTCTGCAGCAGTTGCTGCGCACCACGCGCCATTTCCGCCACCGAGCGCTGCACCTGGTCGGCGACGATCTCGCGCCGCTGCGGGATCAGTTGGTCCGACAGCACGTGCTCGAACTGCGGCAGGCCACTGCGCACCAGCAGGTCGTCGTCGTGCGTGACCTTGGCAACCAGGCCCTTCTGCGCCGACACCGGATAGACGCGCGACTCGTCGATGCCCAGCACCTGGGCGCTGGTGGTGACCTGGTGCGTGATCTCGGCCGCGGTCTCCGCCGGCGACTTGAGCGGATCCCACAAGCCGTCGATCTTGTTCAGCACCGCCAGGCAGCCCTTGCGATGGCCGGCGCTGACATGGCTGCGCCAGAGCGCCAGGTCGCTCTTGGTGACGCCGGCGTCGGCCGCCAGCATGAACACCACCACGTGCGCATCCGGGATCAGGCGCAAGGTCAGCTCGGGCTCGGTGCCGATCGCGTTGAGCCCCGGCGTGTCCAGAATCACCAAGCCCTGCCGCAGCAGCGGATGCGGGAAGTTGATGACCGCATGGCGCCAGCGCGAAATCTCCACCATGCCGTCGGCATCGAGCGCGTAGGCGGCATCGGGATCGTTCTCGTTGTACAAGCCGAGCGACTCGGCCATCGTACGCGTCACGCGGCTGGTCTCGATCACATGCCTGAATGCATCGAGCATGCCGTCGGGCGAAGACGGATCGAGCGGCACGGTATGCCAATGCGAGTCGACATCGAGGAAATCGGCAGTGGATGCTTCCTGCAGGCGCGTCTCGATCGGCAGCAGGCGGATGGACGGCGCCTCGGCCTCGTCGTAGCGCAGCTCCGTGGGGCACATGGTGGTACGGCCGGCGGAGGACGGCAGGATACGCCGGCCGTAGTCCGCGAAGAAGATCGCGTTGATCAGCTCGCTCTTGCCCCGCGAGAACTCCGCTATAAAGGCCACCTTGAGCCGGTCGCTTTTGAGCACGGCCTGGATGCGCTGGGCCCGTTCGTCGGCCTGGGCGTCGTAGAGATCGTGCTGCTGCAGCCAGGAGCGGAATTCGGCCAGGGAATGGAGCACCCCGGTTCTCCAGGCGCCATATTGTTCGAATTGAAGGGCGAGGGTTGTCATTGGCACTGGGGTCGGCTTGGCGATCAGCCCCCGCTGCGGCACCGCAGGCACGGCGTCTTGATGTCCGATGGCCTGCATCCGGGCGGTGACCGGGTGTTTCTGTAACACTTTTTTACCTTATTGAAGATACAGGTTTACGGAGGACTTTTGTGAAATTCAAGCCGCGCCGCCGGCGCCGCTGTTGCGCCGGCCCATCGGCCTGCCGCGCAGGCGCCGGAGGCTCGCCGGGCGCCCACGCCGCCCGCACCTGAAAGATAGCCGGAAATCACTTTGGCGCAGCATTCGCCAGCTTCGGACAAGGAAGGCGGCGCGCGCTATCGCTATTTCTGGCAGGTGGGGCAATAGAAAGTCGAGCGTTGGCCCTGGACGATCTGCCGGATGGTGGTACCGCAGACACGGCAGGGATGGCCGGCGCGATCGTAGACGGCGCAATCGAGCTGGAAGTAGCCGCTGCTGCCGTCGCTGCCGACGAAGTCTCGCAGCGTGCTGCCGCCGCGCTCGATGGCGCGCGCCAGCGTGTCCCGCACCGCCGCCGCCAGGCGTTCGCAACGCGCCAGGGACAAGCGCCCGGCCGGCGTGGTGGGACGGATGCCGGCCGCGAACAGGCTCTCCGACGCGTAGATATTGCCCACGCCCACCACGATATCGCCGGCCAGCAGCACCGTCTTGATGGCTGCGCTGCGGCCTCGGCCGAGGCGGTATAGCCAGCTCCCGTCGAAGCGCGGGTCGAATGGCTCGATCCCGAGCCCGCGCAGCAGCGGATGCGTAGGCAGCTGCGACTCTTGGAGGCTGCTCCACAGCACCGCGCCGAAACGGCGCGGGTCGCGAAACCGCAGCACCAGGCTGGTGCCGGGGGGGCCAGCGATATCAATATCATCCAGGACCAGGTCGAGGTGGTCGTGCGCCCCGGGTGGCGGCGCCTGCGGCAGCACCCGCAGCGTTCCGGTCATGCCGAGGTGGATCAGCAGCCAGCCATGGTCGCCAGCGCCGGGCAGCGTCGCATTGCCGTCGTGCCCTGGTCCGGCCGGGCGCACGCACTCCAGCAGCAGGTACTTGCCGCGCC
>NZ_JARJLM010000470.1 GCF_029335485.1 Cupriavidus basilensis
GCGCATGAACATTCCCGTCTTCCACGACGACCAGCACGGTACCGCCATCATCTCGGCGGCGGCGCTGCTCAATGGCCTGAAGGTGGTGGGCAAGGATATCGCCAAGGTCAAGCTGGCGGTATCGGGCGCCGGCGCGGCGGCCATCGCCTGCCTGGACACCATGGTGAGCCTGGGCGTGACCCGCACCAATATCTCGGTGGTGGATTCCAAGGGCGTGATCTATACCGGCCGCGATGCCAATATGGAGCCCAACAAGGCCCGCTACGCGCAGGAAACCTCGGCCCGCACCCTGGCCGACGTGGTCAACGGCGCCGACGTGTTCCTGGGCTGCTCGGCCGCCGGCGTGCTGACCGCCGAGATGGTCAAGACCATGGCCGACAAG
>NZ_JARJLM010000471.1 GCF_029335485.1 Cupriavidus basilensis
GCGCCATCAACGTCCAGAACACATCGAAATTGCCATCCGCACGCACGAAGGTAGCCCGTGCCTGCGGCCTGGCGCTGACCAGCACGACGGTGCCGCGGCGCATGCCATAGGCCAGATGACAGCCAACGGCGCCAGCCACCGCGATCGTGCCCGCAACCATGCGCGCGGCCGCAAAATCCCCGGCGTTGCCCGCCACCAGCGCGGTACCGCGCCGCATGCGGTCGCCGAAGCGGTCACCGGCGTTGCCGCCGATGACGAGCGTGCCGCCGCGCATGCCGTCCATGTCGCCGGGCAGCGCCGCGGCGGCGAAGTCTCCGGCGTTGCCCCCGATGACGAGGTTGCCGCCGGCCAGCGCCGCCGCGGCAAAATCGCCGGCATTGCCGCTCACGCGCAGCGTGCCGCCCTGCATGCCGCAGCCGAGATAGTCGCCCGCGTCGCCCTCGACCCGCAGCGTGCCGCCGGACATCCGCCAGCCGATCCGGTCGAAGCGTCCCAGGTCGCCTTCCAGCGTGAGGCTGGGCTCGCCATCGCCGGCATGGGCCAGCACGGTGAACAAGTCGCCGAGGGCGATGCCTTCGTTGCCATGCCACAGGGGCAGCCGCGCTACCGCGTCAGGCGCCATGCCGGCCAGCGCGGCGGGCGTCAGCTGGCGCAGGTCGACCCGCAGCGCGGGGGTGGTGGCAAGGCGCAGGGTCAGGCCGCTCATGCGCGTTCTCCCTGGCTGGCGAGCCGGTGCAGGTGAAAGTGGAAAGGGCCCAGCTTGCCGCCGTAGTTGCCGGCGGAGATGCGCACCAGCCCGGCGGCGGCGCCGCGCCCGGCGAGCGCCGCGATTCCGGCCCGCATGGCGGCGGCCACGTCGGCTTCCGTCAGGCCGTCGATCACGATCTCCAGCACGCAGCGCACGGCGGGGCCGAGCTGGCTGCCGGCCACCAGCCCGGCCAGGCTGGGGCAGAAGGCATCGTTGGTGGAGGCATGCATGCCGGCGTACCTGGCGCCGACCTTCGAGCCGGAGCGGACCACGCCGCCGGGAAAGGGCATGATGATATTGGGTACCCGGCGCATTGCCGCCACCGCAGCCTCTGCCGCGGCCAGCGCGCTGTCGGTGTCGCGCGCCAGCATCAGCAGGTTGCCGCCGCCTACCGCCTTGACCATGGCGGTGGTTTCCTGGCAGACGAACTCGCCGTCCATCACCGGCACGCGCCAGTAGCGCACGCCGTCGATCATCTTGGCGATCTGCCAGCCATCGCCGAAGAAGCGCAGGTTCTTGCCCAGCGGGATGGCCTCGCCTTCGGCCAGCCCCGCGTACACCGCCGTGGTGGGACAGGTCAGCACGCACTGGCCGACACGGCGCTCGACCTGCTTGGCCAGCTCCTTGCCCGACATCGAGAACAGCAGAACCGCTACGCCGGGCCGCCCGTCCGGGGAATCGGCCGGCGCGATCTCGCGCTCGATGCCGGCCTCGCAGCCACAGGCGATCACCGAGGTGGCGAAGCCCGTGAGCGCGGCCGCGGCATGCCGCGCCCAGGTCAGGTTGTGGGCCGTGACCAGCAGCCGGGTGGCCTTCATCGGAAAAGCCTCCGCGAAGGTGTCGTCGATGGTGAGTCCGTTGATCAGCATGCGAGGTGTCCCCAGGCGCGCGGCGATGTCGAGCGCCCGTTCATACGGTGTCCTGCCTGCGCAGCGGGTCGCATAGCGCCGGCAGCAGCCTGCCGCCATTGCAGCAGGCGCACAGTTCGTCGTGGCCGATGGCGGCGTTGTCGAAGTTCAGCGCGAGATGGCTGTCGCTGTACTTGCGCAGGGTCTTTTCGATGCCTTTGTCGTAGTCGGGCTCGACATAGTGCGTGCCGCCGGCGGGCGTGGCCACGATACGTCCCGCGCGTGCCACCAGGGCGCCGTCCTTGAACACGTATTCCGGCGCGGTGAACATGGTTTCGCGGTTGGCGTCCTCGCGGTACACGGCAAGGTCGGCCGCCGCCCCCGCGCCCAGGTGGCCGCGGTCGCGCAGGCCCAGCAGGCGCGCCGGGCCGGCGCGGGTCAGTACGGCAATCTCGTACAGCGTCAGTTCCCGCTTGATATCGGGCAGCGCGCAGTTGGCGGCCACCTCCGGGTGCAGCCTGGCAAGCTGCTCGTCGCGGAAGGACTTGTCCATCAGCAGGCGGATCAGGTGCGGGTAGCTGGTGAACGGCCCGCCGTTGGGGTGGTCGGTGGTCAGCGTCACCTGCCATGGGTTCTTGACCGTCAGGAAGACTTCCAGGCCGATGGCCCATTGCAGCGCGTTGACATAGCTCTGCTCGCGGTAGCGGAACGGCACCACGCCGCAGCCCGCGTCGCATTCGATATCGGCGCCGATCCATTTGCGCGGGTGGGCCAGGTCGGCGTTCTTCACCTGCATCATGGTGTCGCCCGAGGCCGTCACGGTCTGGCCGAAGATGATCTGGCCGACGTCGATCGAGATATTGGGGCTGGCGTTGACCGCCTCGGCAATGCGCAGCGCCGCCGAGGAGAATTTGCGCGGGCCATCCGCACCGTAGCTGTGGAACTGGATGTGGGTCAGGTGGCCCGGCAGGCCTTCGAGCGCGGCCATGGTGGCGAGTGTCGATTCGATATTGCCCGGCACCCCGAGATTGCTGGCGTGGATATGCAGGGGGTGGGGCACCTTGAGCTCGGTCAGGGCCTGGCTCAGCGTGCGCAGCACGTCGCGCGGGGTGATGCGGTAGTGCACGTGCTGGTCGTCCACGTCGAGCTTGCGCTGGTTGAACTTGAAGGCCGAGATGCCGCCCGGGTTGACCACCTTGACGCCCAGCGCCTTGCTGGCATTGATGGTCCAGCCGACATAGTCGCGGATGCGCTGGAAATCGGTGCCCTCGGCCAGCATGCGCAGGAACAGGTCGTCGTTGCCGAGCATGACGTAGGCGCCGTGATCGATGACGGGCGTATCGCCCATCTCGAAATGCGTCTGGCGTGCATTCGACGCCATCATGGCGGGCTCGAACGCGGCGGTGTAGCCCATCTGCGCATAACGGTAGCCGGTGGCCAGCGTGCCGGGCGTGCAGGTGCCGCAGGAGGCCAGCTCCAGCGGGCTGGCGGGGGCCATGCTGTCGCGATGGTCCTCGGGCAGCAGCATGCGGGCCAGGTTGACCTTGCCGCCGCCGATATGCGAGTGCATATCGATGCCGCCGGCCATCACCACCATGCCGCCGATATCGAGCTCCGCCTCCGCCCGCGTGCCGGGCGGCAGCGCGACGATGCGCCCATCGCGGACATAGAGATCGGCCAGCTGGCCGTCGATGCCGCGCGCGGGGTCGTACAGGCGGCCGCCGTGCAGGCGCAAGGTGTTCATGATGCGGACTCCATGGGCGCGCTGGCCTGCCGCAGCCGCGCCAGCAATTGCGCCGCCACCGCCGCCACCGTCGGCAGGCCGTCGTCGCGCAGCGGGCTGAGCGGCAGCACGATGCCGCCATCGGTGCGGAACAGGTGGCCGGCCGAGCCGATGCCCGGGGTCGATACCGGGATAAAGACGCCGGGGCGCCCGGCCATCGAGGCGGCCAGCGCCGGATGGCCGAGCACCACGGTGGGCACGCGGCTGGCGGGCGGGGGCAGGTCCGGCGTGAAACTGGCGACCCACAGCAGCGCATCGGCATCGCCGTCCCGCAGCAGGCGCTCGGTCCCGTAGCGGTGCGGATCGTGATCGAGCCCGCCGGGGTGCACGTGCGTGCGCAGGGGCAGTCCCGACAGCCAGGTGACGGCCTGGTTGACGGTGTTGCCGCCGTCATCGCCGCCGAGCGGCAGGCCGCCGGCACGCGTGGTGCGGTTGAGCGTCTTGACCAGGTGGTGGATGCCCTCGATCAGCAGCGCGGCGTGCTTGCCGCCTGCCTGCGCGCAGAGGGTGGCGGGCGTCCACACCAGTACGGCATAACGCGCCGCCAGCAGGCGGGCCGAGAGATCGCGCAGCGCCGCGCTTGCGATCTGGCTGTCGGCCAGCGCGCGCGGGCGGCACAGTGCGTTCAGCAAGGCCAGCGTCTGGTACAGGTCCTCGCCCTCGGGCAGCGCCACCTCGCTGCAGCGCGTGTTCGGCAGTTGCGCCGCCGCCGGGTCGATCGGCGTGCCCAGGAAGGCCAGCTCGCGCGGGCATGGCTGCGCGCTGCCGGTCAGCCCGCAGCGCCGGAAGAACTCGGGGTGCTTTTGCGACGGCTGGGTGCCGATGCACAGGATCAGGTCGGCATGGTTGCGCACCTCGGCCAGCGTGGTGGTGAACGCGCCGCGATCCTGCAGGGCGCGCAGGCTGGCGGTCATGGCGTCGCCATGCGCATGGTCGAGCACGGCGCCGCTGTGGTTGGCCAGGGCGTAGAGCGCGCGCGTGCCTGCAATATCGGTGGCAAGGCCGCCGAACAGCGGGCGGCGGCTCTCGCGCAGCAAGCGCGCGGCGGCGTCGAGCGCCTGGGGCAGCGTCACGGGGCGGCCATCGGCGCACGGGGCAGCCGCCATTGTCCGCGGTTCGAAGCACGCCAGCGCGTTTGCCGCGCGCGGGCAAGTGCTGCCGTTCAGCGCCGGAGCCCGGCCGTCCACGGCTTCCTGCGGGACGGCAAGGCCGTCGCACAGCAGCGCGCAGAAGGGACAGGTCCAGCTGGCCTGGCCGGCTGGGCGGCCACGGGTGTCGGAGGGGAGATCGGGAGCGGGTGCCATGCCCATGTCGAGCAAAGCCTGTGCCAGCGGCTGGCCGAGCGCCCGCCTGCGGCTGGCTGCGCCCGCTACGGCGAGCGCCGGGCGCCGGGCGGGGAGCGCCGGGCGGCGCAATCGGTCCGCGTGCGGCGGGAGCGGCGGGACAACTGGTGCTCCATGCACGGGGCAACCTGTCACGCCGGGCTGGTGCGCATGCGG
>NZ_JARJLM010000472.1 GCF_029335485.1 Cupriavidus basilensis
GCGCCGAAGCGGTCCTTGTAGTTGGCGCGGACCAGCGGATCCAGCTTCGGCTGCACCTTGCTGTGCAGGCTGGTCCAGTCACCGGCGTGCTGGAAATTATTCATGATGTAGGTCCAGCCGTTGAGCTCGTCGACTGCATGCAGGCCCGTCGATTCCGCGCCCGCCGGGGTGGACAGCACGCGCGTCAGCTTCCTGGTGTCGACGTTGTAGGCCCACAGGAAATTGTTGACGTGCTGGCTGCTGTCCTCGCCGATGAACAGGGTGCGCAGCTTTTCCGAGAACTTGAGGTTGTCGGGGTTGGCGACCAGTTCGGGGTCGGCGGTGTTGCCCAACGCGTCGGCCGCGATATCCTTGCCGACCAGCAGCGCCCTGGTATGCACCGGCACCCATTCGCTGTTGATCGCGGCGCCGCCCAGGTCCTTCTGGCCGCCGGCGAGGTTGTGCTGCATCACGCCGCCGGCCTTGAGCGCCGCCGGAACCGAGATGCCGCTCTCCGGATTCCAGCCCTTGGCGGTGTTGCCGTTGACCATCGAATCCTGGATGTTCTGCAGCGCGGAGTAGGCCACCTTGTCCTTGATATTGACGGTGGTGCCTTCCATCTTGGTGAAGCCCATGCTGCCGCCCATCAGGTAGGCATAGCGATGGGTTTCCAGGAACGCCGCAGCCTTTTCCTTGCCGGGCATGACCTTGACCCAGTTGGCCGCGCCGCCGATGAAGATCTTCTTGTAGCTGGCGTCCGAGGGGTCGCTGAACTTGACGTCGAGGATATCGGTCGGCAGGTTGGACTTGGCCAGTGCCTCGATCTCGGCGCTGGTGGCATGGCCCAGCTTGACCCAGGTCAGGTCGGCGCCGGCGGCGGCGGGGTCGATGGAGAAGCCCGCGCCTACCTTGGCCACATACAGCGTGCCGGCGGAGAGATCCTTCTCCTTGTCCGCCACGAACATGAACAGGCCGCTGTTGGTGGCGTCGTCGCCCATCAGCACGGTGCGGTTGTCCGGCATCACCTGCACGAGTTCGTGCGAGATGCGGCCCATGCAATAGTGCTTCTTGATGCTGGCGGTGCCGTCCGGGTTGACCGTGACTTCGGGCATATGGCCATAGAAGTACGGGTTGGCCAGGACGCTGGCGGTGCCGAGCAGGTTCTTGCTGAACGCCTGGAACTGGGCGCTCGCGCTCGCGGTGAACGCGTCCGGCTCGTATTCCTCGCTGGACAGGTGCGTGTTCCACGGCGACAGGCTGGCGCCGCAGGTGATCCACAGGCCGTTGACGGACGAGGTGTCGACGTTGTGGTACTTGACCAGGGTCAGCTTGCCGGTGGCGGGGTTCTGGTCCAGCGTCAGCACGCCGATCGGCGACGGCAGGCGGCCATAGGTGTCGTTGCTGGCCTGGTCGCGCGTGGTGTATTCGAACTGGACCACGGCGAATACCGTGTTGCCCTTCACGCCCGCGACCTTGGCGCCGTCGATCTTGAGCAGCGAGGTGCCGTCCGGCGAGTCGGAGTAGAACTGGCGCTCCTTGCCTGCCACCGAGCGGTCGATGATCGGCTGGTTGTTGATGTCGAAATAGCCGCCGGCGAGGATGGTGCCGCCCTTGCCGTCCGGTACCTGGTCGCCGGTGATGAAGAAGGGCTGGTAGGCCAGCTTGTAGGTCTGGCTGGTGCCGTCGCTGAACGAGACCTTCAGGCTCGAACCCACCGTGGTGGTCGCCATCGCGGCCGCGTTACCCAGGTCCGGCGCGGCCATGCCGGTGAATTCCGCGGTGGTGAACGTGGCAGCCGGGGGGGTGGCCGCTATCGCTTCGTCATCGCCGCCGCAGCCGACCAGGAAGGCCGTGGCCCCGAGGCCCAGCGGCAGCATCGGCGCGCCAGCCAGGAATTTGAGCGCCTTGCGGCGGGATGCGTCAGGTTTGTCGAGCATTGTTCTTTCCCGTTCCTTATGTGATGGAGTGGGCGGCGCGCATGGCGCCGCCATGCCGCGCGCTGGTGGGGGACAGCCGAGCGTCGGTCAGGCCGATGTCGCATCCTATGAATGATTTGTGACAACCTGTTGAAATTGACTTATTTTTCAGACATTCGAGGGACCCGCCGCGCCTCCCTGGCGGGTTGGCGGGCGTTCCGGATACCTGCGGGCCGGCCGACGGGCGGCTGTTGTACACTGGCGGACGCGCCCGTCCCGGGCGCCTTATCCCTTAGCTTGCCGCCCGCCGGCGTCCCATGCGGCGCGCCGCGATGCGGCCTCACCCGTGCCGACCTACACCCTCGCCTCCTCCGTCCAGGCGGACCTTGAAATCCGCAAGAGCCGTTTCATCGGCTACGCGATCCCCGTGCCCGACCGCGAAACCGCCATGGCGCAGCTGCAGCGCCTGCGTGCCGAGCACGCCACCGCCACCCATGTCTGCTGGGCCCTGCTGGCAGGCGGCCAGTCCGGCATGTCGGACGATGGCGAGCCTTCCGGCACGGCCGGCCGGCCCATCCTGGAAGTGTTGCGCCACCATGAGCTGGACGGCGTACTGGCCGCGGTGGTGCGCTACTACGGCGGCATCAAGCTGGGAGCGGGCGGGCTGGTGCGCGCCTATACGGATGCGATTGCCGCCGCGATGAAGGACGCGCAGCGCATCGAACGCATCGTCCAGGCCGACCTGACGGTGGAGGTGGACTATGCCGACGAGGCGCGCGTGCGACGCTGGATCGAGCAGGCAGGCCATACGCTCGCGCATGGCGAGCACGGGGCCGCGGCACGGCTGACGATCCGCCTGCCGGCGAGCGTGCTGGACGACGCGCAGGCAGCGTTGCGCGATGCCACCCATGGGCGCGCCCGCTTTGCCGGCGCGGGCAAGGACGGCGACGATGAAGGGGCACCATCGTGAGCGGCCACGCGCCGGCACCGGTGCCCGCCTTCTCCGCGCGGGTGGAGCCGCTCGGCAGCACCTTTCCCGCGCCACCCGGACAGACGCTGCTGGAAGCCGCGCTGCAGGCCGGCGTGCGCCTGCCCAGCTCGTGCCGCAACGGCACCTGCCGCAGTTGCCTGTGCCGGCTATCCGCCGGGCGGATCGCCTATCGCATCGAATGGCCGGGCGTCAGCTTCGATGAGCGCGACGAAGGCTACATCCTGCCCTGCGTAGCGTATCCCGAAAGCGATGTGGTGATAGACGCGCCGCAGGCACGCTGAAGCGGGCTCAGGCCAGCCCGGCCAGCTTGCGCGCCCGCCTCGGCATCGCGCGCGCCGCCAGGCATTGCATGAAGAACGGCCAGGCGATGCGCAGGGCATCCGGGCCCGACGGATCGGAGAAGGCCTGGCTGGACGGCCCGCCGCTCCAGGCATGCGCAAGCCCTTCGATCCGCACCAGGCGGATATAAGGCCGCCCCTCGCTCGACCATCCATGAACACGGTAAGGGCGGCGCTGCCCGCGCTGCACCCTGCGCGGCGGCGCCGGCACGGGCGCTTGCGGCAAGAGTTGCTGCCACAGCGCCGCCGAGGCCAGTGCGTTGTCGAACGCCACCACGGGATCCGCATCGCCGTGCAGCAGCAGCAAGGGCGGCGGCGAACGCCCCGCCAGTTGCAGCCGGGCGGCGTGCAGGTCGGGCTGGCCCTTGCCATGCATGACGCGCGCCGCCTGCGCGGCGTTGCTCGCACTGTATGGCGCCGCGCCCGAGTGCGAGCCCACCGCGACAAAACGGTCCGGGTAGCGCAGCCCGAGCGTCAGCGCCATCGCCCCGCCGGCCGAAAGGCCCAGCACGAAGACGCTGTCGGGGCGAACCGGGCGATGCTCGCAGATATGCTCGACGATGGCCATCAGCAGGCTGGCCTCGGCTGCCACCCGGGCCGGCGAGCGGAACCAGTTCCAGCAACGCTGCGCATTGGCCTGGGAGGATTGTTCAGGCATCAGCACCACGCAGCCCGCGCTGCGCGCCAGCGCCGCCGCCCGGGTGCAGGCGGCGAAGCTGGCGGAATCCTGGCCGCAGCCGTGCAACAGCACCAGCAGCGGGGCCGGGCGCGAGGCACTCGCGCCGGGCGGGATGAACAGGCGGTAACGCCGCTGTACCAGCGGCCCCAGGCCCCAGCTGCCTTCCTCCCAGCGTCCGCCGCCCCGGCTGACCGGCGGCGGCACCGGCGAGGCTACCCCGCTGAGCACACGCTGCGCGGCCTTGCTCATGGCCTCGCCCTGCTTCACCGCCGAGCGGATGGCACTGCGCGTGACGGTGCGCTGCGCGTCGCGGACATTGCGGGTGGCGATCTTGCTCAGCGTATCCCAAAGCTTGCGGCCGCTGCGGCTGCGTCGTGTCATCGGCGATATGCCATGGGCGGCATCTCCTGTGCGCGTGGTGGGAATGCGCCGAGGCGGGCGCACGGCTGGCCTGGCAGCGCAGCGGTCCGCCGCGGCGCAGCAGCCAGTATGCCGCGCGCCGGCGCATTCTGTCCGGCGATGCCGGGCGCGCGCGCTCCCCATCGGCGGACTCCTGCCGCCGCGCTCGCCGCCTAAAATGCCCCGCGCAGCGCCAGCTCGGCGCCGAGCAGCAGCAGCCCGCAGAAAAACAAGCGGCGAAAGCGCGCCGCGCTGATGCGATGGCGCAGCCACTGGCCGATGTACATGCCGCCCAGCGCAGGCACCAGTGCCAGCAGCGAAGCGCCCAGCACCGGCGTGTGCAGCAACGCGCCGTTCAGCGCCAGGCTGATCGCCAGGGCGACAGTGGATACGGTGAACGACAAGCCCAGCGCCTGCACCAGGGTTTCCCTGTCCAATTCCAGCCCCTGCAGGTAGGGCACCGCCGGAATCACGAATACGCCCGTGACAGCGGTGATGGCGCCGGTGACCACGCCGATCAGCGGCCCCAGCCAGGCTTCCGTGGCCGCCGGGACTTTCGGATGGTATGCGGCCAGCCCCAGCACCGCGTACAACACCAGCGCCATGCCCAGCCATGCGGTGGCATGCGCCATCAGGCTGGCTGGCAACAGCGCGGCCGCCAGCCAGGTGCCCGCGCAGATGGCCGCCAGCATCGGCCACAGCCGCCGCGCCAGCTGGCCGAGCCGCGGCCCGCTGTACAGCTGGACGACGTTGGTCACCATGGATGGCGCCACCAGCAGCGCCGCCGCCTGCGCCGGCGGCATGGCAAGCCCCAGCAGCCCTACCGCCACCGTGGGCAGGCCCAGTCCCACCACGCCCTTGACCAGCCCCGCCAGCAGGAAGGTAAAGCCGATCAGCGCAGTCTGCGCGTTCAGGAAAGCCGACTCCATCGCGGGCCCCTCACCCGGCCCGTGCCGGCGAGGCCGCAACCGGGGCGTGCACGGCGCGGCTGTCGGCCGGGGCCTGCTCGCGCTCGTCCAGCCCGTAGTCGCGCAACACCTGCGCCACGCGCAGGCGATAGCCCGCGAACACGCCGCCGCGCCCGGCCGACTGCGCGTGGCGGTGCTCCGCCGTATTGCGCCAGGCCATGACCGCGGCTTCGTCGCGGAAGAACGACAGGGACAGCAGCTTGCCCGGGTTGCTCAGGCTCTGGAAGCGCTCCACCGAGATAAAGCCGTCGATGGCTTCCAGCGTGGTGCGCAGTTGCGCCGCGATATGCATATACGTATCCATGCGGCCCTCGGCGGGCTCGACTTCGAAGATGACTGCGATCATGGCGGAGGCCTTTTTCGGTTGCGTTCCATGGGTTCGGCGCGCCTTGCCGTTCACGGCAAGGGCACACGGAAAAGATCAGAGAAAATGCGGAATGCGCGTGTTGAGCGAGGGGCGATAGCGGAACGCGCGCGCCAGCAACGCCGGATCCGCGCCGCGCGACAGCAGCGCCGCGACAACCGCCTGCGCCACCGCCGACGCCAGCGCGTCGCCGGGGCAGGCATGACGGCCGCGGCCGAAGGTCCAGGGCGCCGCCGATGCATCGCACGCGCCGGTGCGTCCGCCGCCGTCATCGAGCGATGCCGCCGCCAGCACCACCAGCACGGTATCGCCGGCCTTCAGATCCGCGCCGCACAGGCGCGCATCGGCGGCCAGGAAGCGGCGCGTGTTCTGCACCGGCGGATCTTCGCGCAGCACGCCCGCGGCGGCCTCTTGCAGCGCATCCAGCCCGCGCCCTCGCTGCGGCTCCCGCGCGAGCCGCAGCAGCATGTTGCCGACCAGCCCGGCGCTGGCCTCGCAAGCCTGTATCAGCAGGCCGATCGCATTGGCGACGACAATCTCCCGCGTCACGCCGGCCGCCAGCGCCTCACGCACCAGCCCCTCCAGCGGCGGCGCGGCCGGATCCATTGGGGCCATGCCCGTTGTAGCGGACGCCAGGCGCGCGCGCATCCAGGCCTGCAGCCAGGCCGCCGCGTCGCTGCCGGGGGCAAGCTGCTCTGCCGTGGCCAGCGGCGACATCGCCCGCGCGAAAGCGGCCACCTGCGCCGCCATCCGCGCCGCCTCGCCACGCGCGCCGGCCACCTCCAGTCCCAGGACATCGGCCACTGCCAGCACCGGCAAGGAGAACATCCAGTGATTGACGGCCGCGCCCTGATGGCGGCTGTCGAACGGCAGATCCAGCGCCAGCGCCGACACCCGCGCGCGCATGGCGGCCAGATCCAGGCACGCCATCCGCTTGCGCAACACCGTCTTGAGCGGTGCGTTCCATTCGCGGTCGTTCATGCGGATCAGGCCGCCAAACAGCGCACCGGCGTGGCTACCCGCGAGCGCCGGCGGCACCGCCTGCGCGGGCGGCCGTACCCGGCACGCGGGATGCGCCAGCACCGCCGCCACCTCGGCGGCGCCAGCGGCCACCCACAGGCCGAGCGCTTCGTCGCGATAGAAGGGCCGCTGCGCGGCGAGGGTGTGATAGTAGGCCGCGGGGTCGGGATGGGTGACGGCGG
>NZ_JARJLM010000473.1 GCF_029335485.1 Cupriavidus basilensis
GCGCCGCTCCAGTATCTGGCGGGCGAGTTCCCTCTCCTGCTCCCAGCGCGCCTCTGCCAGGACCAGGTCCGCCTCGCATCGCGCGATATCCGACGTGACCACCGCCAGCCGCTCGCCGGTGCCCTTTCCGAGCCGGGCTTCCGTGGCCAGCAATGCCGCTTCCGTCCGGGCAGCGGCAAGCCGTTGCCGCGCGGCGTCGACTTCGGCCGGCGCCGCATGCAGCGACAGCGCCACGCGTGCGCACGCCGTGTCCAGCAGGCTGATTGCCTTGTCCGGCAACTGCCGCGCCGGAATATAGCGATGCGACAGCTTCACCGCTGCGCGGATGGCCTCGTCGCGCACCAATACCTGATGATGCTCGGCGAAGGTGCCTGCCAGGCCACGCACCATGGCCACTGCGCCGGCTTCCTCCGGCTCCATTACCTGCAGCACCTGGAAACGCCGTGTGAGCGCGGGGTCCTTCTCGATGTGCCGCTTGTATTCGGCCCAGGTGGTGGCGCCAATGGTGCGCAGGGTGCCGCGCGCCAGGGCTGGCTTGAGCAGGTTGGCGGCGTCGCCGGTGCCGGCCTGGCCGCCAGCGCCCACCAGCGTATGCACCTCGTCGACAAACAGGATGACCGGCTCGGCGGACTTCGCCGCGTCTTCGAGCACGCCTTTGAGCCGTGCCTCGAACTCCCCCTTCATGCTGGCGCCGGCCAGCAATGCGCCCACGTCGAGGCTGAGCAGCCTGGCCCGCGCCAGGCTGGGGGGTACGGCGCCGGCAGCCATCGCCAACGCCAATCCTTCGATGACGGCGGTCTTGCCGACGCCGGCCTCCCCCGTCAGCAGCGGGTTGTTCTGGCGCCTGCGCAGCAGGATATCGGTCATGGTGCGGATTTCGTGCTCGCGCCCGATCACCGGATCGAGCCGGCCTGCACGCGCGTCCCCGGTGAGGTCGCGGCAAAACCGCGCCAGCGGCGAACGCTGGTCGGCGGCTTCGGGCAGCGCACCGCTGGCCTCGCCCGGGAGCGCGCGAGCCAGGCCGCTGCCGTCGTAGGCGTGGTCGCCGCTCTCGGGCGACTGCGCCACCAACGCCGGCAACGCGGCGATCAACCCCTCGGTGGGAATGGACTCGAACCGCGCTGAGATGCCCAGCAGCGTGCGGCGCAACTCCGGCGTCCTGAGAAGGGCCGTGAGGAGATGGGCACCCCTGATCCTGTCGTCGCGGAAGGACAAGGTGGC
Organism: Cupriavidus basilensis; assembly: GCF_029335485.1. Taxonomy (GTDB): domain Bacteria; phylum Pseudomonadota; class Gammaproteobacteria; order Burkholderiales; family Burkholderiaceae; genus Cupriavidus; species Cupriavidus basilensis_E. The sequence continues at coordinate 1,222 of NZ_JARJLM010000473.1, forward strand.
AAACAGCCAGGCGCGTTCGATCGCCTGTTCTATCTGGAACGAGAAATCGCTGATGGAGCTGGCACCAGTCCGGAGCTGGCCCAGCGCGCGCGCCAGATCCGCTTCCAGCGCCGTCACATCGACCTGATGATGACGCAGGATCCGCGGCCAATCGCCGTCTGGAACCTGGAGCAACTGATGCACCCAATGCGCCAGTTCCACATAGGGATTGCCGCGCAGCTTGCAGAAGGCTGTCGCGCTTTCCAGCGATTTGAACAGTGTGGCATTCAATCGACCGAACAGCGCCTGACGAGAAATATCCATCCTATTCCCTATCTCTTTTTATCCAGGACAGGGTTCCAATCGCCGTCGCAAAATCAACCGCACGACCACCCGCCTCGGAGGAAGTCGTAAACTACACCACCTTAATTCACATGTAAATTATGTCAATTTTTAAAAAAAAATCAAAAAACAAGAACAATCCTATTACTTTAAGAAAACTCCCAATAAATAGCATCGCGCTAGGAACATGGTCACGATAAATCCAAATAAAATTAAGATTTTTACAAAAAAATCAACAGGCAGACACGAATAATTTGTCGCAAACTGCAACAATTCACAAAAAATACGAAATTTCCCAACGGATAGATTCAAATCCAAAGCGAAATCTGATGTAAGAACAAATCACATCTGAATGCAACCCAATACATTTAGGAATTTTCCCGCACTTTGCCTGCCATCCCATTTACCGATATGATTCGGCCGATTTCACCCGCGTATTCCTAGCCTTTTAATCCGATGACAGAAGAGATGGCCCATGAATGAGATTGGATCCGGCCTTGCCCAGCGCTCTGCGGTCCATGACGATCCGGCGGCGTGGGCGGGAGAGCTGAAACCGGGCCGCGTATTGCCGGAAGACCCCTTCGCAATCCTCAGGGCTGGAACAGGCGCGGCCGCGACCGGCAGGGCGCCGGCGGGACAGGCCGCGGAGGATGACATTCTTGCCCGGTTGATCGCGGAGAGCGAGGCCGTGCTGCGCAACCCTGGCCACGTCGGCGGGCACGCCGGTCCGGGCGGTGCGGTGCAGGCCAGTGCGGCAACGGCCAGGGCCGAAGCCGGCTCGCTGCACGCCCTCGCCGCGCAGGCCGGGCCTGGCTCCTTGCGCGACATGGTCGCCGCCGAGCTGACAATCGAAGCCTTGATCGGCCCGCCAGGCGAGCCTGATGCGCTCCAGTCCCTTGTCCAGCCCGCCCGGCAGGACGTGCTCCGGCTGTTCGCCGGGGACATCGCGCCCGCACAGGGGAGCGAGATCGCGACGCCATTGGTCCAGCGCGAGCACCACCTGCTGTCGATGAACAGCGCCTACCGTGCAGCGCAGGCCGTCATCCCACAGGCAGCCGATGAAACATAGGAACGTAGCTGGCCGCGCCTGCCCCGCCATGCGCCTGGACGTGGCATTGCGGCAAGCCACGGGGGTGTTTGCCGCACTGTCGCCGCACGGCCCGACGAGGGGCTCGCCTACCATGCTTCTGGCTATCGGGAACGGCTCCGCGCCGCGACCATCGCCGCCTGAACCAGGAACCCCGGATGCCTGACCGCCGTGCGCCCCGCCGTCCGCATACGCAGTTGATGCCGACGTTGTTCGACCGCTTGCGCGACGACGCCCCTCACCGCGCGAGCGAAAGCGCGGCCGAATACACCGTGACGCGCGCGCAAATGCGCGAGATCATCCAGCGCGACCTGACCTATCTGCTCAATACCACCAACCGCGAAGACGAGATGAACCGCGACCGCCACGGCGCGGCGGCCGCCTCCACCATCAACTACGGTGTGCCGCCCGTGGCCGGCACCTACCTGTCCGAACGCAAATGGACCGACATCGTGCACATCGTGCGGCGCGCCATCCTGGATTTCGAGCCGAGGCTGATTCCCGGCTCCCTGGAGGTCGAGCCCCTGTGCAAGGAAGACGCGCCGCAGCGCTACAACACGCTGCTGTTCGAGATCAAGGGTCTGATCCATATGGACCCTTATCCGATGGCCTTCACGGCCCAAAGCACGCTCGACCTGGAAACCAGCAGGTTGAGCGTGCAATCCATCCACGCGAGCTGAGCCCATGGATCCACACCTCCTCGAGTACTACAACCGGGAGCTCGTCTACATGCGCGAGCTGGCCGGCGAGTTCGCCAGCCAGCACCCCAAGGTGGCCAAACGGCTGGGGATGCACGGCATCGAGGTAGCCGATCCCTACGTCGAGCGATTGATCGAAGCATTCTGCTTCCTTTCCGCCCGCACGCAAATCAAGCTGGACGCCGAGTTTCCGCGCTTTACCCAGCGCTTGCTGGAGGTGGTCTACCCGAACTACGTGGCCCCCACCCCGTCGATCGCGGTCGCGCAGTTCCGCCCGAGCATCGGGGAAGGCAACTTCGCGCACGGCGTTCCGATACCGCGCGATACCGAGCTGACCGCCGCCCTGGCGCCTGGCGAGCAGACCGCCTGCCAGTTCCGCACCACCCAGGCCGTGACATTGTGGCCGCTCACGATCACCGAGGCGCGCCTGACCGGCATTCCGCCCGATATCCGCAATCTCGAACGCTACCTGCCTGCGCATGTTGCGGTGCAAGGCGCGCTGCGGCTGCGCCTGTCCATTGGACTGGACATGACGTTCGAGCAACTGGAGGGCCTGGACTGCCTGCCGGTCTATCTGCGCGGCGACGACCAGATTGCCTCGCACCTGTTCGAGCTGCTGCACGGCGCGGGCGTGGCGTTGCTGATCGGGCCAGCCGGCGCCATGGGCGGCGCCTTGCACTCGGTGACGAAGGATGCCGTTGTGCATGTCGGCATGGCTCCAGGCGAAGGGGCCCTGCCGCAGGCGTGGAATACCTTTCATGGCCACCATCTGATCCATGAGTACTTCGCCTGTCCGGCGCGCTTTTATTTTTTTGGCCTGAACGGGCTTGCACCCGGCCTTCGGCGCATCGCCGCCAGGGAGGCCGAGGTCGTGGTGCTGCTGTCGAAGCCGCCCGGCCATCTCGCCGGCAAGGTGGACCGCGATCAGTTCGCACTGTATTGCGCACCGGTGGTCAACCTGTTTGCAAAGCGTACCGACCGGATCGAGATAGCGCCTGCACGAAACGAATTCCATCTCGTGCCCGATCGACGCCATCCGCTCGATTACGAGGCACACTCCGTGCAAACCCTGTCGGGGCAGGAGACGGAGCATAGCGCCGCGATGGCGTTCCGGCCGCTGTTTTCCACGCGCAACTGTGACGAGGGCAACCACGGCCGGTACTTTTCCATACGGCGCGAGCGGCGTCTGGTCTCGCAGCAGGCTCGCCGGTACGGTACCCGTACAGCCTATACCGGCACGGAGCTGTTCGTCGCGCTGGTGGACCAGCATGAGGCGCCCTACCCCGACATGCTGCGCTACCTATCGGTGGAAGCGCTGGTCACCAACCGGGACCTGGCCACGCTGGTCCCTCGCAACGGCCTGAACGACCTGACGACGTCGGCGTCGATCCCGGTGGACGGCATCGGCCTGATCCGGCCGCCCTCTTCGCCCTGGCCGCCCTATGCGGAGAATGAAACGGCGTGGCGCCTGATCCGGCTGCTGGGTTTCAACTATCTCTCGTTGATGGACGTGGATCACCGCAGCGGCGGCCAGGGGCTGCGCGACCTCCTCCGGCTGTTCGCGCCGAACGACGATCAGGCCCGGTTGCGCCAGATCGAAAGCCTGATCGGCTCGCAGATCCAGCCGGTCATGCGGCGGTTGCCCGGGGACGGCCCGCTCGTCTACGGGCGCGGCATACAGTGCCGGCTGACCGTGGACGAGGCCGGCTTTTCCGGTATCAGTCCGTATCTGTTCGGCGTGGTGCTCGAGCATTTCCTGGCGCGCCACGTCAGCGTCAACGCCTTCACGGAGACGGAACTGCACTCGATGCAGCGCGGACTCGTGCATCGCTGGCCGGCCCGCGCGGGCGGCCGCAGCGCGGCGTAGTCCATGCCAGCCATGCACAGCGACACAGAAGCGAACCGGCCGCCGGCTGGCTCCCACGCGGCAAGCGCCGGCTATGCCGGCCAGCCGGTATGGAAGCTCAGCTTCCTCGGGCTGCTGAGGCACTTGTACGCGCGCCGGCCCGAACTGCCGCAGGTGGGCCAGGCCAGCCGACCGCACCAGGAGCCCTTCCGCGTGGGCCAGGCGGCCTCGCTTTCGTTCGCGCCCCGGGAGATTGCGCAACTGGAGCAGAGCCCCGCCGGGCTGCAGGTCCAACTGTTCGGCCTGGGCATGCTCGGGCCCAACGGGCCGCTCCCGCTGCACTTTACGGAGATCGTGCGGGACCGGGCCGAATCCCGGCGGGACCGTACTACGGCGGCCTTCCTCGACATCTTTCATCACCGCGCCCTCACGCAGTTCTATCAGGCCTGGGCCGTGGGACAAGCAGCGGCCGGGCTGGATCGGCCCGACGACGAGGTCTTTTCGCGCTATGTCGGCTGGCTCGCGGGTCATGAGGCTGAAGAGATCGCGCATAGCCCGCTGCCGGCCCATGCTCGGCTGGCGGCCAGCGCGCATCATGTGCGTGAAGCCAGGAACCCGGATGGAATCGCCGACTCCCTGGCGCATTTCTTTGGCGTTCCTGTGCGACTCGAAGAGTATGTGCTGCACTGGATCGCCATCGACCCGGCCGACCTGACGTGCCTGGGCCATGCCGGGCCATCGGGCCTGCTCGCGCATGGCGCGATGCTGGGCGACTCGGTGCCGGACCGCCAGCATAAGTTCCGCCTGGTAATCGGGCCGCTCGGCCTGCGCCAATACCTGCGATTCGCGCCGAATGGCCGCGACTTGCCCGTCCTGGTGGAGTGGGTCCGCTCGTTCGTCGGCTTTGAATTCGCGTGGGAGGCCGAGTTGCAGGTGAAACCGGCATCCGCGCCGCCAGCCATCCTGGGCGCGCAAGAACGACTGGGCTGGTCGACCTGGCTGGGCGAACCCGATCCGCGGCGCGCCGCCGTGACAGGCATGGTCTTTGAACCCGAACTTTACATGCGCGGCTAACCCATGAAGAACGCATCCAGGCCGATCAAGGCAACCACCATCGCCCCCCTGCGCTTCGCCGAGCTGGCCGAGCCCGTGGCAGGGAATGCGCCGTGCGGCGCGGACCTTGAATACGATCCGGAGTTTGTCGTACTGCTTGCCAAGGCTTCTCCGCGCGGCCAGGCACAATACGGCGACTTCGTCGCCAATGCCGAAACGGTGAACTGGCTGGAGCTGGAGCGGGATTGCAAGCGCCTGCTGCTGCGGACCAAGGATATCCGCCTGTTGATACTGTTCCTGCGATGCCGCGCGAGACTGGACGCAGCCGCGGGCTTGCGGGACGGACTGGCGCTGCTGCTCGCCCTGCTGCGGAGCCATCCCGCGGCGATCCACCCGCGCCTGGAAGTGGATGGCGAACACGACCCTGCCGTGCGCGCCAATGCGCTCGCAGGGCTTGCCGACCCCGCTGGCCTGCTTGCCGACATCCGGGAAATCACCTTCTCGGCCCAAAGCGCAACACGGCTGCAGGTGCGCGACATCGAGCGCGCCTTTGCCCTGCCGCGGCCCGTTGATGGCCTGGCCCCGGACGCGGTACATCGCCAGCTCGCGGCCCTGCGCGGCCAAGGCGACGCCACGCTGGCCGCGACGGAAGAGGCTGGCAAGCTGGTGGAGCAACTGAGCGCCTGGATGGAAGAGACGCTGGCGGCCGATGCCCCGGACTTATCGCCGCTGCTGCAGCTGCTGCGCCTGGGCGCCAGACCGCAAGGGGAAACGCCGGAAGACACCGCCACGCTGCCTTGCGCGGACGAACTTGTCATGCCCGGGCCGACGCCCGCCCCGCCTCCGCCCCTTCCCGCGCAAGCCTTGCTGCCGGAGGCACTGGTGGCGCCGGCCGGCAATGCGGCGCACAGCCGCGCGACCATGATCGCCACGATTCGCCTGGCAAGGCAATGGTTCGACGAGCACGAGCCGAGCAGTCCCGTATCCCTGCTGCTCAGGCAAGCCGAGCGGCTTGCGGGCAAGCGTTTCGACGAGGTCTTCCAGGCGATCCCGCAGGAACTGGTGCAGCGCTGGGCGGAGGACCTGCCGACCTGAGCCCGGATGAGCCGTTTCTTTGGGCGCTCGGCGCAATGGACTCATTGCGCCGCCTGTGACGACTGCGCGGCCGTCTGGGCCTGATGCTCCGAACGCAGGGCGGACGTACGCGGTATCAGCGGAAACGTCAGTTCCGCCACCGTTTCGCCGGGCCGGCTGTACAGGCTGACGCTGCCGCCATGCAAGCGCATGATGGTGTCGACGATGGCCAGCCCGAGGCCGGTGGAGCACGCCGAATTGCTGCGCGCCGGGTCGCCCCGGTAAAAGCGCCCGAACACGTGCGGTAGCGCCTCCGGTGCAATTCCGCCGCCGCCGTTGCCCACCCGTATCCTGGTGGCCTGCGTGTCTGTCGCCACGCGGATGTCCACGGCACTGCCGCCGGGCGCGTGGCGCAGGGCATTGTCGACCAGGTTGTTCACCGCCCGCCGCAGCAGGGTCTGGTCGGCATGCACGCTGCCCTGCCCCGCCAGTTGTACCGTGATATCCCGATCCGCCGCCACGGCTTCGTAGTACTCGGCCACCTTGTCGAGTTCGGCGCGCGCGTCCAGCTCGCGCACGTTCAGCGCTACCTGGGCGTGGTCGGCACGCGCGAGAAACAGCATATTCTCGATCATGCGTGCCAGGCGCTCGTACTCCTCCAGGTTGGATTCCAGCAGGCTCTCGTACTCCTGCACCGGGCGGCTTTGGCCTAGCGTGACCTGGGTCTGGCCGATCAGGTTGCTGATGGGCGTGCGGAAATCGTGTGCCAGGTCGGCCGAGAATTCGGAGAGGCGGTGGAAACCATCCTCGAGACGCGCCAGCATATCGTTCAGCGCGGCCACCAGGGCGCGTACTTCCGTGGGCGCCTGGCCCGCGTCGAGGCGGGTGGCGAGCCGGCTCATGGTCACGGCCGACGCGTCCTGCGCCATGCGCGTCAGCGGCCGCAAGCCACGCCGGGCGATCAGGTAGCCCAGGCCGGCCGCGACCGCCGCGCCGCACATGGTCGCCCAGAACATCTGCTTCTGGTACGCCGTCATCAGCGCGGCGCGGTAGCCTGCGTCGCGCAGCACCACGATCTCGACCGCGTGGTCGGAATCCCCGAGCTGCCCGAGCGCCGCGATGCCCCGCGAGGCAACGCCGTTGCGCGGGTACCAGGTGTGCAGCAGCGACTTGTCCGGCGGCATGGCGGCGGGCAGCGCCGGCAACGCCGGCACCGGCTCGTGGCGCGGGTTGAGGGTGACCAGCGGCTCACCCTGGCTGCCGCGCACCAGCAGGATCAGACCTTCGTGACCCATTGCGAGATCGGCGAAGCGATGGGTGTCGGCGCGGACCTCGGCCTCGGACCTGACCTCGCGCAGCAGATGACGCACCAGCAATACTTCACTCACCAGTTCGCCTTCGTCGCGGTCCTGCAACTGCAAGGCAAGCGCGCTGGCCAGGTAAGTGCCGACGGCGATCAGGATGGCCACGGTGGCGATGCCATAGGCCAGCGCGAGCCTGGCGGTAAGCGACGCGGGCAGGGGCAGCATGGTGCGGATCATGACGCGCTCCCCCGCCCGCCCGATGCAAGGCGTCCTGAACCAGCCCCAAGCCGGCTCACGGCGCCTCCTCCTCCAGCACGTAGCCCATCCCCCGGCGGGTATGGATCAGCTTGCGCGGAAAGGGATCGTCGACCTTGGCGCGCAGGCGGCGGATCGAGACATCCACCACATTGGTATTGCTGTCGAAGTTCATGTCCCAGACATGGGAGGCAATCAGGGAGCGCGACAGCACTTCGCCGCAGCGGCGCGCCAGCAGTTGCAGCAGCGCGAACTCCTTGGAGGTCAGGTCAAGCTTCTGCCCGTCGCGCGTGACGCGGCGCTTGACGGTATCGATCTGCAGGTCCGCCACTTCGATCAGCTCGCTCTCGCGCAGCGGTCCGCGCCGCAGGATGGTGCGGATGCGCATCACCAGTTCGGCGAAGGCGAAGGGCTTGACCATATAGTCATCGGCCCCGAGCTCCAGCCCTTTGAGCCGGTCGGAGAGTTCGTCGCGCGCGGTCAGGAACAGGACCGGCGTATCGCGTTCGCGCCGCAGTTCCTGCAGCACCTGCCAGCCGTCCATGCCGGGCAGCATGACGTCCAGCACGATCAGGTCGTACTCCTGCCCGCGTGCGTGGGCCAGGCCGTCGACGCCGTTGCGGGCCAGGTCCACCACGAATCCGGATTCGCTCAGGCCCTTGCGCAGGTAATCGCCTGCCTTGGGCTCGTCTTCGACAATCAATATGCGCATTTAAGTTCACTCCGGGCCATCAACCCGCCATCCTCCGCCATCAACCGGGCACCGGCCGCCCCTGCGCCGCTGGAAAACCGGTCCTGCAAGACCGCTACGCTATACGAGGAATCCCCGGCCCGGCCAAAGATGTCAGCATTGTCATGTTGGCGTCACGCTAGCGCACCTTTCCATGCAGGTACAATACTGCCTGCTTATTCCACCTGCCCCGATGAAACACGTCCTGAGCTGCTTCCTGCTATGTATCGCCATGATCGCGCTGCCCGCACAGGGTATCGCGGCGGCGGTCGTGATGGTCTGCAGCGCGGCGCAGTCGGTGCAGGCGTCCGGCGGACTGTCGGCCGATTCCCCCGCCATCGAGTCGATGATGTTACGTCATGCGGCCATGAAATCGCAGGCGGAAGCCGTGCTCGGCAGCCATGCCAGCATGCATTGCCATGACGCGGCGGCCCCGGCGGACAAGTCGGCCGGCATGGCCGAGCCGCAAGGCCAGCCTGCTCCGCACGACCAGCAAGACCATCACACCCACCATGGCGCCGGCACCTGCAGCGCGTGTTCCGCCTGCGCGCTCGGCGCCGTGATCCCCACGGTGCTGCCCGAACTTCCCCTGGCCAGCCACGGCCACGCCGCGCCCCAGGCCGCCCTAGCGGCCTTCCTCGGCTTCCTCCCCGCTCCCTCCGACCGCCCGCCCGCCGCACGCTGCTGACACCCGAGGTGCGTCCATCGCACGCTCGCCCGACGTTCGTTTTACCCCGCGCCACCCTTCGCGCACCCCACGAACACTGAGGTTGTCATGCATTTCGTCCGCATTCTCGCGGCGGCGTGCTGGCTGCTCGGGCCGGCCTTGTCATTGGCCCAGCCCGGCGCACCCGCCGCCGATCCGCTCGACCCCGCCGCATCCGTGCCGCCGTTGCCGGCGCTGAATGTGCTCGCCGGCTACGTGCCGTTCCAGGCCCAGCCGATCGCACCCTGGCGCCAGTCCAACGACCAGGTCGCACCGGCGGCCGGCAATCCGCCCATGGGCATGCCAATGTCCAAGCCGGCGCCGGCCGGCGCACCCGATGCTTCCGGCAAGCCCGGCCAGGCAGGCGGCGCCCGGCCGGAAGCCGGCGCTGGCCACGCGCATCATCACTGAGGACGCCGCATGTCTCTACCACTGACTCTCCGGCCGGGACTGGCCGCGGCGGCCTGTGCCCTGTTGCTGGCGGGCTGCGCCGGCTTTACCGCCGACGGCGGCTTCGGCACCGCGGCCAGCGCCGCGCGCGAGCGCCTGGGCAAGGATGCCCTATGGGTGCGCTCCGACCAGGATCGCGCCGAGGTCTACCAGCGCACCCAGGCCTTGCTGGCGCAGCCGCTCGACGCCGACAGCGCCGTGCAGATCGCCCTGCTCAACAATGCCGGCCTGCAGGCGGCCTTCGCCGAGCTGGGCATCTCCGAAGCCGAGTATGTCCAGGCCACACGCCTGCCCAACCCGGGGTTTTCCTTCAGCCGCACCCGCCAGGGCGACGACCTGAAGATCGACCGCGCCATCTCGGTCGGCCTGATGAACCTGCTGGTGCTCCCGCTGGCGGCGCGCATCGAGCAGGACCGCTTTTCGCAAACGCGGCTGGCGGTGGCCGACACCCTGCTGCGGCACGCGCTGGAAACGCGCAAGGCCTTCGTCAATGCCGTGGCGGCGGAGCAATCCGCACGCTATGCCGAGCAGGTGAAGAACGCCGCCGAGACGGGTGCGCTCTTTGCCCGCGACCTGGCGCGGGCGGGCAATGTCAGCGCACTCGATCACGCACGCGAGCAGGCCTTTTATGCCGATGCCGCCAGCCAGCTCGCGCGGGCTCGCCAGCAGGCGCTGGCGGCGCGCGAGCAGCTCACGCGGCGTCTCGGCCTGTGGGGCACCGGCGCGCAGTACCGGCTCCCCGAGCGTCTGCCGGACCTGCCGACGACACGGCCCGCACTCGCCGATCTCGAAGGCTATGCGATTGCCAGCCGGCTCGACCTGCAGGCCGGCCGGCTCCAGCTGGACAGCCTGGCGCGTTCGCTCGGCCTGACGCGGGCAACACGCTTCGTCAGCGTGATCGATGTCGCCTACCTGCACAACACGGAAACCGCGAAGCCGCGTGAAACCGGCTACGGCATCAATATCGAGATCCCGCTGTTCGACTGGGGCGGGGCGCGCGTGGCACGCGCGGAAGCGGTCTACATGCAGGCCGCCAGCCGGCTGGCGGAGAACGCCATCAACGCCCGCTCGGAGGTGCGCGAGACCTATGCCGGCTACCAGGCGCGCTATGACATTGCGCGGCACTACCGCGATGAAGTGGTACCGCTGCGCAAGCGCATCGCCGACGAAAGCCTGCTCCGCTACAACGGCATGCTGGTCAGCGTATTCGAGCTGCTGACCGACGCGCGCGATCAGGTGGGCGCGGTCAACGGCTATCTGGACGCGCTGCGCGAATACTGGGTGGCCGAAACCGAGCTGCAAGGCGCGCTGGGTGGGCGCCTGCCCGATGCCGGCGCCGCGTCTTCGCCCGCATCTCCCACCGTGCCCGCCCGTGCTGGCGCCTCGCCCTCTCCGGCTTCCGCCGCGGCCGCCGCCGGCCCGGCATCCATCGCTGTGCCCAAAGGACAATGACCATGGTTACCCGAAGACAATTCCTGCACGGCTCCGGCGCCACCATGCTGGGCGCGGCGCTGGTATCGCGCGCCGGCGCCGCGGTGCTGCCCGAAGCCGCCCTGCAAGCCAGTCCCGCCACCCAGCCACCGCTGCCTCCGGCCAGCGGCAGGCCGTACAACCCGGTGGTGACGCTCAACGGCTGGACCCTGCCCTGGCGCATGCGGCAGGGCTGGAAGGAGTTCCACCTGGTAGCGGAGCCGGTCGAACGCGAGTTCGCCCCCGGCATGAAGGCCCACCTGTGGGGCTACAACGGCCAGAGCCCGGGACCCACCATCGAATGCGTGGAAGGCGACAAGGTCCGGATCTTCGTCACCAACAAGCTGCCGGAACACACCACGGTGCACTGGCACGGGATCATCCTGCCAGCCGGCATGGACGGCGTCGGCGGCCTGTCGCAGCCGCATATCCCGCCGGGCAAGACCTTTGTCTACGAGTTCGAGATGAAGCATGCAGGCACCTTCATGTACCACCCGCATTCGGACGAGATGGTGCAGATGGCGATGGGCATGATGGGCTTCCTGGTGGTGCATCCGAAAGATCCGGCGCAGATGCGGGTCGATCGCGATTTCGTCTTCCTGATCTCGGCCTACGACATCGATCCGGGTTCCTATACGCCGCGCGTGGCCGAGATGACGGATTTCAACATGTGGACCTGGAACAGCCGCGTGTTCCCGGGGATCGACAGCCTCCCGGCGCGGCTGGGCGACCGCGTGCGCATCCGCTTCGGCAACCTGACCATGACCAACCACCCGATCCACCTGCACGGCCATCGCTTTGAGGTCACCGGCACCGATGGCGGCTGGGTGCCGCCATCGGCACGCTGGCCCGAGGTCACCGCGGACGTAGCGGTCGGACAGATGCGCGCGATCGAGTTTGTCGCCGACAACCCGGGCGACTGGGCATTCCACTGCCACAAGTCGCATCACACCATGAACGCGATGGGCCATCAGATGCCGACCATGATCGGCGTGAAACAAAAGGACCTGGCCAGGCGGATGAATGCGCTGGTGCCGGATTACATGCCCATGGGCGAGGCGGGCATGGCCGATATGGGCGGCATGGAAATGCCGCTGCCCGACAACACGCTGCCGATGATGACCGGACAGGGGCCGTTCGGCCCGATCGAGATGGGCGGCATGTTCAGCGTGCTCAAGGTGCGCGCCGGCCTGGGCCGCAACGACTACCGCGATCCCGGCTGGTACCGCCACCCCAAGGGCACCGTCGCCTTCGAATACGCCGGCACGCCCGGCACCGACCAGTGAACGCAACCGAAGAACCGAGGCTACCGATATGAGCAGAATGAAACTGAAATCCCGCGCCGCGACCGTGCTGCTGGCCGCAGCGAGTGCACTCGCGTGCGGCGGCGCACTCGCTGCCGGCAGCCACGCCGGCGGCCATGCCGGCGACGCAGCCGATGCCATTGGCCAGGCCGGCGACGCCAGCCGCGTGAGCCGCACCATCCGGATCGACATGGGCGACGATATGCGCTTCAGCCCGCCCGATCTCACCGTGCGGGCCGGCGAAACCATCCGCTTCGTGGTCCGCAATGCCGGCCGGCTGCGCCATGAGATGGTGCTCGGCAGCGATGCCGATCTGAAGGCCCACTATGCCGAAATGCTGAAGATGCCGGAGATGGAACACGCCGATCCCAACGCCGTCACGCTGGACGCGGGGCAGAGCGGCGAACTGGTGTGGCGTTTTACGCGCAGCGGCCGGGTTGCCTTTGCCTGCCTGCAACCCGGCCACTACGACGCCGGCATGCGTGGCCAGGTACGCGTGCGCTGAAGCCGCCGGCGCGGCCACTCAACCTCAGTCAACTACCAAGGACTCCATATGAACACCAATATCAGCAAGATCCTGCTCGCACTGATGCCGCTGCTGGCGGCCGCCGCAACCCTGCCGGCCCAGGCCGCCGCCGACGCGGCCGGCACGACTGCCGCGGCAGCCACGGCGCCGGCGGAATCCCCGATGACCGACGGCGAAATCCGCAAAGTGGATACCGCGGCAGGCAAGCTCACCATCAAGCATGGCCCTATCGTCAACCTGGATATGGGCGCAATGACCATGATCTTCCGGGTGCAGGATCCGGCCATGCTCGCCAAGGTCAAGGAGGGCGACCGGGTGAAGTTCAGCGTAGCGCGCATCAACGGTGCGCTGACCGTGACCGCACTGGTCGAGCCGCCGCCGGTGCAGTAAGGCATGCCCGAAAGCGCGCTGGCCAGGGCTACCAGGGGCGCGCCCGCCAGGCTTCAGCCGACCCGGAAGAAGTCAACCGACTGTCCCGCGTTGACCGCGCGCTGCAGCCATTCCGGGCGCTCGCCGGTGCC
>NZ_JARJLM010000474.1 GCF_029335485.1 Cupriavidus basilensis
GCGCCGCTTCCCAGTCCAGCGCGGTGAACTTCGCCGCGCCGATCACCGACACGCTGATGACCGCCACGCAAGGCTTCAGGCGCGGCTGCGCCGGCAAGGCCTCCAGCGCGCCGGCGCGGATCACATCCACCCCGAGCGGCGACAGGAAACGCGCCACGCGGTCGGCAATATCGGACTTGCCTTCCCATACATAAACTTCAAGGCTCTCGTAGGCCCAGCGATCTGTCTTCATCTGTCTTCCGCCGTATCGCGATTAGCCTGCTGCATGGCTCAGAACACCAGCTCGGCGTTGTTGCAGTCGATTCCCTGCATCCAGACCGTGGCGCCGCCGAGGTTGAGACCCAGGAGGTTGAGCACGGTGCTGACTATGGGGTCAAGCAAGGTGAACAGTGGCTTCAGCAAGGTACCCAGCGACAATGGAAGGCTCACGGGGAGCCCAAGCACGGTCACGGTGGCCGCCACGTTCAGGTTGTCGAGCGCATCCACCGCTACGCCGCTCAGCACCGATGTCGTGGAGACGCTTGCGGTCTGGCCCGGCGCCAGCGTCATGGTCGAGGTATTGACTGGAACCGTGCCGGTGCTCGGACTGCCCGAGGCAGTCACCCTAATGCTCAGCAAATCGACCAGGTTCAGGTCCACCAGCGTCACCGGGCCTGAAGCGCAGCCGCTGCCGCTGGCCGCTGCCAGGCAGGCCTTGACCACACCGGTGTTCACGCTCAGCGTGGCGCGGCAATCCGCCTTCGCCGCGGCGCACCGGATGCTCTGCAGCGAGGCCGTGGCCTCGGCCAGCTCCACATAGAGAGGCACATTGAGCGTCACCAGCTGGGGCAGGATCCCTCCGCCCACATTGAGCGCCACCGCCAGGCGCAGGCCCACTGCCGCCGTGTGCGCCGTGGTCTGCCAGGCCGGTGGCGCGCTGCTCAATTGCCGGGCCGGTCCCACCGCCATCACCGGCGGCCGCACGATGTACAGATTGGCGCTCGCGCCGCCGATACCCGCCGGCAGATTGACGTTCAAGGGCAGCTGAATGGCCGCATTGCCATTGGCCACCTGCGCGCCCAGCGTCAGCAGGCTGGCGACGTTGAGCGCCACGTCGGCGGCCGACGAGGCCGCCGGCGCCAGCACGCCCAGGTTGAGCAACTGGCCCAAACCGACGTTGGCCTGGACTCCGCTCACGCCAAGCTTGGTCGGCGGGCTGCCCAGCGCGGTCGACAGCAACGCATCCTTGCCGGCCGCGCCCAGCACCAGGGCATAGAACTGCTGGATCGACAGCGACGTCTTCAGCAGCTCGTCGATGGTGCCGACGCCCAGCTTCAGGCGCAGCTGGTCGAGCGTGACATTGGCGTTGAGCAGTCCCTGCCAGTCCAGCACGGAGAACTGGACGGCGCTGCCCAGCAACAGGCTCAGCAGGCTATTGGCGGAATTGAAATCCAGCAGGCTGCTGCCTAGCGAAAACGAGGCCACCGGCGGGCTCGCGTTGGCGATCGCCTCCGCCCGCAACTGGCGCGCGGCCCCCCCCGGGAAGACGAACAGGATCGGCACGGTCTGCGTCGCCACCACCTGCACCGCATTCGCCGAGAGCCTGGTGGTGTCATATGCCGCGTTGAAATGCCGCGCGGTGTCGCCACCGGCGGTATATGCCGGATCCCATACGCCCAGGCAGACCCGCATGCCGTCGGCGCCGCCGCTACCCGCCGTGTTGCAATCGGCGGCGGCGGCCCCGCTGTAGTCGTTCTGCGTGCCGGCCGATTGCACGGCGCTCAGCACATTGGCCGAAGTGGTAGCCGCATCCGCTGCCTGCTTGAGCTGTTGCGCGCCGGCCAGGGCAGCCATGTCGGCCACCTTCTGCAGTTGGCGCTGGCGATAGAACACGTGGCCGACATCGACCGAAACCAGCGCCCCGACCGCCACCGTCACCAGCAGCAAGGCGCCAAGCACACCGATGGCGCCGCGCTGCCGGCCGCAGCGCCGGGCAGCGAGATGGGGGCAGTCCCGGCTCATCGTCCCACCGTGCCCTGGCCCATGCCACTGCCCGAGCCTTTTTGCGCGCCCGCCTGGCCGATGTAGAACTCAGGGATGGGATGGGTAAACGTCGCCATATAGCGCTGGTAGGACAAAGCGGCCTGCTCCCCGTGCAGCTGCTGCGCCTGTCCCGCCTGCGCGCCACTGCGCTGGATCTCGAGGAGACCGCGCACCCGCGCGCCCACTTCCTGCCGGGCGGGCCGCGTCTCACGCGCGGCCGGCGCCTCGGTCTGCGCCACGGCGGGGACCAGCCCCATGCCTAGCACAGCGATCGCCAGCGCCATCCCGCAACGGGGGGTGGCACCGCGCAGGCTTCTCGTTCTGGTCCGGTTCATGGACAACTCCTGGGTTGTTGCGATCGAATCTGGCAATGGGTGGGACAACTGGTGGGGCAGCCGGTAGGACATAGGGGAAATGCGCGGGTAATGGCGAAAGTGCGCCTCGAACATGCTGTCATGGCGTGGCCTGGGTGAGCTCCGTCAGCCGGACGTGGCTCGGGCCAGCCGGGGATGCCGCAGCCAGCCGGGCCGGCTGCCCTGCCACGGGCGCCGCCGCGCGCGCGCGTTGCGTGCTGGCGCGCCTGACCCGCTCCGCCTCCTGCAGGACAGCCTTCTGCGTAGCCGCAGACAGCGCGGCGCGCTGCATCAGCGCCACCGCCTGCTCGCGCTTGCCATTCGCCACCAGCCAGACCGCGGCGTTGCTGACCACGCGCGGGTTCCTGCCATCGAGCTGCAAGGCCTGCATCACCGGCACGCGCGCCTCGGGCAACGCACCGGTGCGCATCAATGCGTAGCCCAGGTCGTTGGCAACCTGCGCATTGGTGGGATCGGACTGCGCGGCTTGCCGCAACGCCGCCGCTGCGCCGGCAAAATCGCTCCTGCGGCCGGCAAGCAGCCCCAGGCCATGGTAAGCACGGGACTGCACCACCGAGCCAACCAGGTTTTGATACGCTTGCGCGGCCGCCGCATCCTGGCCGGTCTCGCGCAGCGCGTCCGCGCGCATCAGCGTCAATGCGGGCGAGGCGCCAAAGCGCTTCTCGTAGACGTCGATGTGCGCGAGCGAAGCGAAATACAGGCCCTCGTCCTGCATCTTGCCGATCAGGCCCAGATAGACCGACTTGTCGTCGTAGCCGGCCCTGTCCTGCTGGTCGCGCAGCTTGGACAATGCCACCTGGGCGTCCGCCTGCTCGCTCATGCGGTTGGCCACGGTGCTGCCGCAGCCGCTCAACACCGCTATCGCCAGCACCTGCGTCAGGCGCCTGGCCCAGATCCGGCCAGGCGCGGCGAAGACGCCCGCAAGCGCGGACCCCGGTATTTGCCGCACGGTGGCGGCACGCTGTTCTTGTCCGTTCACTTCAATCCCCCCGACATATGCGAAAGCATCCGCATCACACCCAGGAAGCCCGGCCCGGCCGTGATGATCAGCAGCACCGGCAGCATGGTCACCACCATCACCGCCGTCATCTTCACGGTCAGCTTGCCCACCTGCTCCTTCATCCGCGACTTGCGCCCCTCTTGCAAGCGCAAGCCGAACTGGCGCAGCGGTTCCTGCACCGCGCCGCCAAAGCGGTCCACCTGGCTAAGCATGGTGGTCAGGCTCCTCAGGTCCTCGCTGTCGAACAGGCGCCCGATGCGCTGCAAGGTCTGCTCGCGCGAGCGGCCCGAGGCGAACTGCTGGTTGGCGCGAGTCAGTTCCGGGCCAAGCACGCGCAGCATGCTGCCGAACTCGGCCACGATGATCTGCAGGCTCTGGTCGATCGACAGGCCCACCCCTTGCAACAGCCGCAGCATATCGACCAGCACGGGCAGTTCGTCCTCCAGGCGCCGCAGGCGGCTCTGCGCGCGGCGCCGCAGCATCCATTTAGGCGCGAGAAAACCCAGCGCAAAGGTGGCGAAGGCCCAGAACAGCGCGGCCATCAGGGAAGCAGGCAAGTGCCCGGCAAATACCGCGGCGGCCAGGGCGGCTGGCAGCGACAGGCGCAGGCCGCCAAATACCGCCCGCGCCTTGTCGCCGTAGAAGCCGCACTGCTCAAGCAGCCGCTCCTCTTCGGCGGTCACGACCGTCTTGCCCAGCGGCGACGCGAGCCAGCGCTGGTCGAACCGCTTGCTAAGCTGCCCGCCGAGCCGCGCGCCAATCCGCGCGCCGGCGCTCTGGACCTGGGCCGCTGCGGCATTGGCCGGGGCGGAGGCAGCGCCTCGCGCGGGAGCCGTGGCGGCAGCGGCCTGGCGCGACAGCGCGGCATCGATGGTGCGCTCGGCGCGATGTCGCTGCCGCCACTGGCCCACCAGCGGCAAGGCCAGCGCGGCCAGGCCGACGGCCGCGACGCACAGGCTCAGGGAGATCAGGGTAGTGCTATCCATGGTCTCTTGTCCTATACCGACCTGGCCAGGCGGTAGAGCATGACGGCCCCCAGGGCCTCCAGCGCCACGGCAACCAGCAGCAGCATCCTGCCGCTCGGGTCGCGCCACATCATCATGATGTAGGCCGCGTTCATCATGAACATCATCCCGCCCACCACCAGCGGCAGCAAGCCCAACACCCACGCCGACATGCGTGTCTCCGACGAGAGGGCATGGAGCTCCTGCTGCGCCTGCTCGCGGTCGCGCATAAAGGCGGCGGTACGCTCCATGACGATGTCGGCGCGGCCGCCGTAGCGCACCGCCAGCCGCAGCACCGACGACAGCAGCAACAATTCGTCGACGCGGTAGATCCGCGCCACCTGCAATACCGCCTGGTCGAGCTCCTTGCCCGCACGCTGCAGGTGAATGGCCTGGACCAGGCACTGCCGCAGCGGCGCCTCGGTATTGCCGATGGCTGTCTGGAATGCCGAAGGCACGCTGCTGCCGATGCTCATCATCCGCACCACGGCGTCGAGAAACGAGGGCAGTTGCCGGCGCAGCTTCTGCCCGACGCGGCGCGCCCGGTTCCAGAGCAGAAAATAGAGCAGCGCCAGCCCGGTGGAAAACCCGGCCACGGCGGCAAGCCAGCCGCCGAGGATTGCCGCCACCACCGCGGTCGCAGCAATCGATGCGCCCCAGAGCGCATAGGTACGGCGCGTGGGGGCCAGGTCGGCACGGCGCATGAAATCCGCCCACTTGCGCCGCAGATCATGCGGCTGGCGTCCGGCTTGCGGCTCGGCCGGGGTCGCGTAGCGTGCCTTGACCTGCTCGGTTTGCGCTTGCACGAATGCGCGTGCGCTCTCCTCCTGCGCGCGCGCCCTCGCACTGGCCAGCATCAGCAGGCCAAGTCCAAGCAGAACGAGTGCGGCCGCGGCCACGGCCAGCGCGGCGCTAGACATCGAAGCGATCGTCCAGGCCGAAATCGGCAGGTCGCATGCGCGCCAGCTTGGGCGAATGCGGCAGGATGCCCAGCGACAGCCAGCGGTCGACCTCGGTACCGTCCGGGCCGACGAAGGGCTCGTGGCGGAACAGCTCCTGCGTCGAAATGATGTTGTCGCCAAGCCCCGTCACTTCGGTGACGGAGAGGATGCGCCGCTTGCCGTTGGACAGCCGGCCGATCTGCACGATGAAATCCACGGCATTGGCAATCTGCCGGCGCAGGCTGGCCTCGCTGCCCTGGAAGCCGGCAAAGCCCGCCAGCATCTCCAGGCGGTACAGGCACTCGCGCGGGCTGCTCGAGTGGATGGTTCCCATCGAGCCATCGTGGCCGGTGCTCATGGCCTGCAGCATTTCCAGCACTTCCCCGCCGCGCACTTCGCCCACAATGATGCGGTCGGGCCGCATGCGCAGGCTATTGCGCAACAGATCGCGAATCGACACCACGCCGGTCCCCTCGAAGCCGCCGGGACGGCTTTCCAGGCGTACCACGTGCGGATGATTGAGCGCGAGCTCGGCGGTGTCCTCGATGGTGATCACGCGCTCGCTATCGGGCACGTAGGTGGCCAGCGCGTTGAGCAGCGAGGTCTTGCCGGAGCTGGTGCCGCCGCTGACAAGGATGTTGCAGCGCGCCTTGACCGCGGCCTCGAGCAACTCGTTGACCTCCGGACTCATGGTGCCCAGCGCCTGCAGGTCGGCCGGCGTCAACGGGTCCTTGCGAAACTTGCGGATCGACACCACGGGGCCGGCCAGCGCCAGCGGGGGAATCACCACATTGATCCGCCCCCCGTCAGGCAGGCGGGCGTCGACCATCGGATTGGACTCGTCCAGCCGGCGGCCGATCGGCGCCAGGATGCGGCGCACGATACGCAGCAGGTGCCCGCCATCGGCGAAGCGCACCGGTATCCGCTCCAGCACGCCGTGCCGGGACACATAGACATCGAGATGCCCGTTGACCAGGATATCTTCCACCGCGGGATCGTTCAGCAGGTCCTCGATCGGCCCGAAGCCCGCCAGCTCCTTGGTCAGGGCCTCGGCGATCTGGTGCAGTTCGACCTCGTTGATGGGAATGCGGCGCAGCCGCGTGAAACTTTCCAGTTCCAGGTCGACGAAGCGATGGATCGCGGTGCGCGACCAGCGCCCGAACTCGGCGCCGAGCTCCTCGATGCGCGTGAGCAGATGCTCGTGGGCCGCTTCCTTGATGTTCTGGAATTCCTGCGAGGCAGGAAAAGGCGCGGCGGAATTATCGGAGAATTCGATGGCTTGCGACATGTCAGTTCCCAGCCCGCTCAGCGCGCAATGCGCGCATGGCGCGCAGCGCTTCGGGCAGTTTTTCTTTTACCCGGCCCAGCAAGCCTGTTTCGCTTGCTGTGCCGGCACGGTATCCCAGCCGGTCCACCAACTGGCCAACGGCACGGACATACGGATCGGCGGGGCTGTCGTCGGCCAGCACCGCGCCCCGGTTGAGCGCCAGCACCAGCGGCTCGCGCCGGTCCGGCAGGGTGCCGACGGATGGCGCTTCCAGCCGCTGCGCGATCTGCTGGGCATCCACGCCCAGCCGGGCATCGAAGCGAGACACCAGCAAATGCAGGTCGTCGCGCTCAACCTCCCGCTTCTTCAACTCCTGCAGCAATTCAGCCGCGGAAACGATGGCGCCCACACTCTGGTCCACCACCATCACCACCATGTCCGCCGCCTTGACCAGGTGCGCCATGAACTCCACATTGCTGAACCCGCCCAGGTCCACCACCTGCAGGTCGAAGAAGGCGCGCAGGCGATTGAGCAGGCCCAGCGCCTCCATGAAGGAGATATCGCGCAGCTCCGCCAGCGTGGCGGGCAGCGGCAGGACCACCACGCCGTTGCCATGGCGCGCCAGCGCGGTTTGCACGAATACCTGGTCGAAGCGCCGCAGGTTGCGCACGCCTTCCACGAAATGAAAGCCGGGGCTGATGTTCATATAGAGCGAGCCATCCCGCACCGGCAACCCGAGATCCATCAACAGCACGTCGCCATGGCTGCGCCGCCGCACCGCCGCGGCCAGGTTGGTCGCCAGCGTGGTGGAGCCAACCCCGACCCGCGCGCCCAGCACCGCCACCACCTTGCCCCGGCGGGCCGGCTCGGCCTGCCCGCGCACGGCAAGCAAGCGGCGCACGATTTCGATAGCGCCCGCCGGCGACGCCCGCATATCGACAAAATCCCTGGCGCCGGCACGCAGCGCCGCCAGCATGATCTCCGGCTCGCCGGCATCTCCCACCGCGACCAGCGGCAGCCCCGGATACAGGCGCGCCACCTGCTCGGCGAGCCGGCTGGATGCCTCCGCCCGGTCCCGCGTGAAGTGCAGGAAGACCATGCCCGGATTGACCGCGCCGACCTGTTCCAGAAAGGCCGCTTGCGGACCGCCCTCCACCACCAGCCGGCCAAGGCTGCCAAGCGCGTCCGCCAGCCACTGCCGGGGTTCCACCTGCATGGAGTTGAACAGGAAATAGTTCCCCGGCGTCTGCCCTGCCGCGTCGGCATGCCCGGCGCTGTCGTCCTTCCCGTCAGCCATCATTTCGAAAAACCCGGCAGCGTGGGGTCGGCGTACTCGCCAAGCACATACCGGCCCCACACATTGGGATTGCCGCTGGTGAGTCCGTCGTCGCTGAGCGCGGCCACGGCCGCCGCGCCCTTGGCCAGCGGCCGCACCAGGCGTGGCGTGACCACGATCATCAGCTCGCGGTCTTCCTGGTTGAAGTTCAGGTTCCTGAAGAAGGTACCGATGATCGGCAGGTCGCCGAGGATGGGTACCTTGCTGACATTGCTGACCGTGTTGCGACTGACCAGGCCGCCGATCACAAAGCTTTCTCCATCGCCCAGTTCCACCGTGGTATCGGCGCGGCGGGTAACGATGGCCGGCACCGCGGCGCCGTTGATGGAGATCCCGCGCGAGGGATCCAGATCGCTCGCTTCGGGCGCCACTTTCAGCGCAATGCGGTCCTTTGAGAGCACCGTCGGCGTCACCGTCAGGCCGATGCCGAACGGCTTGAACTGGATGGTGGTTGCCCCCAGCGACTGCGGCACCGGGATCGGGATCTCGCCGCCGGCAAGGAAGCTCGCGCTTTGCCCCGACAGGGCCACCAGGCTCGGCTCCGCCAGCACCCGTGCCATCCCGTTGCTCTCCAGCAGGCTCAGGTTGGCGAAGATCCCGCGCGACAGCGATGCTGCAACCAGATTGAAGGCGCTGCTGATCGGCGAGGCGATATCGGCGCCCAGCGAGCCCGGCGTCGATCCCGAACCCGGCGCAAACGTCGCCTTGTTAAGCGATGAAGGCGAGAACGTACCGAAGGCAAAGCCACCGTTATTCCGATAGAAATTGAAGCCCACCTCCTTGAGCACGGTCTTGCTGATCTCCACCACCTTGACGTCGACCTGCACAGTGCTGGCAACCGGCAGCGTGGACCTGTCGGTCACTACCCCGGACTTGCCCTCGCCAGAGGACACCGCGGCCCGCGCCAGCCGCTGCGCGTGCAGTGACGCCTGGGCGTCGCGCGCTTCGCCGGTAATCGTGGCGCCCGCGCCGGAGACGGACACCTCGGGGCCGTTTGCATCGGCCTGCGTCGCGTCCACCTGCACGCGGTAGGTCCGCGGCGCCTCGCCGCGCGCCCACACCATCAGTTGCGTCGCGCCAGGCTTCCTGGCGACGACCAATACGCTGTTGGGGCCGGAGCGGCCCTTTAGCAGCAAGGCATCCGCCACCGACGGATCGCCGATCGCTACGCGTTCGAGCGGCCCGGCCAGCCGCAATTCCTGCTGGCTGCCCGCGATCAGCCTGAGGTCGCGCGCGCCGCTGTCGGCTGGCTGTGCCCAGGCCGTTGAAACGGCGCCGCAGGCGGCCAGGCTGGTTACTGCTCCGGCAAGAATGGGGTTCATCGATCGACTATCCAGAAATCAGAAATGACAAATCAGAAAGCCCTTGGGCTGGCGTGCCCGGCGCACCGGCACCGCCGTACGCCACGGCTTCACTCGATCTCGCGCTTGCCGCCGCGGATCACTTCGACACCGTTCAGTGCCACGCTCGTAGTACCCCGGGTACGCGGTGCCATTGCGGCTGGCACCGGCGATGGCGCCGCGTTCACAGCGGCCAGTTCACGCTTTGCCACGCCTGTCGTCCCGGTGAGGCCGGTCAGCGCGACGCCTGCCACCGCACGGTCGGAAGGCGCGAGCACGGCGAGCGCGGCAGCCCCCTGGCCTTTGGCCTGGCCTCTCGCCCGCAGTACCGGTGCGGGCTCCTCGAACAAGCCTTCGGTGGGAACGCCGGGGTCTTGCGGATTGCGCAGCGCGAGCAGCAGGCGGCCGGTCTGCTGGGCCATCGCAAGCTTGCCGACATCGTCCACCGGCACCGCCAGCACAGCGGTCTTGGCGCCTTCGCGACGGACCATCATCTGGTCGGGCGCGGGCTTGGCCGCCTCAACGACAGTGCCGGCACCATAGGCGAGCACGCGCATGCGCGCCAGCAGCATGCGCGCCTGGCTGCCGTCGATCTCCTGGCCATCGCGGCGGAACACCGCGAAGACGTCGACGAAGTCGCCAGGCTGCACCTGGTTGCCCACGCCGATCACTTCGTCGACGGCCACCGCCACCGCGCGCTCGCCATCCCGTACCTGCGTGGCAAGGCCGGCCAGCAGCTGGCTTTCCAGCACCGGCATGTTGGCGCCGATGCCAACCACCGGCACCTGGCCGGCAACGCGAGCCACGTCGGTATAGGCGCCTGCCGGATTGATCGGCAACTGTTCGACCTTGAGCGCGTCCGCGGGCACCGGCTTGCCGGCTTCGATCGCCTTGACCGTGATCACCACCGGATGCAGCGCGACGCTCCCCGACACCGGCGCTGCCGGCGCCGGGGGCGTGCGCGCAACGCGCCACGCCAACAGCGCCAGCAGCGCGGCGAGGACGAGCAGCGCAATGGCGAGCACGCGAATCTGTTTGCTGGTCATGCGATATCTCTGGTTCGGGTAAATGGAAACGGGATCAGGCGCGTGTCGGCAAACGGCATTGGCGGCAAGGCCTGCAGGCAAGCCATCACGTGTCAGGCGACAGTTGCACCGTCGCACTGCCGGTGAGCGTGGTGGGCAGCGGTACGCCCGGCACGACCGGCAGGATCGAACTCGAAGTCAGGCTTAGCGTGACCTTGACGCAGACCGATCCGCCCGGATTCGCGCAGCTGATCACCTGCGCGACATTGCCGGCGGGGATGAGGCTGCTGATCGAGGTGGGCAGCATGGCCAGGGCCGTGCTGGAGGCCGCGCTCACGCGCAGGGCCTGGGTCGCCGCCGCGGTGTTGGCGGAGGCGCCGCTTGGATAGCGCAAGGCGGCGCGCGCACCTTCTTCCGCCGCCAGCGTGAGCACCTGCTGCAAGGCCAGCACGATGCCGAAATAGACGATGCCGATCACCACTGTCAGCAGGACTGGCAGGATGATGGCGAACTCAAGCGCGGCCGCTCCGGACGAACGCGTCCGCACGGCGTGGTTTCCCCGCAATGACATACTTCACCCGGTTATCTTCTACTTTTGCGCCGAACCGGTGGCGCGGACCGCTGAGCGGCTGGCGAGATGCCATCCGCCTGCGCAGCGACTACCTCCCGGATACCATCCACACCAGCAAGCCGACGGCAAGGTAGGCGGCATAGGGAATGCCGCGCGCCTGCGCCATCTGCGCCATCGCGGCCGGGGCCGTCGCGACCGCCTGCCGCCGCAGCAAGCCCGCAATGCGGTCACGCCATGCAGCCCTGACCGTGCCCGCTTGCGCACTTGCCAACAGCGCATGTGCGCAAGCCAGCAGGCTGCCGACGACCCACACCGTCACCAGTCCCACGGGACCGGTGAACAAGCCTGTTACCGCGAAGAACTTGACGTCGCCTGCGCCCATGCGCCCCAGCGCATAGAACGGCAACATGACCAGCAGGCCAATCACGAAGCCCAGCAGCCGCGAAGCCAACCCCGGCTCAGGAACATGCCCGAACAGCAGCACCATGCACACCGCCGCCAGGGTGGCAGCCAGCACGGCATTGGGTACTTTCCGATAAGCCAGGTCGGTCCAGATGGTTACCGCGCAGAAGAGTGCGGCAATGGACCCCACCGCGTCAGGCGGCGGGAAGGAGTGCGAGGATTTTCGCCCCGAGGTTGGAAAAGGCGGACGAGAGATTGCTGCCAAGCGTAGTGGCGCCGGCAACCATTCCCATCGCAATCAACCCTGCAATCAGACCATACTCGATTGCGGTTGCCCCTTGTTCGTCCCGAATAAAGCGAACCAAAGCGTTTTTCATGATGTCACTCCGTCTTTTTTGAATTAACACATCATCCAGGGTCCGCGTACCTTCCGACGCCGCCCGGCTCTTGTGGCCTGGCTGGGGTCGAGCGATGACACTGGTAGGGAATTTATAGTGCAAAGCCATGTATCAACCATACCCCCCCTTGGAGTTATATTTGTCTCAGCATAAAGGCTGACACCCGTTTGAAAACAGCGTCTTTTTAAAGAGCAACCGTTCTACTCTCGCCAGATACGACACCCATTCGGGTGACCGTCCGGCGCGACGCGCAATAAAAGGATGCGCAGCGCGGGGTAAGGACGTCTGCGCACCGTAAAGGCTTTCCCTGCTGATAATCAGAGGCCCAGTCCGCCGAGCAGCGGCAGCGCCGGCGCTGGTGAACCGCCGGTGGCGGTGCGCGCTCCGTTCAACACGCCGGCAACGGGCGCAAGCAAACCCGTCAGCGGTGCCAGCGCACCGGCAGCACCATTGCCGCTGTTCGCACCGGCGCCACCCAGCGCGCCGGTCACGGGGGCGAGCAGGCCCGCCAGCGGTGCCTGTGCGCCTGCCGCGCCCGCGCTCGTACCCGGACTGCCGGCCAGGCCAGCCAGCGGCAGGTTGTTGAGCAGTCCGCCCAGCGGGTTGCTGCCTGCCGCCGTCCCGCTGCCATGCAACAGCACGCCGGCCGCGGCCACGGTCTTGCCCGCTTCGGTCACAACGCCGCCAAGGCTGGAAACCGGCGGCGTGTTGGTATTGGTCAGCAAGCTGCCGCCGCTGGCCACGGAATTGCCGAGCGTGACCAGCAGATTGTTGACGGGAGCGCCGAGACCGGTAGCGGCACCGAGTGTCTGCGTGGTGTTGGTGAGTTGCGAGGTCAGCGGCACGATCACCTTGCTCACGCTGCCGGTGACCTGTGCGACAGGTCCGGTCGAGAGGGCTTGGCCGAGCTTGCCGCCAACGGTCGTCACCGCACCACCGGCCTGATTGACCAGGCCGCCGACCGGCGTGGTCACCGCGCCCAGCGGCGCCAGCTGTCCGGTGCCGAGGCTGCCGACCACGTCGCCGACGCTCGATACCGTGACACCGGCTTTCTGCACGACGTTGCCCGTACTGGCGACGGTCACGCCAAGCGGGTCGCTGACCGCGCCCATCTTGCCGAGGCCATCGCGCACGCCAGCGCCGAGCGCGCCCACTGTGTCACCCGCATTGACCACCACCCCACCGAGGCTGGTGCGCGTCGCATCGGGCACCAGCGGCAATTGCGTGCCCTGGATCGTCTTGCCGATATCGCTCACCACGTTGCCTGCCGCCACTACGGTGTTGCCTGCACCCTCCGTGACCTTGGCGGTCGGCGTGGTGTCGGGCGTTGCCGCAGGCGTGGGTAGCGTCGTTGGCGTAGTGGGCGTGGAAGTGCCTGCATTGGCGCCGCTGCCGGAACCGCCGGAGGAACAGCCTGCCAGCAGCATCAGTGCTGCGGCACAGGCGAGGGTAACGGACGACATCGGGGCGAAATGCGCTTTCATTGGGATCTCCTGGTCTTCCTCGCGGAAGGTTCTCCTGGCGGAACAGCAATCGAATCGGCTCTGGGCGATGCATGCGAAGCAGCGGGTACCGGGGGGCACGAACCCCGGGGAAGCGTTTCGCTCCACGCTGCGCCGCGCACCGCGCTTGTCGGAGGACTTAACCGCAAACTGCGTGCCACCTCTCGCGCATGTCGCGTCGAACCCCGCGCACGAAGCCGCAATATCGGCGCAAACCCTTGACTGGATACGGCATCGGCCGCGTCTGGCGCATTCGGATGAGGCCGCCGCAGAGGGCGGCACGGCGGCCTCTCGCGTGTTACGTGCTACGTAACGTGTTCCCCCCAAAACGTTCCTGACGCCGAATCGACGGGCGTGCGTGCGCCACGGCGGACCTGCGCAGCGGTTCTCCCTACGCAGCCGGTCCATACAGGCAGGGAAGCACGAGGCATTCGCCCGCATCGCCAGCGCTTGCCGACGCGCGCTGCACGATCGCGCAACAATGCTGAGTGCCGGCAATATTCACGCCCGATGTTCCCGTTCCGCGCCACGGCGTTACGTAACGCGTAACAAGGAAACGCTGGCAGCAGCGCCCATGTCTGGTCCTTTCGCGACCATGTCTCATCCTCCCCAAACTCAAGCGTGGCCAGGGCTGGCGAGTTTTCGCAGGCACTCTCCCGGCTGCGGTGCAACGGCCGGGCACGCACTGGCACACCCTTTGCGCAATGCAGTGCCAGCACGGCATGCGCGAGCGCTCCGTGAATTCACAACGGGAATAAAAAAGGGAAAAGGTCATGCGTACTCAGCAAGTCATCATCACGGCACTGCTCGGCTCGCTGCTGGCACTCGGCGGTTGCGCGAGCGGCGGCGGCACGACGTCCATGGATACCGGCAGCGGTGCGGGCAGCAGCGGCGGCGGCACCGGTAGCGGTAGCGGTAGCAATGCCGGCATCGGTGGCAATACGGGTGGCAATACGGGTGGCAATACGGGTGGCAGTACGGGTGGCAGCACTGGTGGAAATACCGGTGGAAATACCGGTGGCAATACGGGCGGCAACAACGGCGGTAGCACTGCAGCGCTGACGCCGACCAGCCAGATCGTCAATCAGGCAGGATCGCTGGTGAACTCGACCGGCAATGTCGTGAGCGACCTTGGCACGCAAATCAAGAACACCAACCTGCCGGTTCTCTCGACGCAATCGCAGGACGCCCTCGGCGGCGTGGTCGGCTCCCTTGGCGCCGCGGTCAGCACCCTGGGCAACGGCGTGCAGAACGGCCTGGGCAACATCCCCAACGCCGCGAACCCGCTCGGCACCACGGTGGCGAGCACCGGTGGCGTAGTCAGCCAGGTGGGCAACGCTGTGACCAATGCAGGTGCTCTGGTCAGCGGCCTGGGCAGCGGCCCGCTGGCGCCGCTGGCCGCGGTCACCACACCGGTGGGCTCGCTGGTGTCGCAGGTAGGTGCCGTGGTCAATGGCGCTGGCACCCAGCTCGGCACGGCGCTGTCGACCGGTCCCGTCGAGCAACTCACCAGCGGCGTCAGCAAACTGATCGTGCCGCTCACCTCGCAGCTCACCAACACCACGCAGACGCTGGGCGCGGCCACTGGCCTGGGTGCACCGGTCAACAACCTGCTGGCAACGCTGGGCGGCGGCCTGGCCATGGCCGGCAGCGCGATCAGGCAAACCAACACGCCAGTGGTGTCAGGCGTGGGCGGCATCGTTGCCGGCACCGGCAATACCGTGGCAGCGCTCGGCGGCGTGGTCTACAACCCGGGCGGCACTGGCGCCGGCAACCCGCTGGCCCCCGTCACCAGCCTGCTGGGCGGTCTCACCGGCGGTCTTGCCGGCGGCAACGCCAGCGGCCCGCTTGCCCCCGTCACCGGCCTGCTCGGTGGCCTGACCGGTGGCCTGACCGGTGGCCTCTCCGGCGGCAGCGCCGGTGGCCCGCTTGCTCCCGTCACCGGCCTGGTCGGCGGCTTGACCGGTGGCCTCTCCGGCGGCAGCGCCAGTGGCCCGCTTGCTCCGGTTACCGGCCTGGTCGGCGGCCTGGCCGGTGGCCTCTCCGGCGGCAACGCCAGTGGCCCGCTTGCTCCCGTCACCGGCCTGGTCGGCGGCTTGACCGGTGGCCTCACCGGCGGCAGCGCCGGTGGCCCGCTCGCTCCCGTCACCGGTCTGGCCGGCGGCGTAGTGAACACGGTGGCAGGTGCAACGAATGGCGGTGCCGGCAATGCGCTCGCGCCGGCAACCGGCATCGTCGCGAGCCTGAGCGGCGGCAACGCCGCAGGCAGCAGCACGGGCACCTCTGGCGGCAAGCCGCTCGCGCCGGTCACTGGTCTCGTAGGCGGCCTGCTGGGCGGCCTCACCAACGGCCTCGGCGGCAAGCGCTGATAGTTGGCGCATGCCGGTGCCGCAATCTGCGCTCCGGCATGCAAAAAATCGCAGAGGGACGCGGCATCGGCCCGTCCCTTGCAAGAACGCGGTGGCCATGCGGCACCGCCACGGGTAGCGGCACCCCTGGCGGCAATGGCACAGCGCGTGATAGCCGCACGCTGATTTTTACGCATTCAGGGGTTAGACCATGACGCACACACGCCTCCGTGTTGCCACGCTGCTGCTCGGCATCAGCGCCTGCAACAGTGTCCTTGCCGAGCCACGCAGCCCGATCCTGGGCGATCCCACCCAGACCCTGCCAAGCATCGCGCCAGTCCGGCCGCCAGAGAGCAATGTCACGGTGCAGGTAGAGCGCCCCGACGCCGCGCTGCAGAACCTGCTCTCCAGCAAGCTCACGCCACAGCGCTTCCAGATCGAAGGGGTCAAGGCGATACCGTTCGAAGAGATCGCCGCGAAATTCGCGCCGCTGGCCGGCAAGGAAGTCACCGTGGCCCAGTTGCTGGAAGTCGCCAACGAGGTCACCAGGCTGTACCAGCAGCGCGGCTTTCCGCTCTCCTTCGCCTTTGTGCCGACGCAGCGTTTCGAGAACGGCAACGTGCTGGTCACCGTGGTGGAAGGCCATGTCTCCACCATCGCCATCCGCGGCGAGGCGGGCCCGGCCGAAGGCCGCCTGCGCGCGATCGCCGAGCAGTTGATGAAGGACCAGCCACTGCGCCGCGAGACCTTCGAGCATTACGTCAACGTGCTGGCGTTGCAGCCCGGCATGCAGGTTGCCGCCACCGTGCAGCCGCCGCAGACCACGGATGGGGCTTGCGAGATGGTGCTCGACGTCAAGCGCAAGCCCTTCACTTTTGGCACCGGCGTGGACTATCGCTCGCCGGGCGTGCGCGGCATCTTCACCGCCACCACCAACAGCCTGACGCCGCTGGGCGAGCAGTTGTCGGTTTCCGCGCTTGCGCCCAGGGGGCCCGATCACGAGGAATACTACCTCGCCAGCTACGGCCAGCCGATCGGCACCGAAGGCATGATGGCCCGCTTCAGCGCGTCGCATTATCGGGGCGTGCCACAGAACGGTACCCTGGCGCAGATTGGCTACGACACCCGTTATGTCAACGACACCAGGCGCATCGGCGGCACGCTCAGCTATCCGCTCATCCTCGACAACACGCACTCGCTCACGGCCACCGGCGGTGTCTATGCCAACGACCAGTTCGAGCGCTACACGCAGGCCGTCAGCGGCCAACAGATCGCGCTGACCACGCACGTGCGCGTGCTCAGCGCGGAGCTCGCCTATGTGCAGCGGCAGGAGGGACAGACCCGCAGCGCAACCCTCGGCGTGTACAAGGGCGTGGATGCGCTGGGCGCCAGCCGCGAGAACAATACCAACGACCTGGACTTCGTGCGCGGCCGGCTGGTGGTTTCGCAAGCCACCGACCTGCCATGGGGTTTCGGCGTGGCAGCGTCCGCCGCGGGCCAGTACAGCGCACAGCGCCTGGCCTCGAGCGAGCAGATCAGCTTCGGCGGCCGCTTCTTCGGCCTTGGCTACCCGGCCGGCGAAGTGGCAGGCGACAAGGGCTGGGGCGCATCCGCGGAAATCAACCGCCTCTTCACGCCGGGCTCGACCTACCTGAAGACCATGCAGCCCTACGTGCTGGTGGACATGGCCCGCGTGTATTCGAACAGCCTGTCGCTGGTGCATCGCACGCTGTCGTCGGTGGCGATCGGCCTGCGCTTCTCCGACCGGCGCTACTACACGCTGGATCTCTCGGTGGCGCAGCCGGTGGGCGACAAGCCGGCCAATGCCTCGCACCGTTCGCCGAGATTGAACGCGACCTACTCGTACCAGTTCGAATAGGAAGGGAAGCGCGGCTGGGAAATTTCCAGGGCTTTTGCAGACTTTTCTGATTGCCGACGGGTTAAATGAGAATGATACTTATTTTCATTCAACCCAACCGCATCCAGACGGAGAATCATGCAAAGCGCCCTCGTCACCCGGACCAGCCGGAAGAAGACCTCCATCCCTCGCCTGACCGGCGCCGTCGGGGCGGCCATCGCGGCAGCGCCGGTGGCAGCCCAGTCCGCGGCAGGCTCCGCGGCGGCAGCGCATTTGCCGCCGGTCACCGTCAGCGGGTCCGCGCAGAGCCCGTTCAAGACCGACGCCACCTCGTCGGTCAAGACGCCGGGCCCGCTGCTCGATACGCCCCGCTCCGTCACCGTCGTCCCACAGGAAGTCATCCAGGGCACCGCATCGACCAGCCTGAGCGAAGTCCTGCGCACCGTGCCCGGCATCGCCTTTGGCGCCGGCGAAGGCGGCAATCCGGTTGGCGACCGTCCTTTCATCCGAGGCTACGACGCGCAGGCCAGCACCTTCCTCGATGGCTTCCGCGACATCGGGGCGCAATCGCGCGAGATGTTCAACGTCGAATCGGTCGAGGTCACCAAAGGCCCGGCCGGCGCCTACGACGGGCGCGGCTCGGCTGGCGGCAGCATCAATATCGTCAGCAAGGCGCCCAGGCTGGGCAGCTTCGCCGAAGGCAATCTCGGCGCAGGCAACGCCAGCTACAAACGCGGCACGGCGGACGGCAACTGGCAATTCGGCGGGCACGCCGCCGTGCGCGTCAACGCGATGTACCATGACGCCGGCGTGCCCGGCCGCGACGCCACGCACCAGGAGCGTTGGGGCTTTGCCCCTTCGGTAGCGTTCGGCCTGGACACCGCTACGCGGCTGACGCTGTCCTACTATCACATGCAGTCGGACGCCCTGCCCGACACCGGCATGCCCTATGACAATCCCGATTTCATCCCGCGTACCGATGGCAGGCCGCGCACGCGGCTGGCCGGGAACGGCTCGCCGCTCAAGCTGCCTCGCAACACTTACTTCGGCCTGGTCGACCGCGACTTCCGGCGGGAGAGCACGGATATGGGCACGATCCGCTTCGAGCACGATTTCAGCCCCGCCCTCAAGTTCCGCAACCAGACCCGCATCGGCAAAACCCGGCAGGACTACCTGTGGACGAGGCCGGACGGCAGCTTCAACGGCAATATCTACTACGACATGGTCTGGCGGCGCACCAACCAGCGCAACGGCACGTCCGGTACGCTGGCCAACCAAACCGACCTGTCGGGCGAATTCCTCACCGGCGCCATCAAGCACAAGTACGCCCTCGGCGTGGAGTTCTCCCGGGAAACGAGTGAAAACGATGGCTACAGCGTAGCCACCGGCAACAACCGCTGCCCCAGCGGCCCGGGCGCGGCCAGCGGCTACAACTGCACCACGCTGTACAACCCGGATCCGCACGACCCGTGGTCCGGCCGGATCGCCCGCAACTACAATCCGACCAATCACAAGGCCAGCACCGCATCGGTCTTCGCCTTCGACTCGATCGAACTCGACAAGCAGTGGCTGGTGAATGCCGGGCTGCGCTTCGATCGCTACCGCGGCGAGGTCGAGACCGCCCGCACCAATGGGGGCACCGGCCCGCGCAGCACCCATACGCGCGACGACAACCTCTTCAACTACCAGTTCGGCGTGGTCTACAAGCCGGTGGAAAACGCCAGCATCTACCTCTCCTACGGCACCTCGTCCACGCCGGCCGGCGCGGTGGTCGGCCAGGGTAGCGAGCCGAGCGGACTGGCCCCGACCAAAGCGGGCAGCGCGCTGTCTCCCGAGAAAAACCGCAGCATCGAACTTGGCACCAAATGGGACGTGCTGCGCAAACGCCTGGCCTTGACCGCAGCCATCTTCCGGGTGGAAACCACCAACGCGCGCATCACGCAGCAGGACGGTACCGCGGTAATGGCCGGCAACAAGCGCGTGGATGGCGTCGAGCTCGGCTTCTCCGGCAACGTCACCGCCCAATGGGCCGTGTTTGGCGGCTACACCCACCTGAAGAGCGAACTGCGCAGGAATGGCGGCTCGGGCATCGCCTTCGGCGCGAGCGACGGCCAGTCCTTCCCCAACACGCCTTCGGACAGCTTCAGCGTGTGGAGCACCTACCAGTTGCTCCCCAACCTCACGCTGGGAGGCGGTGCCTACTACGTCTCCAAGGTATGGGGCAGCGAAGCGCGCAACAACTGGGTACCGTCCTACTGGCGCTTCGACGCCATGGCCGCGTACCAGATCAACAAGCACGCCATGCTGCAGCTCAACGTGATGAACCTGGCCGACAAGGTGTATTACAACCAGGCTTATCCAGCACATTACGCTGCGATCGCTCCCGGGCGCGCCGCCATTCTCAACCTGAACCTGCGGTACTGAACCGGGGGGCGATTGACTCCGGCCAGGGCGCTCCCGACTCGCCGGCTCAACGACTAATGTAACGTTTTCGCTACACAATGTCTGGATGTATGTCTTGACTGACATATGGTTACAAATGATAATTACTCTCATTCTCAATACTATTCATGGATAGAGGAATATCGTGCAGACCGCTGTCGTCATCCGGAGAAACAAGAAAAACGCCGTCCTCCCGCGCCTGTCCGGGGCTGTCGGGATGGCGGTGGCGGCTGCGCCGGTAGCCGCCCAGTCGGCTGGAAACACCACGGCGGCCGCGGTCGAACTGCCCGCCGTGACGGTCAGCCACACCACCGACAGCGGCTTCAAGGCAGACACCGCCTCGTCCATCAAGACGCCCGCCGCGCTGCTTGATACCCCCAAGTCCATCACCGTCATCCCGCAGGAAGTGATCCAGAGCACCGCATCGACCAGCCTGAGCGAAGTGCTGCGCACGGTGCCCGGCATCGCGTTCGGCGCCGGCGAAGGCGGCAATCCGGTTGGCGACCGTCCATTCATCCGTGGCTACGACGCGCAGGCCAGCACCTTCCTGGACGGCTTCCGCGATATCGGCTCGCAGAGCCGCGAACTGTTCAATGTCGAGTCGGTCGAGGTCACCAAGGGCCCGGCCGGCGCCTACGATGGGCGAGGCTCGGCCGGCGGCAGCATCAACATCGTCAGCAAGGCGCCCAGGCTGACCAACTTCGCCGAAGGCAATGTCAGCGTGGGCAACGCCGAATACAAGCGCGCCACCGTCGACGGCAACTGGAAGTTCGCCGACCACGCGGCATTCCGCCTGAACGCCATGTATCACGATGCCGGCGTCGCCGGGCGAGATACCACCCACCAGAGCCGCTGGGGCTTCGCGCCATCGGTGGCGTTCGGCCTGGGGACCGACACGCGCCTGACGCTGTCCTACTATCACATGCAGTCGGACGATATCCCCGACACCGGC
>NZ_JARJLM010000475.1 GCF_029335485.1 Cupriavidus basilensis
GCGCGCGCGGCCTCGAATGGGAAAGCCAGGCCGGCCTGCTGGCCAGCGCGTCGGCGCACTGGCTGCGCCATACCGCGGGTTCGCACATGACGGACCAGCAGGTGGACCTGCGGTTCGTGCGGGACAATTTCGGGCACGCGTCCATTGCCACCACCAGCGCCTACCTGCATACCGAGGACGATGCGCGGCACGAAGCCACGCAAGAACGGCACCGGATTGGGTGGAAGCCTGCCACCGCGGCGCCAGCCCAGACGAGACCGGAGGCGGTGCCGCTGAGCCCGGGTGTCGGCGCATCCGGGGATTTTTCACGTTCGTGAAAGTATTCGCAACCCCGCCACCTGGCCCTCACTGTGCCGTTCTGCCGGCACAGCGGACGGACAGCACGTTGTTCGCCATGCGAAAGGGGGAGCTTTCAACGCAAGCGGGATGGGCGCCCAGCTCAGGCCGCCTGCCCGACAATGCCCGCACGGGCAGGCGGGCGTAGTTTCCATCGGTAGCGGTGCTAAAAAAAAGCGCTATGCGCTGCTGCTGCTCGGCCTGATCGAGAAGATCGGCGTGTCATGCGGGGTGGAGGACGGCGTGGAGTAAGCATGCCGGCCAGCGGCTAGCGCTGGGGGCGCAGGCCACCCTGGCGCCCTTGCAGCAAGGCGGCTTCCGCCTGAGACAGCGGTGTGTCGAGAAAACGCTCGGGAATCTCCCATATGATCAACGATGGCGGCGTTTTCCTGCGGTCGCCGCTGCCCAAGTATGCGCTCATGCTGCCAAGGAAGCCGCCTCCGTCCTCGGCGAGGTTGGCGACCGCCAAGCCCAGATGCAGGCCCAGATAGCCCGCGAAATTCGAGGTTCGCGAAAAAGACGTGCCAATCAGCGCAATGCGTGGATAGGCGGTCTCACCGAAGAGGTCGCCGCTTGCGCTGTGCCGGGGCAGCACCTGCCTTGCCGGGACCGGTTCGGGGGCGGGCAGAAGCCGGGACGGAAGACCGGCAATACCGGCCAGCCTGACCAGGTCGCCCGTTTTGCTTGCAGGCGGTCCATCGGCGATGCTGTATTCGGTCGAAGGCATGGTGCCGAGCGGCAAGCCGGCGACTTCGGCGGCGATCCGCCTCGCGGCCGCCTCCGCGCCCACTTCGTTCCAGTGCGTGTCCGTTCGCAGGAAAGTGTCCCGCGTGCCCAGCTCGAGCGCGGGCGCAAGGCCGAGCGTGGGCACGCCCTGCGCCTGGAGCTTTGCGAGCCAGTCTGGTAGCCGAGGTTCCAGCTGGCCTGGGCGGGATAGGCCGCAGAGCCTGTGGTGTTCCACACGGCTCTTGTCGGGCACCACGGCCACCAGGAGGCGAGTCCCGTCGGCCGAGAGCTGCCTGGACACGGTGTCGACCAGCCTGAGCCGCATCCACCGGTTCTCTTGCGCATGAGGATGGACCACCAGCTCGTCCGCCAGGAACAGCCAGCCGTCGCAGCCGACGCGCACGCGGGGCCCGAGGTCACTGGCGAGCAACCACTGGGCGCCGTTGCCAAGCGCCGCCAGCAAGTTCGCAGCCGATGTCCCCTCTAGCCAATCCTGCACCTGCTCGCGCAGCACACGGGTACCGGTGGTATCTGTGGTGTGGCTTCGTGCTTCGGCGCGCGCCGTGTCCACGGCGACGCCACCCGCCTCGGCCAGTACGGCCAGGAGGCCGATCGTGCAAAAAACAGCGAGGGCCACACCGGGCAACGATACCGCCCAATGCCTGCCGATACGAGAAAGGCGGGCCGGCATCAGAATTGAAAGTAAAGAAAGGGAATGGCTCCTCGGCTCGCAACCAGCGAACACGAGAGCAGAAAACCAAGCGTCGCCGATACCGAAGATGCCGCCGCGGTGGCTCCGCCCAGGCGCGCGAGGACGGGTAGCGTCCGGGCGATGGCGGGCCAGGCAATCCAGGCCATGCCTGCGGCGAACGCCAGCCACATGGTGGGCCGCAGCGCCAGGGTCATGGCGTCGCCCGGCACGAATCCGTTTAGCCCCAGTTGGCCGGCGTACATGGTCGTGGCCTGGGCCAGGTCATGCGAACGGAAGAGGGTCCAGGCCAGCATGACGAAGAGGAGCGTGAGCAGCCTGGACAGGCCACGCGGCATGCGGGTCGGCCACCAGTGCGCGATACAAAGGGCCAACCCATGCGCGGCGCCCCAGAACATATAGTTCCAGCTGTCTCCGCCATGCCAGATCCCGGCAAGGGTCATGGTGACGAGCAGGTTGAGGCTGGTGCGCGCGGCGCCATGCCGGTTGCCGCCCAGGGGAATGTACAGGTAGTCGCGCAGCCAGCCGGAGAGCGAGATATGCCAGCGCCGCCAGAAGTCCTGGATGTCCACCGCGAGATAGGGATGCCGGAAGTTCTCGGGGAAATGGAAGCCAAGCATCAGGCCCAGGCCGATCGCCATGGCGCTGTAGCCGGCGAAGTCGAAGTACAACTGGAGCGCGTAGGCAAGGCAGCCGAGCCAGGCATCCGCGAAGGAAGGCGCGGCGAGGGGAAACGCAGTATCCACCACCGGCGCCAGGGAGTCGGCGATCAGTACCTTCATGCACAGCCCGGTCATGAAGCGCTTGGCGCCGCGCGAGAAGCTGAGCCAGGTAGGCGAGCGGCGCCTGAGCTCCCCCGCGATCCGCGCGTAGCGAATAATGGGGCCGGCGACAAGATGGCCGAACATCGCCAGGTAGGTGGCGAAGCGCAACGGGCTGCGTTCGGCCCGCACCGTTTGCCCGTGGACATCGACCAGGTATGAAATGGCCTGCAACACGGTGAAGGAGAGACCGATCGGAAAAACCACCTGCTGCCACCGCGCAAGCTCCGGAAACAGGGGGATGGCAACGGCGGCAACCGTCTCGACCGCGATGTTTGCGTATTTGAACCAGCCCAGCACCGCGAGGTTGATGGTCACAAGCACCCACAGCAGCCAACGTCCCGAGCGCTCGCCCTTCATGCGTGCCAATGCCATTCCCCCCGACCATGCCAGGCCCGTCAGGGCGATGAACAAGGCCAGGTATAGCGGGCTCCACCAGCCATAAAACACCCAGCTGCCCAGCAGGAGCGTGACATTCCTGTGCGCGGCGGGAGTGAGGAAGTAGAGTGCCAGGAAGGCTGGCAGGAACAGCAGCAAGAACTCCAGGGAAGCGAAGACCATGGCAGGGCGGGCTACCGAGCGATAGCATCCGTGACGGCGAACACGAAGGAGCCGCGCGGCCCCTTTGCCAAGAATACGCTGTAGCGCTTCCCGGCTTCGAGGTGGCCGAGATCGAGGGAGGCGCCCGCGGCTACGCCACCGCATTGCGCCTGCACCTTGAGGCCGATCGGATTCACCACACGCCGCTGCGCGCTGCCTGGCGGCACATCGGGGAAAACCAAGGCGTTTTGCGTCACCGCGAGCAGTTGCCCCTTTGCACAGGTGGAGTCCAGGTTATAGAGAGCAAGCGAAGCGCGCAGGGATGTGAACTCCGCCGGCGGCTCGACCACCGCCGTGCCGAGCAGGGAACCGCCCTCGCCGACCGAGCCCACTACCGTCACGAACTGGCCAGCCTTCACTGCCATATTGATCGCGCGGCGCGCGCTGCCCTGGCTCAGCTCTCCGGCCAGACTGGCTCCAGCCCGCACCGGGAAGAAGGCGGAAACACGCTGACCGGTGGGCACCGAGAGGCTTGTCTTACGGTTGGAGCGGACTTCCAGCGGCATCTCCGTGCTGTTGACGAAACGCACGAAGGACGAGTCGATGGCCGGTCCCGTCTCATACAGCTGTGGCTCGGCGGCGCCCGCAAAGGAAGCCCAGACCGCCGTTGCGAGCGAGCCGGCAAGATACACACGGGCTCCCCGCCGGCATCGCCACATCATGGCCGGCCCGCCTTCTGGGCTACCGGCAGCCGCAGCACGGACTTGGCGATTTCCGCGCCCCACGAGCGGTAGCCGGCGCTGGTGAAATGCTGCCCGTCGATGGTTGGCCACTGTCCCGGTTTCGACATGGCCAGCGAATCGACATAGGTGCATGGCGAGACATTGGATGCCAGGAAATCCGACATCTGCTTGACACGCGCGAAGTTCTTCTTGAATCTGCCGCCTTCACTTCCCCAGGCCGGCCCGACCCACGCGCAAGCGGTTCCGGTCTTGCCCAGCGCTTCGGTGAGCTGGCTGACCTGTTGCCAGATCCAGTTTTGCGGGAATACCGCCTGGTTGTAGGCCGCCATCGTATCGCCCATCACCACTAGGATGAGGTTTGGATGCTCGCTCTGGACCAGGCGCTCGATGCTGACGGTGCGCGCGGCCGTGCCGGCGTACACCGCGGGTGCGGCCGTGCCGACGCGCTCCGCGCCGCCGCAGTCCGAGGGGGTGGTCTTGATCCAGGCGGCCGGCTGCGCACCGCATACCCCGATGGTGTGCACGACGGCGCCTTGCCTTGTCAGGTTGTCGTGAAGCGATGAGATGAGGTAGCCGGGTGTCGACAAGTGGCTGTCGCCAATGATCAGGATGCTGAGACCCGCGAGTAAGTTCACCATGTTGCTGTTCTACGTGTGATGATTTGAGAATTGCGAGCCCGACTCAAGTGTGCGCTTCGCCGGGTCTTGGCTTGTGCCGCTCGTTGCCGTGCGATGCGAAAGGGGATAACCGCGCTCGATGCGGCTCGGTTCGAGTCGGAGATGATACGGACATTTCCCTAGTTCAGACCACCTTGCTCCCCCCTCCATTCGTAGGGAGAAGCAATTCCGGATCGGTAAAGATCGGTAAAGGTAAGTTCTTCGTCGAAGCTCGGTTGAGCAGCCGGCGTCGGAGACGGCCGCAAATCGCCACATAAGGGCAGTGTTGGTACCCTCCCTCCAAGTCACCGCCTGGAAAGCACCCGCAGGCAATGCCATAGCCAGGATCTTCACCGAAGCAGGCTCATGGCGCGGTGCCCGACGCAACAACTTCGGTGGCCTGCCGCGACCGATCGCTGGTTTGGCCGGCAACGGCGAGATACCCGGCGGGCACACAATGATCCAATAACGACCGCTGGGTGCTTGCATTAAAGGCTGCACCCATTCCTGGACGCGCCTCATCAACGCCGCATCCGGCCAATCAGATCTAGAGACGAAGTGGTGCAGCGACTGATGCCGGGTACTGGCATGCAGTGGTTCAACCCGTGCCGTCGATACGCTTGCGTGACGGCGGTAGCATCAGCCCAGTGCAATAGCTTTCCAAGCCGGCCCGGCGATCTGCATGTCCAATCCTTCCGCCAAGTAATTCATGTACTTCGCAAATCGGTCGCTCGTGCTCACGCACTCTACACTTCCAATGAAGAAGTACATATAATGCACAATTCTTTATGGCATAGTAAGACTAAACACCAGCCTGAAAAAACTTGACCACGACAACAAGACTGGGTTAGGGGAAGTCCCGCTGCAGATGTCCGATGAGGAATTCGCGGTCCGGGTGC
This sequence comes from Cupriavidus basilensis, assembly GCF_029335485.1. Lineage (GTDB taxonomy): Bacteria > Pseudomonadota > Gammaproteobacteria > Burkholderiales > Burkholderiaceae > Cupriavidus > Cupriavidus basilensis_E. The sequence goes on from NZ_JARJLM010000475.1 coordinate 5,431, forward strand.
GTCCTTTTGACGCGGATGCCGCCTTGCACTATGCCGCGCTCGTGTCCCGGCGCGAATATCGCCACGTCATTCGGTACCGATCGTCGTTACCGGAACCCAGCGGCCACCTTTTACCTGATAGAGCGTCGACGTCGGATTCTTCAGGTCGCCGTTCGGATCGAAGGCAATCCTCCCGGTGATGCCCTCGTATTGAGTTGCCCGGAGCGCCGATACGAATTCGGCCGACTTCGCAGACTTTGCCTGCTTGATCGCGTTTATAGCCACCCACGTGGCGTCGTACGCGAAGGGTGCATAGATGAGGCTGCCGGCGCCGAAGCGCTTCCTGAATTTCTGCATGAAGGCTTTGCCTTGTGGTAGCGTTTCGACAGGACGTCCGTATTCCCAGGCCATCGCGCCTTCCGCAGCGCGACCCGCAACGTTCAGGAAGATACTGTCGGCGATGCCACCGCTTCCGACGAACTGGGTGCGCATGCCGAGCTCCCTCATCCGTTTCGTGATGAGCGCCGCCTGGTTATCCAAGCCGGCGAAGAACAGGAGGTCGGCGTTGGCGGCCCTGATGTTCGTGAGCTGCGCGCTGAACTCGACCGCCTTGTCGTTGGTGTATTCAGCGATCGCGATTTTGCCGCCGGCGCCGGTGACGGCCTTCCTAAATTCGTCCACTGCCCCCTGGCCGAACGCGGTGCGGTCGTCCATCGCCGCAATGCGCTGCCCCTTCATGACATTGACTGCGTACTTCCCCGCGGTACCGGAGTTTTGCGTATCGGTCGCAATGATGCGGAAGACCGTCTTCAGGCCTTGATGCGTGATGGCCGGATTGGTCGCTGCCGGATGGATCACCGGGACACCTGCGCTGGCGAAGATCAGCGTGGACGGAAGCGCAACGCCTGAATTGTAATACCCGACAACGACAGCCACCCCGTCATCAACTAGCTTCTGGGCGGCCTGAACGCCGATGCGCGGGTCACTTTGGTCGTCCACCGAATCAAGCTCGAAGCGGGCGTCCCGGCCATCCACCTTGATGCGCTGCGCGTTGGCTTCCTCAACAGCGAGACGAACACCGTTCTCAATGTCCTTGCCGTTGGCGGCATTGATCCCGGTAAGAGGACTGGACACCCCAATTTTGACAACCAGTTGCCCATATGACTGGTTGCAAGCGAAGGACAGTAAAAGGGCGCTTAGGCTCGTAACGAACAGCCGTCGAGCAAAATGGATCATCGGTCGATTCCGGCGACTAAGGGAATTGGCGCGGGCGCTACCTCCGGCCGCACCCACCCTACCCCCGATTCTAATGGCGTCCCCAATGGCGACCGCTATTCTGCCATGGTGGCATGGGGACGGGTCAGTCTGCAATGCGACGACCCAACGTGGCACCGCTCGCCGACATGCCGGCACCGGCCGAACACCATGCCCCCTGAGTCGGGATCGACGACGATCATGGCTTTGGCGTGGCGGGCGAGCGCGGTCGCGGTGTAAGCTTCGTGGCTGTTCTAGCCATGCCCTAGACAATGCAAGGGCCCTAGGGTCTGCCGAACCGGGCTTTCCGAACGCAGGTTCATCCAGCGACGAATGGTCTGGCGGAATGCGTAGGCGATATTCCTGGCAGGAAGCTGCACAAAGCCTCCCTATTGTTGCTGCACTTTGCTCCCATCCCGTACGAAAGGCAGACGAACAACTTTCGCAGAGACTCTCTGGTTGTAGACCTCAACACTCACATATGAGCCAAACTTGATGTCAGGGGTAATCAGTGCCAAGGCGATGGCGATTTGAAGCGTCGGACTATACGTTCCGCTGGTGACCTCCCCAATCACTTCTCCTTGGAGGCTCATCACCGGGCTTTGCGCGCGAGCGACCGCGGCGGGCAAGAGTTCATGGCGTCTGAGGCGCTAGTGAGCGGCGCTTACGCCTCCGGTGATCATCCCGTCGGTCGGCGCTCGTGGCTGGGCGCATGACCGAACTGCGCACGGTACGCTTTGCTGAAATGGCACGGCGAATGGAATCCGCACACGGTCGTCACGCGGGCGATTGACGCGTTGGTCGTGCGCAGCAGATCGCGCGCGCGCTTCAGGCGCAACGTAAGGTAGTAGTGGGTCGGCGACACATTCAGATAGAGCTTGAACATCCGCTGCAGATGCCGCTGCGACAGCCGCACGAGCCGCGCCAGCTCATCGAGCGACAGCGGTTCCTCGATATTCGCCTCCATCAGCCGCACCACCTCGATCAGCTCCGCGCGCGAGAGGCCAACCCGCGCATCGACGGGAATCGGCTGCGGATCGGTCGCGCTGCGGATCCGCTCGAGAATGAACTGTTCAGAGACCTGCACGGCAAGCTGTCGGCCGAAGCGCAGACCGACGAGATTCAGCATCATGTCGATTGGTGCGGTGCCGCCCGTGCAGGTAAGCCGGTCACGGTCGATGACGAACAGTTCGTCGGCGAAATGGACCAGCGGGAACTCGTCGTGCAGCGCGGACCGGTTCTCCCAATGCACGGCGCAGCGGTATCCGTCGAGCAGCCTGCTTGCCATCAACGCATAGGCACCGGTGCAGATGCCGCCGAGTGGAATATCCAGCCCGGCGAGTTGGCTAAGCACCGCGCGCGTGCCGTCGTCGACGACATCGCGAATGCGAATGCCGCCGCAGACGATCATCACGTCCGGCAGTCTTGTCCCATCCAATGCACGCGTCGGCCGTACCGCGATGCCGTTGCTCGCGTGCACCGGCGCGCCGTCTGGCGAATAGACCGACCACGTGTAATGCTCGGCGCGCCCGACATAGTTCGCCATGCGCAGCACTTCCACCGCGCTCGAGAACGCGATCATCGAGAACTCAGGCAGCGCCAGGAAGCCGAAATGCGCGAGGGACGGCATTGAAGGTGAAACGCTGTCAGCTGGTACGGCGGCAACGGACGCAACGGACCTCACATCGCTCTCCTGGCGAACGGATTGACCCCGGGATCAGGCTTGCGCTGTCGTGGCCTTGGCGCCGAACAGTTGCCTGAGCCCCGAGAAAAGCGGTGCCTTCGCCGTGCCCGGCGCGCGGCCGAAGCTCTCGGTGATGCGGTCGAGGATGATTGCCAGCAGCACGACCGACAGGCCGCTCTCAAAGCCCAGGCCGATGTCCAGCCGCTGGATGCTCGCCAGCACCTCGTTGCCCAGGCCGCCCGCGCCAACCATCGAGGCGATGATCACCATCGACAGGGCCATCATGATCGTCTGGTTGACTCCCTGCATGATAGACGGCAGCGCGTTCGGGAACTGCACCTTGTACAGAAGCTGCCACGGCGTGCAACCGAACGCCTGGCCGGCCTCGACGATCTCCATGTTCACCTGGCGGATGCCAAGGCTCGTCAGGCGCACCGCGGGCGGCATCGCAAAGATCACCGTCGACAGGATACCCGGCACGCGCCCGAGACCGAACAGCATCGCGGCAGGAATCAGGTAGACGAACGCCGGCATCGTCTGCATCAGGTCGAGGATCGGACGCACGATGGCGGCAACCAGCCTGCTCTTCGCCGCCCAGATGCCGAGCGGAATGCCCAGCATCAGGCTGATGATCGTCGACGACAGCGTGAGGCCCAGCGTGATGACGGTCTGGTCCCAGAATCCTGTCGCGAAGATCACGTATAGCGACGCGGCCGTGAAAAGCGCGAAGCGCCAGCCGACTCGCCAGAGTCCGATGCCAATAAAGATCGCCATCATCAGCCACATCGGCACCGCCTGCAGGCCGCGCTCGATCAATGCGGCAAGCCCCTCGATCGCGCGCCCGAGCGCATCGAACGTCGCCGCGTCGTGATCGAGCAGGTAATGGACGGACTGGTCGACCCAGCGGCCGAGCGGAAGGACTTCAGACATGGTTACCTCGCGAGTGCGTGATGGCTTTCAGGATGATGGCCCGGTCGACCGAGCCGCAGTAGCAGCCGTCGTCGTCCACGACCGGCAGCGCGTTCGGGCTCGCGACGACGCGCGCGACAACGTGGTCGAGCGACGCATCGCGCCGGATGCTTTCGATCGGCTGCACGTCTGGCGCAGCGTCGCGCATGACGCAGCCACGGATCCTGCGTTGGGCATCCAGCACAAAGGCATAGCCGGCGTGGCCATTCAGGGTCCTGGCGATGCTCGCGGCATCGTTCTTTGACACGAGCGGCACGGCGTCGGTCTGCATCAGGTCGCCGGCGGTCAGGTAGCGGCTGGTGTCGATGCCGTCGAAGAACGTGCGGACGTAGTCGTCGGCCGGCTTCGCGATGATTTCCTGCGGCGTGCCGACCTGGACCAGGCGGCCGCCTTCCATGATCGCAATCCGGCTGCCAATGCGCAGCGCCTCCTCCAGGTCGTGCGACACGAACATGATCGTGCGCCGATGCTCCTTCTGCAACTGCAGCAGCACGTTCTGCATCTCCTTGCGCTTGAGCGGATCGAGCGCCGAGAACGCTTCGTCCATGATCATCAGCGACGGGTTGACGGCGAGCGCGCGCGCAAGGCCGACGCGCTGCTGCATGCCGCCCGACAACTCGCGCGGCAGCTTCTGCGCAAACGTCGCCAGGCCGACCTGCTCGAGCACATCCATGGCACGGCGCTCACGTTCCTTCCTGCTCACGCCCGCCACCTCCAGCCCGAACGCGGCATTCGCAAGCACGGTGCGCTGCGGCATCAGCGCAAACGACTGGAACACCATGCTCATGTCCGTGCGGCGCAGCGCGATCAGTTCCGAGCAGCTTACGGCCGCCACGTCGCGGCCACCGATCAGCACCTTGCCGGCGGTCGGTTCGACGAGCCGGTTCACGAGACGGATCAACGTCGACTTGCCGGAGCCTGACAGGCCCATCAGCACGAAGATTTCGCCTTCCTGCACCTCGAACGACACGTTGTGCACGCCGACGACCTGGCCGGTGCGCCTGAACACTTCGTCTTTCGTCGAACCGGATGCGAGCATATCGAGCGCCTGCTTCGGATTGCTTCCGAATACCTTGCACAGACCTTCGACCACGACCTTTGGACTATCCATCGAAATCTTCTCCTGATTCTGCGGGGACTCACACATCACATAGCAAGGCCTTACCTGCGTTTCCCTCTCGTCCGGGGAGCGTTGCCGGCGTATTGCTACCTCTTTCCTGGAATGCCCTCGGCCAACCTGATCCGTCGCATTACAAGCGCAATTGCGCGATACCTACATAGTTGCCAGAAAAGGCCCCCGCCTGCCGACTAATTCCGACAAGCGCTTGCAGAAATGCGACAACGGCGAACAAGGGAATTTTTTCTCTGGCGTCGCCTGTTCACAAACGACGCAGAATGGTTCCGTAGCGCCCCATGCCCGCCGCCGGTTCGTGACAACAGCATCCCGCACCGCAATCTCCGGCATGACGGGCCGATACCATGCACGCGGCGCTTCGGTTCTATCCGGGCCGCCATTCCTCCTGCTCTACTTCGCGCATGGTATGCGTGCGCACGCTGCGCGCGCCGCGCCACTCAACCCAACAGAGGAATCGCATGGACGCGCTGTCACGTTCACAACAATTCATCCTGACGCTGTCGTGCCCGAGCGCACCCGGTCAGGTCGCCGCCGTGGTCGGCCTGCTCGAGCGTCACCGCTGCTACATCGATGAACTGACCGTCTTCGACGACGACCTGAGCAACCGCTTCTTCCTGCGCTGCGTCTTCCATCCGACGTGCGAACAAGCGCTGCGCGTCGACGTATTGCGCCAGGAGTTCACGCCGATAGCGGAAGGCTTCGGCATGCAATGGGCGATCCACGACGCGTACGCGCGCCCGAAGGTGCTGATCATGGTGTCGAAGCTCGAGCATTGCCTCGCGGACCTGCTGTTCCGCTGGCGCATGGGCGAGTTGAAGATGGACATCGTTGGGATCGCATCCAACCATCCCGACCTGGAGCCGCTCGCCCGGCAGCATGCCCTGCCGTTCCGGCACTTTCCCATCACGCCCGAAACCAAGGCGCAGCAGGAAGCGCAATGGCTGGACCTGTTCGAGTCGAGCGGCGCGGAGCTGGTCATCCTTGCGCGCTACATGCAGGTGCTGTCGCCACAGACAAGCGCCCGGTTGGCCAATTGCGCGATCAACATCCACCACTCGTTCCTGCCCGGCTTCAAGGGCGCGAAGCCGTATCACCAGGCGCATGCACGCGGCGTCAAGCTGATTGGCGCGACCGCGCATTTCGTCACCGACGATCTCGACGAAGGCCCGATCATCGAGCAGGTCGTCGAGCGCGTCGATCATTCTTACCGGCCTGACCAGCTGCTTGCCGTCGGGCGCGACGTTGAGTGCATCACGCTGGCGCGCGCCGTCAAGGCGTTCATCGAACGACGGGTGTTCCTGAACGGGGACCGGACAGTCGTGTTTCAGTAAGCTAAATGCACACAGGCCACGATCGCGATGCGATCATGGCCGGCGCATACTGTCTCCTTTGGTCGCGTGCCGAATTAATGCTCGCCCTCCACCCATGCATTCACGCGTTCCGCATTCGCGGCAATCCATGCATCGGCGGCCGCATCGGGCTTGGTGCCGCTCTGGATCGCCAGCATCACGCTATCGATCTCGCCCGGCTTCCACTGGAACTTCCTCAGGAATACGACAACCGGCTTGGCCTTCGTCTCCAGGCCCGGGTTCACGATGCTGTCGACATGCTCGGCATCGCCGAACACCTTCTTCGGATCCTCCAGGAAACGCAGCTTCCATTTCGCGAACATCCAGTGCGGCGCCCAGCCCGTGACGATCACCGGCTTGTTCGCGTTCATCGAGCGCGCCAGCTCGGCCGTCATCGCGCTGCCCGAGCTCGGCATCAGCGAATAACTGAGCCCATAACTCTTGATCGCCTCGGAAGCCTTGCGCATCACGCCGGCACCGGCATCGATGCCAACGATGCGGCCTTCGAACGCCGCCTTCTGCGCGTTCAGCTCATCGATGCTCTTCGCGCTCACCGACGCGGGAACGATCAGGCCGATCCTTGCCTCTGTGAAGTTCGGTCCGAGATTGACAACCTTGGCCTTGAACTGATCCCAGTACGCGCCCTGCGTCACCGGCAGCCAGGCGGACAGCGTCGCATCGAGATCGCCGCGCGCGACGCCCTGCCACATCACGCCCGCCGCGACCGGCACCAGTTGCACCGGGTACCCCAGTTTCTTTTCGATGATCCGTGCGGCGACATTCGTCGTCGCGACGCTGTCGTCCCAACCCTCGACGTAGCCTATCTTCAAGATCGGCTTGGCATCCCCCAGCGCCAGCGCGCTCCATGTCATCATCACCGACGCTGCGCCGGCCCAAAACACCTTTGCAAAGAGCTTCATGGCATACCTCCAGTGGCCGGAGCGGTAGCGCCCCGTTTAGTTGGAATCGTCGTCGCCCTGGCCAGGCATTGCGACGAACTTCGTGCTGCGCCATCCGCCTGGCAGGCGTCCCGTCTTATTTATCGATCACGAGATCCGACAGCGGCTTGCTGCAGCACAGCAGCACCATGCCCTGGTCAATCTCGCGCTGGCGGATGCCGCCGTTGTGCTTCATCTCGACCTGCCCGGCAACCAGCCTGACCTTGCAGGTCCCGCACATCCCCTGCGTGCACGACGCCGGCAGCCGCACGCCAGATTGGCGCGCCGCGTCGAGCACATGCTGCGCCGCGCCGCAGAGGATCTCGCGTTGGCTCCTGGCGAAGCTGACATTGAACTGCGCCGATGCTGCCGCGGCGGCATCGGCGACCGGCTCGTTGGCCTCTGCGGTCAGTGCATCGAACGAGAAGCTCTCCTCGTGGTAGCGGCTGCGCTCGAAGCCCGCCTCGTCGAGCAGGCCGCGCACCGCCTTCATGTACGGCGCTGGCCCGCACGTGAAGATCTCGCGCTCCATGAAGTCCGGCGCGACCAGCTTGAGCAACGGCAGCGACAGGAAGCCCGTCACGCCCGGCCAGCTGGTGCGCGCGCCAACCCGCTCGCAGACAAAGGACGTGCGGAAGTTCGCATGGCTTGCCGCGATCAGATCGAGCTCGCGCGCGAAGATGATGTCGTCCGGCGTGCGCGCGCTGTGCACGAACACGATGTCCCGATCCTCGGCGAGATCGTGGTGCGCCCGGCTCATCGACATCAGTGGCGTGATGCCGGAGCCCGCGGACAGGAACAGGTACTTGCGCGCCGGATGGCGCGCGCACGTGAACTCGCCGGCCGGGCCGAGCACGCGGATCGACGACCCCGGCTTCAGATGGTCATGCAGCCAGTTCGACACCCTGCCGTCCGGCACGCGCTTGACCGTGATCGAGATGGTGTGCGGCCGCGCCGGCGACGACGAGATCGTGTAGCAGCGATTGATCGTCTCGCCCGCGATATCCAGCTCGAGCGTGATGAACTGCCCCGGCTCGAACACAAACGCCCTCCCCTCCGGCGAGCGGAAGAAGAAACTCCTCACGTCGTGCGTTTCCTGCCGCACCTGGCAGCACACGAGCGTCTCCTCGACCTCGCTCGTCCAGCGCTCGGGGAGCGCGCTCCAGAACGCCGGGCGGGTCACCCGGCTCTCCGCTGGCTCGGTAAAGACCGCATCGCGCATCATGTCTGCCTCCGCTGTTGCGCCTACGCGCCGATCTGCTCGGCCAGCCGGCCGATATACCAGGCCGAGAACTTCTCGACCAGGCCTTCGGTGAATGGCGAGTACGGGCCGGGCTCGTACGCGCTGCTGCCCGCGCCACACTGCGAGTACTCAACCAGCGCGCGATCCTGGTCGTTGGTCGCGTTCCACACCGCGGTCAGGTTCTTCACGTCATAATCGACGCCCTCCCGCGCATCTTTGTGGACCAGCCACTTGGTGCGAACCAGCGTTTCGCCGGCCGACAGCGGGATCACCGAGAACGTGACGATGTGGTCGCTCATGAAGTGATGCCACGAGTTCGGCTGCGTCCAGAACGAGAGCCCGCCCAGGTCGGCTTGCTCGAACTTGCCGAGCAGCTTCTTCGACGCTACCCTGGCGTCAAGCGTCTGCGATTCGCCGCTGCGGTCGAGCGGCAGGCGCTGGGTACGGAAGCCGGTGGTGTCGAGCAGTTGCTCGATCTCCGCCGATGGCAGGCCCATCGCCTCCCATTCCGCGGCACGCTCGATGCAGGTGCGATCGAACGCTTCCATGCCCTCGGCGTTGGCGGGCGAGCGCTGATAGCCGAAGCCGTACTCGTACAACGAAATGGTCAGCTCCGGATGGTTCGCCACGCAGTGATAGCACTCGCGGTTGTTCTCCATCGTGAGCTTCCAGTTGCCTTTCTCGAGCACATCGATCTGCGCGGCGACTTTGGTGTCCGCCAGGTTGTGCGGCAGCAGGTACGGCTCCATCGCGGCGCGCATCGCCGCGAAGTCGGTTGGCGGCTCGCCCGCGAGGCAGACGAAGATCAGGCCGGCAAGGTTCTCGACGTGAACAGACTTCAGGCTGTGCTTGCAGCGGTCGAACTTCTCGCCCATGTGCTCGGCGAACATCAGGTCGCCGTTCAGGTTGTAGGTCCAGCTGTGATACGGGCAAACGATGTTGCCGACCGTACCCTTGTCCGCGTTGCACAGCCGCGCGCCGCGATGGCGGCAGACGTTGTGGAACGCGCGAATCTGCATGTCATCGTCGCGCACGATCAGGATCGAGTCGTGGCCGAGCTCGACCGTCACATAATCGCCCGGCTCTGGCACGTCAGGCTCGACCGCCACCTGGACCCAGTGCTTGCGGAAAATCGCCTCCATGTCCAGCGCGAAAATCTCCTCGCTCAGATAGAAAGGCGCCTCGAGGCTGTATCCCGCCTTGCGCCGCTCCACCAGCGCGCGAATGTCTGCCGATACGTTCATTGTTTGCTCCGGATTTCCTGCATCCCTGGTTGCTTGCCGACAGACCGGCAACGTGTCAGTAGTCGATGAGTTGATGCTCGCGCAAGTAGGCGAGGATCACTTGTGCTTTTTCGACCGAAGTCCCACCATTTACGACGTTCCCGCCGCGGCTCTCGGTCGTCGTCGCCGACAGCATGCGGGCATGCCCGGAGCGCTTCTCGGCGGCGGCCAGCCGGACCGGCTTGCGCTCGACGGCGCCGAGCGTCCATGCGGCGGCGGCGCCATCTTCACATTGCGCCGCCGGCACC
>NZ_JARJLM010000476.1 GCF_029335485.1 Cupriavidus basilensis
GCGCGCTGGCGCACGTCGGCGATTTTCTTCGCCACCTCGGCCGGGGGCTCGCCCCAGCTCAGGTAGGTGTCGACCTGCTCGGCCGCCAGTTCATGCGCGTCGGCCGACGAGCCACCGAAGTACACCGGCGGATGGGGGCGCTGCAGCGGCGGATAAAGGACCTTGGCGCCCTTGACCCTGAGATGCCTGCCTGCGTAGTCGAGTTCGGCGCCTTCATGGCTGGCGGCCAGCACCTCGCGCCAGATGCGGATGAACTCGGCCGAGGCCTCATAGCGGGCGGCATGGTCGAGGAACAGGCCGTCGCCTTCCAGTTCCGACACATCGCCGCCGGTCACGAGGTTGACCAGCAGGCGTCCGCCCGACAGGCGGTCGAAGGTGGCCGCCATGCGCGCGGCCAGCGTGGGCGCCATCAGCCCGGGACGCACCGCCACCAGGAAGCGCAGGCGGCTCGTCACCGCGGCCAGGGTGGAAGCCACCACCCACGGATCTTCGCAGGAGCGGCCGGTAGGGATCAGCACGCCTTCGTAGCCGAGCGTATCGGCCGCGGTGGCGATCTGCTTCAGGTAGTCGAGATTGACCTCGCGCGCCCCTTCGGACGTACCAAGGTAGCGGCTGTCGCCGTGCGTGGGGATGAACCAGAAAACTTGCATGTCTTTGCCTCTTCAGCTTGGCTTGTTGATGTCGGCCGTTCGAGATGACAGCCTTGCCGGATCCTGCGCGGGCACGACGCCGGCGATCATTGCCCGGCCCGCCTCTGGCGCCGCCGCCGCCCGGCCATCGCCTGCCGTGCCCAGGCCCGCCGCCAGCAAGGCGGCGCCCAGGCTGCCGGTCACGAGGGCCACGATCAGCACGTGGCGCAAAGGCGCGCGACGCATTGGGCGGCCCTCAGCGCCGGGCCTGCCAGGCGGCATCCGCCACCTTGACGGGCTTGGGAATCAGCTTGAGCGCGTAGAACACGTCGGCAATACGTTGCTGCTCGCCCAGCACGGCGGGGGTCACGGGCCTGGCGCCGTAAGCGAAGCGCGACACCGCGAGCGCCACCACGGCGGGGTCCAGCCCGAGCTGGGGAACCAGCACGGCGACCGCTTCGCGCGGGTTGTTCTCCGCCCAGGCGCCCAGTGCGGCCAGCTCATCCAGGATGGCCTTCACCACGTCCGGCCGGGCTTGCGCGTAGGCGCGCGAAGCCAGGTAGAACTGGTGATTGCTGACCACATCCCTGCCATCGGCCAGCACGCGCGCATTCAGCTGCTTCTCGGCGGCAGCCAGGAAGGGATCCCAGATCACCCAGGCGTCCACCGCGCCGCGCTCGAAGGCCGCGCGGGCATCGGCCGGCGCCAGGTAGACCGGCTGGATCTCGCTGTAGGGCACGCCCGCCTTCTCCAGCAGGCGCACCAGCAGGTAATGCACGTTGGAGCCCTTGTTCAGCGCCACGCGCTTGCCGCGCAGGTCAGCCACCGATTTCAGCGCCGAGCCCTGCGGCACCACGATGGCCTCCGCGCCGGGCGCCGGCGGCTCGTTGCCGATATAGGCCAGCTGCGCGCCGGCCGCCTGCGCGAAGATCGGCGGGGCCTCGCCCACGGTGCCGAAGTCGATCGCACCGACGTTCAGGCCTTCGAGCAGTTGGGGCCCGGCCGGGAACTCGGTCCACCTGACCGCAATGCCTTGCGGCGCGAGACGCTTCTCCAGCGTCCCGCGGGCTTTCAGCAGCGTCAGCGTGCCGTACTTCTGATAGCCGATGCGCAGCACCCTGGCGCTCAGGTCCTCGGCCTGCGCGCGGCCAGGCAGCAGCGCGTAGGCCAGGCCGGTGGCGGCAACCAGCGCGGCCAGCACCAGGCGGCGCTTCAGCGTGGCCGTGGCCTCGACGCGCGGGCGTTGTGCGCCGGCCGGGGTTGTTTCATGTCGGGGACTATCGAGGTGCGCGAAGACTGGCGAATTCATGTCGAGGTTCCTGTGCAAGGTTCAAACGCGATCGGGCGGGCGGCGTACAGGCCGCGCTGGCGTTCGCAGGCGCAAGGCCGCACGCCCCCCCCTGCCGGCCCCCCGAGAGGCGGCATTGCAAGCGCGGATACCGCTGGCTTTTGCGGGACGGCTGGTTCGCCCCCCTTCAACTCTTGAGCAGGCCGGGGTGGCGAGAATGGCCCCCCCGGCCACTGCGCTGGATTGCGTCTTACCTCTTGCCCGGTTGATAGACCTGGTCGAACGAGCCGCCGTCGGCGAAGTGCGCCTTCTGCGCTTTCTGCCAGCCGCCGAAGACCTCATCGATGGTGAACAGCTTGACTTTGGGGAAGTTCGCCGCGTACTTGGCGGCAATCTTCTCCGAGATCGGACGGTAGTAATTCTTGGCCGCGATCTCCTGGCCCTCGTCGGTGTACAGGAACTGCAGGTAGGCCTCGGCCACCTTGCGCGTGCCCTTCTTGTCCACCACCTTGTCGACCACGGCCACGGGCGGTTCGGCCAGGATCGAGACCGACGGCGCGATGATGTCGAATTTGTCCGGACCCAGCTCCTTGACCGCCAGGATCGCCTCGTTCTCCCACGCGATCAGCACATCGCCCAGGCCACGCTCGACAAAGGTCGTGGTGGCGCCCCGGGCGCCGGAATCCAGCACCGGCACGTTCTTCAGCAATTGGCCGACGAACTCCCTGGCCTTCTGCTCGTTACCGCCCGGCTGGCGCAGCGCATAGCCCCACGCCGCCAGATAATTCCAGCGTGCACCGCCCGAGGTTTTCGGGTTGGGCGTGATCACCTGCACGCCCGGCTTGACCAGGTCGTTCCAGTCCTTGATGCCCTTGGGATTGCCCTTGCGCACCAGGAACACGATGGTCGAGGTATAGGGCGAAGCATTGTGCGGCAGGCGCTTCTGCCAGTCCGGCTTGAGCAGGCCCTTCTCGGCGATGGCGTCGATGTCGTATCCCAGCGCCAGCGTGACCACATCCGCATCCAGCCCGTCGATCACCGAACGCGCCTGCTTGCCCGAGCCGCCGTGCGACTGGCGGATGGTCAGCGCGTCGCCGCCCTTGGCCTTCCAGGCCTTGGCAAAGGCGGCATTCACGTCCACATACAGTTCGCGCGTGGGGTCGTAGGAAACGTTCAGCAGGTTGGTATTTGCCCAGGCGGTCTGGGTGGAACCGATCACGGCCAGTGCCGCGAATCCGATGGCCAGCTTGCGAATCATCTGTCTTGCTCCCGTCTTGTCGTCGTGAAATGGCGGCTTTGCGCCTCGTTTCAGCGCCCTCCTTGTGTGGGAAGGCTGGTGTCAGGGAAGAAGACTACCGAGCGGCCTATGTGAAAGGAACGAATGGTTTCGCCGATCCTTGCACGTTTTCCGCATAAGATTTTGCGGAAATATGGGCATGCCGGGGAAGCTGAGCTGAAGTGGTTTGCTCTCTTCCGCGCAGCGGCGTCTTGGTGTCGGCATGCCACAGCAGCGCAAGAGGCTGGCCCCGGAAGCGCAAATGCGTATACTTCGCATTTGCAAATACAACTTGATGAGAAAGCCACCGTATCGGACTGCGCGGCAGCCAACGCGTTTCCGCAGGACGAATTGTGCGTGGATGGATGCTGAGGCTGTCATCCACGCGGCGCTCGTATAGGACCCCTGGCCGATGGCAGGCCCGCTCCATCGGCGACAGGCCGCTCACGGAGAGACATCGCCTTCAAAGGCTCGAACATCGCGGCCTTCACTTCAAGCTGATGTGCTGTTCGCCTTCGGCACCACATGTTTACATTCCTGGATTCAAAAAACACATTACCCAGATTCCAAGCACTTCCAATATGAGAAAATTCATAACTTGCCTGATATTGCTGCCTACCTTTTCCATGCACCAATCAATCGCCGGCACGGATACCATCCAAAGTGGCCGCGACAAGGAAAAACTGGCGCACGCCAGGAATTTCTCGCTTGGCATGGTTGGATTTTATGGCCATACCAGTGAAAATGAAAAAATTTACAGGAAGATACTAAAAAGCAGGAATGCAGCGGAACATTTCACGCAAATAATCAGATCCGAGGAATCCACGAATGAAGCGAAGCTCTACGCCGCCTGCGGGCTTCGTACGCTATCCCTCACTTTATTCAGAAATGAAATACAAAATATTCTCAAAAATGGCGGCACTGCGAGTGTTTTGCGGGCAGACACGCTCAACAAGGAAGAAATGACCAACCTGATTGAGTCAATTGATAAATTTGGCTGCAATAAAACAACGAAATAACTCCTAAAAAAGATAATCTACCGGGATTTTTTCCTTCTCGGCTCGCTCTGCAGCTTCGCTGCTCATGTCCATCCTGATGGCGTTGATGCAGACGCCGGATTTTCGGCGGAACTTGGCTGCCGAATCGGCCATTCCCGACTAATGTCCTGCGTCAGAAATTCGTAGAAAAAATCGCCTGATTGACAGTGTCGCCCATCCTGCTGGAGGCGTTGCCTGGGTGCTGGGGCAGTGCAGCTCGGTGACCTATCAGTCCAGTTGCGAGGATGGCCCTTGAAGGGTCCTTCTGCGGCGCAGGCGTACTCCGGCGCATACAGAGTTCAGATCAAAGACTGCCGAACTGCCGCCGTCAGTCTTCGTGTGCGCGTCGTGGCAGCACCCACAGCATCGCACTCACAGCCTCCGCCTGGTTTCGAGAATGCGTCTTCTCGTAAATGGCCCGCAGTTGCGTACGGATGGTGGCAAGTGAAACGCCGATGCTCGCCGCACATTCGTCAGGTGTCCTGCCACTGACGAGCGCCTCCGCCACCGCAGCTTCCGCTTTTGACAAGCCGAACGCTTGCCGTAACTGTTGGGCGACAACCAGCGCGCCTGCGCTTCGCCGCCGGACGGTCACCATGACGGTTGCCTCGCCAAAGGCCGAGCGCATGGCCAGTGCGGGAAGGTACGTGATGTTGAGAAAGAGCGCATGTGTTGCGCTCATTGCGCCTTGCAGGGCCAGGCTCTCACCCTTCCTGCTCTTGGCGACGCGTGCGATGGCCGCTTGCAGCGCGTCGTTCTCGGCGGCAACCGCGGCCGTCAGGCGCCCATGCAGCAGCTTCAGGCAGGCGCTCGCGTGCAGCATCGATTCGGCAACCTGATTGGCAAAGACGACGCGGGAGCGCACGTCCAAAGCCAAGACGGCAAGATCCATCTCTTCCATCAGTTCGGAACCGACCGCGGCATCGCGATGCAGAATCTGCGCGTCCTGCCATAGATTGATGGCGCGTTGCAGATGCCCGGTCATGCTGGCCGCAGTGGCGCGCTCTTCGGGCGAATAGGGCGTTCTGCCATATGAACGCAGCATGCCCAGCAGAATGTCGTTGCCGCCGGGGCGCGCCAGGCGTACGCCCATCAGGTAACGCACGCCCATCGGAATCTGGTAGTCCTGAAAGAACTCGCTGCGCGCGACGTCTTCGTCGGAGAGAAAGTCCTGACAGGAAATCAACTCCCCAACGCCAGCGTTCCCGACCACGCTGCGGCGTGGATCGAGCGCACCGTAATACTGGTCGTATAGCGCAATCTGGCTATCCGGCAACCCCGGCGAATAGGTCGAAAGGTGTGGCGCATTGCGTGCAGCATCCCAACTGAACATGTGGAAGTAATTGGCGCCGAACGTTGTGATGGCTTGCTGGAACACATCCAGGAAGCTGTCGTGGCGCAGCGCGGCCTCGTAGAGGTCCCCGATAAGCTGGTCTCTCGGCAATTGCTTTCCTCCCAAAAAGCACTGCAATTCAATTGTGGCGTATTCGGCCCAAAGCGTCGCAGGCCAGGCCAGAACCATCTCTTTTTTGTCAATCTATCACAGCTTTTCTGCAGGAGGGACCGCGACAATCCCTGAATTTCATTCATCTGAATGATGACGCGCGAGATGGGCTTCCGGAAAATCCGAGCCACTAACTAGAACGGGTCAGGGAGAAAAAAATGAAGCTCAAACCTATTGCGATCAGCTTTGCGGCGCTTTCGTTGGCCGCCTGCGGAGGCGGCGGAGGCAGCGGGGATTCCGCCTCCACATCAGGCGGAACGGCCACGCAAACGCCGGCGGCGCAGACCGTCGGCGGTGTAGTCGCCACCGGTCTGCCTTTGTCCGGTGCCGCGGTCAATATGACCTGCGCATCAGGTTCCGGAGCGGCAACGACGGCCACGGACGGCAGCTATTCGGTCACGATCAAGGGTGGAAGCCTGCCCTGCGTGCTGACCGCCACCAGCAGCGACAGCAAGGTCGTCTTGCACTCCCTGGTGCCAGGTTCCGGGTCGGGCAGCAGCAATGCAACCGCGCATATCACGCCGCTGACCGAACTGCTGGTCGCCCAGCTGAGCGGGCAAGATCCGGTCCAATTTGCGTCAGCCTTTGGTCCGACCACGGCAGTGAGCGCTACGGCGGTCAGCAGCGCCCAATCGGCCCTGGTTTCGGTACTCAAGAACGCCGGGGTCGATCCTTCAAGCGTCGGCGACTTTATCGGCGGCACGATCACCGCAGGCAGCCATCAGGGCTATGACGCCATCCTGGACACCCTGCAATCGACGATCACGAGTGCCGGTACGAGTTTGGGCGAACTGAGCACTGCTGTTGCCAACAGCACCGGCAGCACCACCGCCGCTGCGTCGACCCTCGCCACCATTCTGGCGCCGGCAAACCCGGATTGCACGGCGCTGAAGAGCGGCGATCACCGCCTGATCAAGCTGTCCGATGGGTCCGCGAAACTGGTGACGGTGGATGCGACGAAGTTGACCGTCGCCATGAGCGGCACGACCTATCAGCTCACCAAAGGCGCGACGAGCTGCGATTTCACTTTGAACGATACGGGCTCGACACGCTTGCTCGTTGCCAAATCCGGGCTTGCGGCCTGGACCAACGGGACCGGCACGACGGGTACGGTTTCGCTCTCGATGCCGGCGCAGACCCTGGACCCGAGCGTCATCAATGGGGCCTACAACTACGCCATCTTCAATGGCCCATCTCAAAATCAGTTTGGTACCCATCATTATTCAAATGGAGTCACTTCGGCGGCCACCAACTGCACTGGCTACAGTAGCTGCGCAGTCGATACCGTCACACCCTATGGGCATCTGGTCGCCACTTCCGATGGCGGCGCGAATTGGGTGGATGACGGGAGTCAGCACAGCAACGGATTTCACGCATTCGGGTTCAGAAATGCACAGGGGAAAGTCCTTTGGATAGCGACCGTGTTGGACGCGGGGGGAGGCGTGGGCGTCTTTGTTCCGCAGACGACACTGCCCCTGCCCGCGGTTGGTACGACAAGCGCCTTCTGGCAAAGCTATGTCTACAACAGCACTGGCCTGAGCGCGGTCACCGAAGATAGTCACACCATTACCGCGCAGAATGGAACCAACGTCACGCGCACTTTTGCCGACCAGCATACGGACGTACTGAGCTTCAACGATCCGTTCGACGGGATGCGTCACCGTGCCGCCAATGCCTGCACGACGACAGCCGGTGCGGCAACGACCTGCAAGTCAGTGCTGCAGTTGCCACTGGGCGGCATGACGCTGGCGTGGTTTGGTTCCGCAAGCACGTATGCCGTTTCGATTTCGGTGAACAAACCAGGCAGCATGTAAGCACCCTGCGCCCCATGTCCGGGACAGTTGGCACCGGCTCACCACAAGCCGGTGCCAACTCATATCGATCTTGTGTAACTACTGCAGGGCGTGAGTTGACACCGTAGCATTGCCGAAGTTGAAGAAGCTGAGGGCTGTCATCATCAAGGCTCGCTAGCCCTTGCCATCAGTCTGCCTCGATGCCGGGCACGACCAGCGCGTCTTTCGGCCCGGTAAATGGCTTCGGCTTCCCGTCCTCTCGCATCCGGGCCGACACAGGCACAGTTTGTCGCCGGCGGTGGCTGGATTGGCGCGATCCATACCAGAGCGGGCAAAACTTCAGGATGTCGTCGGTTACGACTGGTGGCACCGAGTCACGTAACAGGCTTCCGCCGTACAGCATCGCTCACTGTCTCGAGCAAAGCTCCACGACCTCCGCTCCCGTTGCACTTTCGCGTTCAAGGGTTCGCCGGTTCATCCACTCGAAGCGGCCCGACTCGATCGCCTGTTTGCCGACGACCACGCGTTGCCGACACGCGATCAGCTCAGCGTCGGCAAGCTTTTTCCCCGCGTGCGTCGAGCGGTCGTCCACCAGCACGCTCACCCCCCTCGCCTGCAGTTCGCGCCGCAGCGCCTCAGCGGCCTCCTGACGCTCCTGGCGGTCCCACTCGATGACCGTCAGAGCGACATCGAAGGTATTGAACGCCTTGCTGCCCCAAAATCCTCGATCATCGCGCTGGCGACTGAGCAGGAGCATCGCGAGGCGCGAGATGCCGACTCCGTAGCAGCCCATTCTGACGAATTCGCCTTTGGCGTTCACCAGCCCCATGGCCTTCGAGTAACGATCACCCAGATCGAAAATGTGCGCGCACTCGAGCGATTTCTGGTCGTCGGTCTCGTCCTCGCCCAGTTCGCTGAGTACATGGAACTCCTCCGAGCTTTGCCCGCCGATCTCCCCGTTGTCGCTGGACTTCACGATCACGTCCAGCCCCAGCCGCCTGAAGATGCGCAGATACGCTTCGCGAACGGACTCATAGGCTGCGCGCGAGCCGGCTTCCGTAGCATTGAACGAGTACGCGTCTTTCATGATGAATTCTCTGGCCCGGGTCAATCCGCCGCGAGTCCTTAGCTCGTCGCGATATTTGTTGCCGAACTGATACAGGCCAAGACTCATGTCCGTCTTGTTGTAGTGCGTCTTGACCATGTTGGTGGTCAATTCCTCGCACGTCGCCCCCAGGCAGAACAGCCGCCCGGAGCGGCTCTTCAGCCGCATCAGTTCGTCACCGTAGATATCTAGCCGCCCGCTTTGCTGCCACAGGTCGGCATCCTGCAGCAGGCTCATCTGGATTTCACAGAACCCGGCGCGGTCCATCTCCTCGCGTACGATGCTCTCGATGCCCCGCTGTGCCCTCAGGCCCAGCGACATCCACGAATAAAGCCCTGCGGCGTCCTGGTGGATGAAACACGCCTTGCGGGCGAGGTCGGTCAGTTCCAGCCTGGAGTTGTCCTGTTCAAAGAAGCCGTTTGAGTAAAATTGCTGCGAGAATTTCATGATCCGCTCCGGATTTCGAGTTCAGCGAAAAAAACAAGGCCTGAAATGAAAAACGCCCGCAAGGGGCGTCCGGATCGTCGATTCTCATGCAACGCGCTAGCAATCAGCCTTTTTCGCGCGCATCTTGAGGACTCGGGCAGACTCCGGCCGCCATTGCGGGCATCGGAGGTCGTTGCGGGAGGGTCCTCAGAAACTTCATGACTTGCTTCTCGTTTCGTATCCATTCAAACAAGGAGGAACGCCGCGCTTGAGCGCTCGCCGCCGAATCCACATCGTGGCGCCTCCGTGAGCACCAGTGTGTCCGAAGTACGGCTCGATTGCAACCCGGCGCTACACCCGGCTCGCGTTCGCGGATTGAGACGGAATGATGCGGTTCCTCGTCTCTGCGACTACCCCATCCGGCGAAATGCGGTCGCCGGCGTTCCGGTAGGTGCGCATCGGCTCGGGTGCCGCCGGCGGCGGCGCGACGACGGCAAAGCAACCGGCTGCCTGGCGGTCGGTTATCACTGATCTGCTACGCCGCTAGCTCGACCAGGTTCGCCGAGTACGCGATGAAGAAGATGCGAACACAACGCGCGACTGCGACGACATGGCGCCTGCGCGCGTTCAACGTCCCTGGAAGCTCGGCCTGCGCTTCTCGGCGAAAGCGCGCCGCCCCTCGATCCGATCTTCCGAGTCGCGCAGGTTACCGAAGCTCTGCTGCTCCAGTTCGAGCCCGGCCGCCAGCGGCAGTTCGCGACCGGCCTGGGCGAGCTTCTTGGCCGCCACCACGGCCAGCGGAGCATTCGTCGCGATGCGCTGCGCGATCGCGCGCGCCGCCGCCGCGAGTTCCTGCGGCGCCACCACCCGGCTCACCAGGCCGATACGCAGCGCCTCCTGCGCATCGATGCGCTCGCCGGTCAGCAGCATCAGCATCGCGTCCGACTGGCCGACCGCACGTACGATGCGCTGCGTTCCGCCGCCGCCCGGGATGCTGCCGATGCACACCTCCGGCAGGCCGAACACCGCCGTGCTCACGGCGATGCGGATGTCGCAGAGCATCGCCAGCTCGAGCCCGCCGCCCAGCGCGAAGCCGTTGATCGCCGCGATCATCGGTTTCTGGGTCTGCAGGGTCGAGACCGGCGGGACGCCGGCCCGAGAGCCGAAATGCAGTTCGGCGAAGCTTTCCACGGGCGGCATGGTCTTCTTCAGATCGGCGCCGGTGCAAAAGGCGCGCTCGCCGGCTCCGGTGAGGATGCCGACCCGCACGTCCTTGCGGGTCGATATCTCGTTCCAGGCCTCGTGCAGCTGCGCGGCGGACTCCGGGTCAATGGCATTCATCGCCTCCGGGCGGTTCAAGGTCACGGTAGCGATGAAATCTCTCACCTCCATGGTCACCGGCATGGGTTCTCTCCTTTCTGGGTGGGGTCGACGGCAGTGCAGTCGGTTGATCGTTCGAGACAAGCGTTGGGCTCCACCATTTGCGCCGAGAGGTTCGGCAGGCTGGGCACGGGATGGTCTATGAGGTGCTGGCTGCGAAGTGCGCGGCAATCGGATCTTTCACCACTTCGGGCAGCGGGCTTTCGTCGAACTTCGGGGTTTCGGCGAGACGTGGGTGCCAAGCCTGTGCCCGGGAGATCCAGGCCTCGCATGTCGGCGAGAAGATCGCCGGGGCATCCAGGCTAGCGGCATTGGCCTTTGTCATCGTTCACCTCTGGTGTCTTTGGATTTCGCCTGGCTGGAGGATCGACCGCTACTTGTGTGGCCCAACCAACGGTACGCCTGCTTCCAGCAACACCTCGCGGGTGTGTTCGCCCACCAGCGGGGCGGGACGCCGGGTGCGCGGCACTTCTCCGACCGCGCGCAGGGGCGTGCGGGGCAAGGTCAGGTCGCCCGCGACCGGATGACGGACCATCTCAGCCAGGTCCGCGCCGGTAAAGGCCGGCGAGGCAACCGCCTCCGCATAGTCGTTGATCGGCGCGCAGATGATGTCCACCGCCTCGAAGCGCTGCAGCCACTCGCTTCGCGGGCGAAGCGTCATGCGCTCTTCCAGCAGCGCTACCAGTTCCTTGCGATGCGCGATGCGCCCGGGCAGATCGAGAAAGCGTGGGTCGGACAGCAGCTCGCGGCATGCGAGCACTTCGCACAGTGCCTCCCAGCGGGAAGGATGGTAGGCGGCCAGCATGATCCACCCGTCCGCGCAGCGCACCGCCTCGTTGGGTGCCGCATAGGGTGCGGCGCTGCCGATGCGCTCGGGTGCCACGCCGTCCGCGAAAAAACTGGCGAAGCTCGACTCCTGCAGCGCGACGGCGGATGCGAACATGCCGATGTCCAGCCATTGCCCGGCGCCGTCGCGCGCGCGCCGGGCGAGCGCGCCCAGAACGCCGATCGCCGCCATGTAGCCCGTCACCATGTCGACGATCGGGACCTGCACCTTGCAGGGGGGCGCATCCGGCAGCCCGGTCACGCTCATCAGACCCGAGGCGGCCTGCAGCACCCCGTCGACGCCGGGCTTGTGCCGCCACGCGCTCTGCTGCCCGTAGGCAGAGACGGAACAATAGATCACGTCCGGATTGCGCTGCCTGACGTCCTCGTAGCCCAGCCCGAGGCGCTGCATCACGCCGGGGCGGAAACTCTCCACCACCACGTCCGCGCCGGCGGCCAGCTGGAGCGCCGCCTCACGCTGGGGCGGATCTTTCAGGTCGAGCGCCACGCTGCGCTTGTTGCCGTTGAGGGCGAGGAAGGCCAGGCTCTGGCCCTCGACGAAGGGAGCCAGCGCGCGGCCCAGTTCTCCCTGAGGGGCCTCGACCTTGATAACGTCCGCGCCGAGGTCGGCGAGCGTATGCGTGCACACGGGCCCGGCCGCGACCTGGGTGAAGTCCACGACGCGCACGCCTGAAAGTGAATCGCCAAGCATCTCAGTTCCTTTCCCGTTCAGCCGCCACGCAGGTTGTTCTCACGGATCACCTTCGTCCACCTGGCGGTATCCTCCTTGAGCGCCCTCTCCGCCTCGGCAGGCGACAGCAGCATCGGCTCGAAACCGCTCTTGAGCAGCGACTCCGTCAGCGCGGGCGTGCGCAGCGTCTTGTCGATCGCCTCGCGCAACTGGCCAATGACCGGCTGCGGCGTTCCCGTGGGGACGGTCACGTGCCACCAATAACCCGCGCTGAAACCCGGCACGCCACCCTCGCTGATGGTCGGGATATCGGGCGCCAACGCGGAGCGCTGCGCGCTCGCCACGCCGAGTATCTTCAGCTTGCCCTGGCGCATGAACGGCAGCGCGGAAGGCAACCCCAGCATCGCCAGCGGGACATGGCCGCCGATCACGTCGCTGATCGCCTGCGCGCTTCCCTTGTATGGGACATGCTCCAGCGCAATCCCCGCCATCTGCGCCAGATAGATGCCCGCCAGGTGGTGCGGCGATGCGGTGCCGGGCGACGCGTAGCCCAGCGGCTGCGCACCCTTGGCCCTGGCGACGCTCAGCAGTTCGCGCATGGTCTTCGCCGGCAGGCCCGGGCCGGCCACGAGCACGATCGGCACCGTCGCCAGCGTGGCCACGAACGAC
>NZ_JARJLM010000477.1 GCF_029335485.1 Cupriavidus basilensis
GCGCGGCGGCCCCGACCACCAGCAGTTCGTCGACTGGCTGCGTGCGGTCGCCCCCTACATCCACGCCTTCCGGGGCAAGACCTTCGTGATCGCCTTTGGCGGCGAACTGGTCAAGGCCGGCACGCTCAACGCCCTGGTCAACGACGTGGCGCTGCTGCACGCCATGGGCATGCAGATCGTACTGGTGCATGGCTCGCGCCCGCAGGTGGAAGAACAGCTGGCGCTGCGCCAGGTCGAGTCGCAATTCGCCGAAGGCGTGCGCATCACCGACAACGCCGCACTGGAGTGCGCCAAGGAAGCCGCCGGCGAACTGCGCCTGGATATCGAGGCCGCGTTCAGCCAGGGCCTGCCCAATACGCCCATGGCCGGCGCCCAGCTCTCCGTGATCTCCGGCAACTTCGTCACCGCGCGCCCGGTCGGCATCGTCGAGGGCGTGGACTACCAGCACACCGGACTGGTACGGAAAATCGACGGCGAATCGGTACGCATGTCGCTGTCGCACGGCAAGATCGTGCTGCTCTCCCCGCTCGGCTTCTCGCCCACCGGGCAAGCCTTCAACCTGTCGATGGAAGACGTGGCCAGCGCCACCGCCATCGCGCTGAAGGCCGACAAGCTGGTCTTTATCACCGAGGTGCCCGGCGTGCAGGACGCGGTCGGCAAGCTGATGCCGGAAATGTCGCTGCGCACCGCCATCGAACGGTTGCAGAACAACCACCTGCCCGCCGAGGTCGCCGTCTACCTCGAACACCTGGTCAAGGCGCTCAAGGGCGGCGTGCCGCGCGCCCACCTGATACCCTTCGACCTGGACGGCTCGGTGCTGCTGGAATTGTTCCTCCACGATGGCGTCGGCACCATGATTTCCGACACCGACCTGGAAAGCCTGCGCGAAGCCACGCTGGACGACGTCGGCGGCATCCTGCAGCTGATCGCGCCGCTGGAGCAGGATGGCACGCTGGTGCCGCGCGGACGTCACCTGATCGAGCGCGACATCGCCAACTTCTCGGTAATCGAGCACGACGGCGTGCTGTTCGGCTGTGCCGCGCTCTACGCCTATCCGCGCGAAGGCATGGCCGAGATGGCCTGCCTGACCGTGTCCTCCGAAGCGCAGGGCACCGGCGACGGCGAGCGCCTGCTCAAGCGTATCGAGCGCCGCGCCCGCAGCCTTGGGCTGGACCGCCTGTTCGTGCTCACCACCCGCACCGAACACTGGTTCCTCAAGCGCGGCTTCGTCCACGCCACCGTGGACGACCTGCCGGAAGACAAGCGCAAGCTCTACAACTGGCAGCGCAAATCGATGGTGCTGATGAAAAAACTGTGACGGCGGTGGGGGTAGCCGGAAGGCTCGCCCCCGCTTCGCTACAATAGCGGCATCGCAACGGCCGGCCTCTCGCCGCGCCGGCTACATCACACGACAACAAGGAGTTCCCCAATGGCCCGCATGGTCAACTGCGTCAAGCTCAACAAGGAAGCCGAAGGGCTCGACCTGCCGCCGCTGCCGGGCGAACTCGGCAAGAAGATCTGGCAAAGTGTGTCCAAGGAAGCCTGGGCCGGCTGGCTCAAGCACCAGACCATGCTGATCAACGAGAACCGCCTCAATATGGCGGATGCCCGTGCGCGCCAGTACCTGCTCAAGCAGACCGAAAAGTACTTCTTCGGCGAAGGCGCCGACCAGGCGCAGGGCTACGTCCCGCCGCCGCAGGCCTGATTGCCGCTGCCCGCGGTCGTTGCCGCGCGGCCGGAAAACAAAAAGGGTGCCGTTCGAGGCACCCTTTTTTCATGCAGGCGGCAGCCGGCGAGCCCGGCCAATGCTCAATAATCGCTACGCGTCACACCGTCGGATGTGCCGAGCAGCAGCACATCGGCACCGCGCAGGGCGAACAGCCCCACCGTCACCACACCGGGCACATGGTCGATGATCTCTTCCAGCCCCTTCGGATCGGTGATCTTCAGCCCGGCCACGTCCAGGATCACATTGCCGTTATCGGTCTTGTAGATGCCGCCTTCCTTGGTCATGCGCAGGCGCGGCTGGCCGCCAAGCGCCGCCAGCTTGCGCGCCACGGCGGCACGTGCCATTGGAATCACTTCCACCGGCAGCGGGAACGCGCCCATCGCGGCCACCAGCTTGCTGCCGTCCGCGATGCAGACGAAGCGCTTCGCTACCGAAGCGACGATCTTCTCGCGCGTCAGCGCGCCGCCGCCGCCCTTGATCATCGCGCCGCTGGCATCGATCTCGTCGGCGCCGTCCACATACACGGGGATCTCGTCGACCTCGTTCAGGTCCAGGACCTTGAAACCGTGCTGCTGCAGGCGGCGGGTGGAAGCCTCCGAACTGGAAACCGCACCGGCAAAGCGTTCCTTGAACGCCGCCACCGCGTCGATAAAGAGGTTGGCCGTGGAACCGGTACCAACGCCAAGCACCGCACCCGCCGGCACTTCCTTCTCGACATAGTCGGCCGCGGCTTGCGCTACCAGCGCCTTGAGTTCATCCTGAGTCATGACAACAGCCCGTCTGCTTTGGGGGGAAACCGCATAGTGTACCGGATTGCCGTGGCATCGCAGGTTCCGCCACCTGCCAACGGTACAATGGCCGCGAGGCAACGCCAGGGCTGCGCGCGCCACCCGTCGTGGTTCCCGCCATCCGGGCCTGGGCCTGCAAGGATGCACGCCGGCGCTGCGGGCCTGCCGTTTCGGCCCCGCGCCATCCCCAACCCTTACCAGTAATGCACTGACCATGAACCAGCTCGATCAGCTCAAGCAGTTCACCACCGTGGTGGCGGACACCGGCGATTTCCAGTTGATGAAGCAGTACACGCCGCAGGACGCCACGACCAACCCATCCCTGATCCTGAAAGCGGTGCAGAAGGCGGAATACCGCCCGCTGCTCGAAAAAGCGGTGCGCGACCACGAAGGCACCCAGGCCGTCATGGACGCCCTGCTGATCGCCTTCGGCTGCGAGATACTGGCCATCGTGCCGGGCCGCGTCTCCACCGAAGTCGATGCCCGCCTGTCGTTCGACACCGAAGCCACGGTCGCCAAGGCACGCCACCTGATCGCGCTGTACGAGCAACGCGGCGTGGCGCGCGAGCGCGTGCTGATCAAGATCGCCTCCACCTGGGAAGGCATCCGCGCCGCTGAAATCCTGCAGCGCGACGGCATCCGCTGCAATATGACGCTGCTGTTCTCGCTGGCCCAGGCGGTGGCCTGCGCCGAGGCCGGCGCGCAACTGATCTCGCCCTTCGTCGGCCGCATCCTGGACTGGCACAAGAAGCAGGCCGGCGACAAATGGGACGCCGCCGCCAACGCGGGCGACAACGATCCCGGCGTGCGCTCGGTGCGCCAGATCTACGACTACTACAAGAAGTTCGGCCACCCTACCGAAGTGATGGGCGCCAGCTTCCGCAGCACCGAACAGATCCTGGCACTGGCCGGCTGCGACCTGCTGACCATCAGCCCCGACCTGCTCGAAAAGCTGGCCGCGGGCCAAGGCACGGTGGAATGCAAGCTCTCGGTGGACCAGGCCCAGGCCGGCAACATTGCCCGCATCGCCTGCGATGAGGCGGCTTTCCGCTGGCAGCTCAACGAGGATGCGATGGCTACCGAGAAGCTGGCTGAAGGCATCCGGCTGTTTGCGGCGGATGCGGTGAAGCTGGAGGCG
>NZ_JARJLM010000478.1 GCF_029335485.1 Cupriavidus basilensis
GCGCGGCGGCGGTCAGTCTGAAACGTTATGCATGGCGCGGCCGGTATGCGGCAAATATCCGCACTGCCGCAGCCGCGCCGGGCAAGGAAATCAGCATAAAGAGATCGCGCGGCGCTGTCCACCCGTGCCATGTCAGCCTTGCGCCGGCCGGCGCCGCCTGCCACGCCACCACTCGGCGCCGGCGCCCGCGCCGACCAGCAGCAGCATCAGCGCGGCGGTCCACAGCCCTGCGCGCGGCGTCATGCCGTTGGCCTGCGCGGAGGCGGGCGGCGCCAGCTTGAGCACGCGGCTTTCAAGCACCCGGCCAGTCACGTGCTCGGTTTCCGCGCGCGGTGCCGCCGGCGGCCGAGGCGTAGCCGGGCGTACCGGCTGCGCGGCCGGCGCCCCCGCGGAGGGCGATCCGTCCCTGGCCGCCCGGGCAGCCTGCGCCGGGAGCTCACGCCCCGGCATGGCGCGCGCCAGGCGCTCGGCGAATGCGCGCAGCGCGTCGGTGGGCAGCCTTGCCTGCTGCCCCAGCCCGGCAATGTATTGCATCAGCACCGGATTGCCGCAGCTGTTGGCCGAGCAGGACAGCCCGTCGCGGTTGACCGATTCCACATAGCGCCGCGCCATGCCGGCCCGCTCCTGCGGCGTGAAGCGATAGCTGCCCTGCCGGTCCACCTCCAGCAGCCGCGCCAGGATGCCCTGGCGGGCGTACGGGTTGCGCTGGGCAAAGAAGCGGTCCATGCCGAGCCCATGCTTGTCGGCCACGTAGACGTCGTAGGTGTTCTGCCAGAAGCTGCCGCTCATCTGCTCCGGGCTGGTGGCCTGGAACCCGTAGAGATGCTCGATCTCCTTGAACATCTCGCGCGCGCCGGCATACCCCGAGCGCTGCATGCCTTCGATCCAGCGCGGATTCCAGTTGCGCGCGTTGAGCTCGGTGGCCAGCCAGGTGCGGGCATCCACCGTCTGCTCCTCGCCGGCGCGGCGCAGGTTATGCAGCCAGAAACGCGGCGCCTGCCCGCCGACCGCCCGCGTGGCCATGTTGAGGCCGCCGGCGTACTGGTAGGTGTCATCGTTGTCGAGCGCGCCGTACAGCGTGCTGGCGCGCGAGAACAGCACGGCCTGGTTGGACGTCAGATGGCTGGCCAGCGCCTGCGGCGCGGTTTCGCCCCAGCCTTCGCTGGAGAAGGCAAAGTTCATATGGCGCAGGTATTGCCGCGCCAGCGCCCCCGGCTCTTCTCCGGCCTGCGGCGCATCCTTGCTCTGCTCCACCATCTGCTGCACGCCGATGCTGTAGTTGCCGGGCTTGGCGGCAAACACGCGGGCGCGGGCCAGGCGCCCGGCCAGTTGCGGCTCCACGCCGGCCGCCAGCAGCGTTGCCTGCGCCTCCCGGTCATGCCGGCTGATGGCGTTGTCGCCAGCGGCGGCGGCCAGGCGCGCGGCCTTGTCCAGCAGCGCCACCTTGTCGCCGAAGCCGTCGCGGTAGATGCCGGAGATGGTGAACAGCACATTGACCCGCGCCCGGCCCAGTTCGGCATCGGGAATCAGCCGCACGTCCTCGACCACGCCGCGCGCGTTCCAGACCGGCTCCACGCCCATCAGGTAAAGCGCCTCGCTTTCCATCGCGCCCTGGTGGCGCTCGGTCTCGCCGTACCACAGCACCATGGACACCTGCTCGGGCGCCTTGCCGGTTTCCTCCCGATAGCGCGCCAGCGTCTGCGCGGCCAGTTGCTTGCCAAGCTGCCAGGCGGCCGGCGTGGGAATCAGCGCGCCGTCGAAGGCGTGCAGGTTGCGCCCGGTGGGCAGGCCCTGCGGCGTACGCACGGGATCGCCCAGCGGCGCGGTGGGCAGGTAGCGGCCTGACAGCACCGTTACCAGCCCGTCCAGCTCGCGGCGCGGCGAAGCACGCAGATTGGCCAGCCATTCGCGCGCGCCGGACAGTGCCGCCTTTACCTTGTCCGCCAGCGGCGGCGGCAATGGCGCACCGGCCGCGCCTGCGATATCGGGCTCGCGCCCCTGAACCAGCGCGTCAGCCCAGCGCGACAGCGTGTCCTGGCCGATGCGGTGCGTCTCGGCGGCATCGAAGGCGCTCCCGAGCACGGTGGCAAGCGCCTGCCGCTGGTTATCCGGCGGCGGCAGTTCGCCCAGCGTGTGAATGCCCAGCGGCACCGGCTCGGCTTCCACCTTGTGCAGGAAGCGGTGGATCACGGGTTCGACCTGCTCCCACGGAGCGCCAGGGTCCAGCCCCAGCTGCCGGTCCAGCCCCAGCGCGCGGATCTGCGCCAGCGCTTGCAGGCGGTACTGCCCGGCCAGCGCCGGGGCGCTGTCGGCGGCGGCCTCCTGCTGCTCGATCACCTCATCCAGCCTGGCCAATGCGTCAGGCCAGCCAGCGCGGGCGATCAGCGGCGTCAGGTGGCTGACCAGCACGGCGGCGCTGCGGCGCTTGGCCTGGATGGCCTCGCCGCCGCCGTCCTGAATGTAGTAGTAGGCATTGGGCAGGTCGCCCAGCAGCACTTCGGCGCTGTCGTCGCCGCTCTGCCCCGCTTGCTTGCCCGGCAGCCATTCCAGCGTGCCGTGGCGGCCCACGTGGACCATCGCGTCCGCGCCGAAAGCGTGGCGGTACCAAAGGTAGGCGGCGATATAGGAGTGCGGCGGCGGGGTCACCGTATCGTGCGCGCTGTCCATGGCGTGCGCGAAGGTGGATCGCAGCGGCTGCGGGCCGACGAACAGGTTGCCGAAGCGCAAGCCCGGGATCACGAAATACTGCCCGCCGTGGCCGTCGTTCACCCGCATCAGCGGACTGCGCTCGGGCGGGCCCCAGGTGGCCAGCACCGACTGCCGGAACGCCGCCGGCAAGGTGTCGAACCAGCCTTTGTACTGCGCCACCGGCAGCAGTGTGACCCGGCCCCGCGACACCATCTCGGCCAGCTCGCCAGGCGACCACTCCTCCATATTGCGGCCATTGCGTTCCAGCAGCGCGGTGAGTCCGGCCGTGTCCGGCAACGCGGTACCCGTGCGATAGCCGGCCTCGCGCAGGCGCGCCATGACCTGCACCAGCGAGGGCAGCGTGGCCAGGTAGCTGGCACCGATATTGCCGCGGCCCGGGGGGTTGTTGTAGTAGAGGATGGCGATGCGCTTGTCCGCCGCGGGCTTGTCCTGCAGCGCGATCCAGCGGCGCACCCGGGCAACCGCCGCTTCGGCGCGCTCCGGCACCGCCCGGCTGGTCTTGGCGCCGCCCTCGTCTTCCAGCGTGGCGAACAGGATCGGCTCCGAGGCGCCGGCCCGCTCGGGCGTGTTGAGCAGCAGCGGCAGGCGCTCGCCGCCGATGCCGCGTACGTCCGCCCGCCAGCCGGCCTGGCTGTCGCGCGTGGCAATCAGGTTGATGGCATGCAGGCCCTGGTGCTCCAGCCAGGTCTTGTCTTGCGCCCGGCTGATGGTGAGATTCAGCGTCAGCAACGCGCGCAAGGGGCTCTGGCCGTCCATCGTCAGCATCGGCCCCAGGCTCGACAGCGGCCAGCCGAACACCGGCACCGCGCCGACGCCCTGGCGCTCCAGCGCCGCGATCAGCGCATCGATATGGGCGAGGTCTTGCTGGCGATAGTTGCTGGCGTAGAAGGCGATGCCGACCAGCGGCGCACCGGGCGGCAGGCCGTTGCTGCCGCCGGCCCGATACCAGGCAAGGTAGTCCTTGAGCGTGGCGAAGGGCTGGGAGGCTCGCGGATGGTAGATGCCGGCCGCCGGCAGCGGACGCGGCGGCGGCACCGCGATGGCGGTCTCGCCACGTACCGCTGCCACGGTCCACGCCAGCCAGCCGGCCAGGTTGTCGGCGCCGCCGGCGCTCCAGTAGGCCTCTGCCGCCTGGTTGCGCGCGGCGTCCAGGCCAACGTTCCAGGCCGCCTCGGCGGACGCCGCCGGCGCCGCCAGCACCAGCGCACCGCGCTGCCGCGCCTGGCGCACGGCCGGGGCCATCTGCCGGAGTACGGCAGTGGGCGCAAAGTAGGCGTAGATGGCATCGGCCGCTGCGACCTGCGCGGCATCCGGCGCCGCGGTCACCGCCTCGAGCACCACCCGGCCCGGCCCGGCCAGCTCCCGCAGGCGCGCCTGCGCGGCCGGCAGCGCATGGGTATTGGTCGTGATC
>NZ_JARJLM010000479.1 GCF_029335485.1 Cupriavidus basilensis
GCGCGGCGTTGGCCAGGCGCTTGAGCGGGTGATTGACCAGCGACGTGATGAAGGCCGCCCCGATGATCGATAGCAGCAGCGCGGCGATACTCCACCAGAGCCACTGGATGCCCGAGACGCGCTCGAAGCGCTCCGGGCTGATGGCGACCCAGTAGTCGTCGCCCTCGATCTCGAAACTGACCCACACGCCGGGAATGTCGTTCACGGTGGTGGCGATCACGGTGTCCTCGCCCAGGCGGCTGCGGATCTCCTGCTGAACCAGGGAATTCAGGAAGGGATTGGCCGTGGGCAAGGTGAAATCGTCGTCTTTCTCGCGCGGGTAGACCTTGATGCCTTCGTTCTGCACCAGGTCGAGCAGCAGGAAGCGCCGCCGCGCGGGATCGGAATAAAGCAGGGCTGCGCGCGTGAGCTTGACCACGCTGACCACCTGCATGGCGACCTGCTGGGCGCGCGGCGCGCGTTCGAAGAGCCGATAGCTCTGGAACCAGACTCCCAGCGAGATCGCCAGCAAGAGGGCGATCAGAATGAAGGTTCGCCAGAACAGCGAACCGAACACACGCGTAGCCGTGCGGCTGATGACAGTCGCCACGATGTGCGGCGCCTTACTTCACGCCATCGGGGATGAAGACGTAGCCGAGGCCCCAGACCGTCTGGATGAAGCGCGGGTTGCCCGGGTCGGGCTCGATCAGCTTGCGCAGGCGCGAGATCTGCACGTCGAGGCTGCGGTCGAATACTTCGTATTCGCGGCCGCGCGCCATTTCCATCAGCTTCTCGCGCGACAGCGGCTGGCGCGGGTGGCGGGCGAAGACCTTGAGCACCGAGAATTCCCCGGTGGTCAGGGTGATTTCTTCGTCGTTCTTGGTCAGGGTGCGCGTGGCGAGATTGAGCACGAAATCGCCAAAAGCGAAGGTTTCCGGCGTTTCGGAAGGCGCGCCGGGGACTTCGGCGGGGCCCTTGCGGCGCAGCACGGCGTGGATACGGGCGATCAGCTCGCGCGGGTTGAAGGGCTTGGGCAGGTAGTCGTCGGCACCCATCTCGAGGCCGACGATGCGATCGACATCCTCACCCTTGGCGGTGAGCATGATGATGGGCGTCTGGTCGTTGGCGCCGCGTAGCCGGCGGCAGATCGACAGGCCGTCCTCGCCCGGCATCATCAGGTCGAGTACTAGCAGGTCGAAACGCTCGCGCAACCAGAGCTTGTTCATCGCGGTGGCGTTTTCCGCCACCAGTACCGTGAAGCCCTGTTCGCCAAGGTAACGGCGCAGCAGGTCGCGCAGACGGGGGTCGTCGTCTACGACGAGAATCTTGTGGCTGGTGTTTTCCATGGCGGTATCTTAGCGACAATCGCTTTCGGTCAAAATGGCTTAACAAAAGGTTACATACTTTACCCCGTGGTATGGCGGCGCGCATCCACCCTGCGTTTACACTGCCGCATACCGTTTCCGGAGCCGCTCCCACGGGGCTTTTCGTGGGTTTCCGCCGTGATGTTTCACTGCCATGACGTGGCCAGGCGGGGCTACCGGACTTCCGGCTTCCGGGGGCCTGACAGCCACCGCACCCGAAGCCAAAACCGCCATTATCAATGAAAGTCACCTGCAAGCGCGCCGGGATCACTCTTTATCGCGTCGGCGCGGCTGTTGCACTGCTGCTGGCCGCCAGCGCCGGATACCCCCAATCGCCTGGCATGGCGCAGTTGCTGTCCGGCGCCGGCAAGGCGAATTCCCGGGAGGGCGGGGGCCGCAACGAGCGCGAGCGCCATGGCCAGGACGAGGCGCGGGCACGCGGCAAGTACCGCGGCGAGCGTGAAGTGACCGAGCGCCTTCCCCGTGGCTCCGCGCACGACAGGCTGTCGCCCGACGAGCGGCGCAAGCTGCGCCAGAACCTCTACGAACTCGGGCGGGAAATGTACCAGGGCGGTTGAGGCCGCATACGTGGAGCAGCTTGCCACGGTACGCGGCGCGCGGGGTATCGGCGTCCGTCCTACTTCCGGCTACCGGACTTTTCCGGCGGGATATCGCATCGCGGTATCCCTTCAGGGCAGTCCGGCGTGCGGCACCTCGACTTCGGTGGTCAGGATATGGCCCAGCCGCGAGGCCCGGCGTTCCGCCTCGTCGAAGCTGGGGGCCGCCGCCAGGAACAGCGTAGTGCCGCGCGGTCCTCCCAGCGCCGCTGCATAGATGCCCGTTCCGCAGGCAATTTCCTCGTCGATCCGGCCGCCCGGCATCACGCGCAATACGCGGTTGCCGATGGCGTCGGCAACCCAGAGCGCGCCTTCGGCATCCTGCGCGCAGCCATCCGGCGCGACCCTGGCGTTGCCCATGATCTGGGCCAGATCCGTGCCGGCGGGCTGGCTGCCGAACAGCGCCCAGTCGCGCCTTGGGCCGAGGGAGCCGTCCTCGGACAGGTCGAAGGCCGAAATGCGGTTGCCAAGCGTCTCTCCCACCACCAGGGTCTTGCCGTCAGGCGTGATGGCCGAGCCGTTGGGGAAAAACAGGCCCTCGGCCACCACCGTGACCGACCCATCCGGATCCACCCGCGCCAGGCTGGCGGTCTGCATCGGTGCGCCGGCCATCAGGTCGAAGCCGAAATTGCCGACATAGGCGCGTCCCTGCCGGTCGACCACCATGTCGTTGCCATGGCCCGTGGCCACGGCGGACAGGTCGGCATGCACCGCGAGGCTGCCGTCGGTTTCGCGCCGCAGCAGCTTGCGGTCGCGCATCGAGACGATCAGCAGGCGCCCGTCGGGCAACCAGCCAAGGCCGGAGGGTTGCTGCGGCACCTCGGCAATCGGCTCGACGGCGCCATCCAGGCTCACCGCCAGCACCCGATGGGTGTAGAAATCCGACAGCCAGAGTCGCCCCTCGTGCCAGCGCAGTCCTTCCAGGAAGGTGTGGCCGCTGGTCAGAACCGACAGTTTGCGTTGCGCCATGCGTGGTCTCCGTCGCGATCTTTCGATCTTGTGGTTGGATGTGCCTACATCCAATACGATTTGTGGCGGGACCGCAAGCGCGCCGTGCCGCCGGCCTTAGCCGCGCGGCTGGAAATGCCGCAGGAAATCGACGAAGACCTCGGCCGCCAGCTGGGCGTCGCCGGCGGTGATGGTCTCGAGCGGGTTGTGGCTGATGCCGCCGTTGCCGCAGCGCACAAACAGCATGGCCACATCGGTGATGCGGTGCATCATCATGGCGTCGTGGCCGGCGCCCGAGGGCAGTTCGAAGGCCTGCAGGCCGCGCTTTCTCAGCACCGCGCCGAACTGGTCCATCAGCCAGCGTGCGCACGGCGCATTGTTGACCGGCGTGACGCGCTCTACGCCGGCCGTGAGGCCGCGGCGCTCGGCAATGTCCTGGATGCCGGCCAGGATATCGGCGATGGCAGCCTCGCGAATGCCATCCTCGCCGGCGCGGATATCCATGGAGAACACGCATTCGGCGGGAATCACGTTGCTGGAACCGTTCGGTACCTGCAACTGGCCCACGGTGCCGACCAGCGTGGGCGCTTCGGCGCAGCGCCGCTCCACCAGCAGCACCATCTCGGCGGCGGCCGCGGCGGCGTCCTTGCGCATCGTCATGGGCGTGGTGCCGGCGTGGCTCGCCAGCCCCTGCACGCGCACCTGGAAGCGGCTGCTGCCGGCGATCTGCGTCACCACGCCGAGCGGCAGGCCGTGGTGCAGCAGAACCGGTCCCTGTTCGATATGGACCTCGACGAAGCCATGCAGGGTGGCGGGGTCCACCGCCGCGGCCCGCAGCGCGTCGATGCTGCCCGCGCCCGGCAGGCCGGAGCCGGCCAGTGCTGCGCGCATGGTCACGCCGTCGGTATCGGCGCGCTCCAGCAGGGCGGGGTCGAAACGGCCCGCCAGCACGCTGCTGGCGAGGAAGCTGGTCTTGAAGCGCAGGCCCTCCTCTTCGGCAAAGGCCACCACATCGAAGTGGTAAGGCAGGCGGATGCCGGCCGCGTTGAGCGCGCCGGCCACGGCGACCGGCAGCAGGATGCCGAGCCGGCCATCGTAGCGGCCGCCGTTGCGCACCGTGTCGAAGTGCGAGCCGGTCATCAGCACGCGCGCGGTCTCGCCCACGGCCGGATCGGCGGCATAGCGGCCGATCACGTTGCCGATCGCATCGATGCGGACCTGCATGCCCGCCGCCGCCATCCATTCGGCCAACTGGGCCTGCGCGGCGCGATGAGCCGGGGTCAGGTAGGCGCAGGTCAGGCCGCCCTCCATATCCGAGAAGCGGGCCAGCGCGGCCGCCTGGTCGAGAATGGCCTGGCC
>NZ_JARJLM010000047.1 GCF_029335485.1 Cupriavidus basilensis
AGAACGAGGTACATTGGAAAAATCCGCGATGCCCGAAGCAGGTCGTCGAAGTGGGGTAACTGTTGTAGCGATCGGTTGTGTCTTTTGCGTCGAGGCGCAAAACGCAATCCCTCCATGGATCGGAATTGCTTCGGTATCCCAGTTTCTCGCAAGCGGGGCCATAAACCTGGATCATCTGGTCGACCTCACGCGTCGCCTGGGCGGTGAGTTCGGCTTGTGTCGTGCAACCGACAAGCAAGGCCGTCAAGGTCAAGTACATGAGTGTGCGCATGATAGCTCCTTCTCACCCACAGAATTAGAGCCGGCAACTGGCTGGCAAGTTTCCTCGGTCGGCATCGGTCATAGGTCGTTGCCCCTGCGGCTCGGTTTGGCACA
Source organism: Cupriavidus basilensis (assembly GCF_029335485.1). Taxonomy (GTDB): domain Bacteria; phylum Pseudomonadota; class Gammaproteobacteria; order Burkholderiales; family Burkholderiaceae; genus Cupriavidus; species Cupriavidus basilensis_E. The sequence goes on from NZ_JARJLM010000047.1 coordinate 376, forward strand.
CGCTGCAAAAGGTGGCGGAAGCGAGCCGTCACACGCGCAGAGGAATGCCGCGGCGGTGGGGCCAGACTATGGAATCTCCATCCCGGCAAGCAGGCCCGCGTGCATACTATCTTCAGCGTCTGAATCTCCTCCTGAAGGGAGTGCGAGCGATGGCACCGATCGAGAATAGTGAGGAGCGGTATGGAATTATCGCGATCCTGTTGCACTGGTCGATGGCGATTCTTGTTATAGGACTCGCGGCCCTGGGAATCTACATGGTCATGCTCCCGGATGTTGGCTTCAATTCGGAGAAGATCGTATTGATTATCTTTCATAAAGAGGTTGGCTTGCTGGTGTTTGTTCTGCTTTTGGTGCGTTGGGTTTGGCGTGCAACCCAGACCATGCCCGCATTGGATTCGCAACTGCCAGATTGGCAGAAGATAGCCGCAAGATCCGTCCACCTGATATTTTATTTTATTATATTTGCACTGCCGATAACTGGGTGGGTCATGTCATCGGCCGCCGGCATTCCTGTATCGTTTTTCGGTATTTTTACGCTGCATGATTTTGTTCGTCATGATGATCTTCTGTTTCATCAGCTCATTGAACTTCACCGGTGGCTGGGATTTGCGCTCGTCTTTTTTATATTCATTCACGTGAGTGCCGCATTGTGGCACCATTTTGTCTTCAAGGACGATACCTTGCGGAAAATGCTGCCTTAATGGACATTCTCGATCACAAAGATGGCGAGATCGCGCAAGACCTTTCCCAGAGCTTCGTTGGCTGCCACTACGCCCGCGTAGGGGGTCCTTGCTTGCATGGGTTCTCGCACCGAGAATTCCTTGGTGGCTATAACCTGACTGGCCGCCTCTCGGCTCAGATCGAAGCGGATCGTTATCTTCAGTATTGCGGGATCTGCGGTGAAGTCTTGCCGAAGTTCCAGGATGTCGGTGCGAAGGACAAAGGTGTGGCTACCGTAGTCGGGCGGCGACATCACGTTGCTAAAATAACGAGTGCTGCGCAGTGTATTGATGATCAGCGGTTGAATCATCTGCTCCGGTGTTGCCGCCCATTCATTTTCACTGAAATACTCGATCTGGTATGCGCGACTCGTATAGAGCATCCGTGTAGAAGCATAGATCGATGCAGTCTGGGGGGGCAATACCAAGAGGGTGGCGGAGTGAGGCCGTGCAATGGGGATGCTGGAAGGGATTGTATTCAAAACATATTTATTAATTTCTGTCCGGGCAGGCGACAGCAACGCGCATCCGGACAGGAGGGGGATGAGAATAATGAAAAAACTCGCCCTGAAAGGATCGAGTTTCATTTTTTCTCCCCAGGGCCGAGTGGTGGCTGTACAGTACCTCGGATCAGGATGGATGGATCCCGATCGATCTTGGCTGTCAGATCAGAGAGGGAGCCGGAAAGCTTCTCCAGGTCAGATAGCGCCTTGTACGTCTGCGGCAGTATTTGCGTCTGAAGCGCCTTTACGCTGTCATGGCTAGCATCCAGGAGCGGTTCAAGTCGCTGGCTGGCGCGCGCAGTGCTTGCGAGCATGGTATTCAGTTTGCTGGTATTGTCTGCCAGCACCTTCGTAATCTGTTGCAGGCTGTCGGCTGATTGCTGCAGGGAGGCGATGGTCGGTTTGTCGAGCAGGGACTCCAGCAGTGTGGAGACGACTTGAAAATTCTCATTAACCTGGCCCATCGACGTATCGAGCGTTTCGACTTTCGCCGGTGCCGACGGTATGACTGGATAAGGTTCTCCGGAGCCCTTGGCCAGCGGTCGTGGATCGACTCCGATATCCTCGATGGAGATGTAGACATAGCCAGTAAAACCTCGTGTCGCGAGACCTCGGGACGTAATTGTCGCCACGCTCGCCGCAGTAACCGGCGCAGTTTTTTCGATGCTTAATAAGACACTTACCGTTCGCGGATTGACTAGTCCGACACGCTTTACCTTTCCGACTTCGACGCCGTGGAACTCAACCGGAGCATCGGCGATCAGACCGGAGACGGATTCCTGGGTATTCAACTGATAGGTCACATATCGGCCTTCCGAAAAGGCATACCAGGTGATTCCCACGATCGCCAGAATCAGCAGGAGTACTGCAAGCGTAAGCCGCGCTTTCGTGTTGATGTCACTTTCCATTGGACCTTGCCTCCGGGAATTGACGGGATCGTGGGGACGCGTATCAGATCCCAGGCATACGCGCCTGGTTGCAGCTACCGCGGCGGCCGCGCGCGTTCGTTGAACCGTGAGGCCAGGCGAAATGAAGTTCACTCGATGGGAATGATAGGCGGGTGCGCATATCCTGAGAGAGCATTGCCAGTCTCTCCAGTGCGCTACCGTACGCAGATCCCTTTTCGATTGTTTGCGGGTTGCGAGCAACCGAAGCAAGCTTGGCGATGCTGCCGTTCCCGCTCCCCGTTCGGCGACATGCATGCCTATGGCGAGGAAGGCGTGCGCGTTTACACCCGGCAGAAGTCTGTCATGCAGCGCTGGTCGGATAGCACGCCGAAGGGAGCGGATTTTGCGATGCCGACGGCCAGGTGAGGCCCGCTGAGGCGCCACGGGCAGCTGAAGTAGCCGTTCCTTCAATGTCACGCTGCCCGGGGCGGCTTCGCGCCATCGCTGAGCCCGTTCGGGAAGCTGGGCGCAACCTATGGGCGCGCTAGCCGCCGTTGCCTGCCAGGACCGAGCCAAAGAACGACTCGTCTCCGATCTGTCCGCCCTTGAGGACAATCTCCAGGCCATCGCGCTGCGCGAAGCGGGACCATACCCGGCACAAGGGCGCCCCGGGCGCCATGCCGGCGATCACCGACAAGGCCGATATCCCCAGTGCGCTGGCCACTTCGCCGGAGCTGTCGCCGCCGGCCACGACGATGCGGGTCAGGCGGGTGCGATCGAGCATACGTCGCATGACCTGCGCAAGCGCAGCTCCCACGCGGCGCGCGGCCACCGGACGGGACAGGCCGGCATCGCGCGCCATGGTCTCGAAGCCTGCAACGGCGGGGTCTTCCGGTCCGCTGGCGCTATAGACCACGACACTGGTGCCGCCACGGGCCGCGGCGCAAGCCAGCGCCACCACGCGCTCGATTTCCGCCTCGTTGGTTTCATCACGCAGGATCCGCCCGACATCGAGGCGCTCGGTCGCGAAGCCATGCCGCGCGGCCCAGCCTATCTGCGCCCCCGTTACCGGCGAACAACTGCCACTGACCGCGGCTATCACGGGCGCGGGCTGTGCGGCGGGCAGGCCCGGCAGGGGCGGGATCAGGCCAAGCTTGCGCCAATAGGCTGTCAGCGCATATTGCAGTCCCGACGAGGAAGCGGTAAACACGCCGTCGCCACGGCCCTCCCATATCAGTTGCCCGGCTGCCAGCAAGGTGGCCTCGTCGAGTACGTCGATCAGTACGACCGGCGTATCGTCCCCGGCGATGGCCGCCACACGCTCCCCTCCGTGGCCGCTCTGCAGTTGCACCATATCGACCAGCGCAATTCGCCTCGCCGTCTGCTGGCGCAGATGAACGCGCAGGTCGGCTTCCGCCATCGGGGTCACTGGATGACGCGCCATGGTCGGATGACGGTCCAGCCGGTAGCCTTCCCCGTCAACGGCGGCAAACAGGTTGCCAAACAGCTGGTAGCGCTTTAGCCGCGGCGCGCCGACCACCATGGGCGCCCACCGTCCTCCCAACGCGCGCGTGCCCAGGTCGATGGCCTTCCCAATGGACCCGATGGTTGGCGACGAATCGAAAGTCGAGCAAATCTTGTATTGCAGTACCGGCGCGCCCAGCCTTGCCAGGCTGGCGAAGGCCGCGGGCAGTTCGGCTTCCATCCAGGCGGTATCGCGGCCGCGCGAGGAGCCGGCGAGCCCGACGCAGCGTACCCCGGGAAAGCGTTGCAGCAGGTCGGGGGTGGGCGGCTCCAGGAACAGCACCGTGGGAATGCCGGCCGAGGCCATGGCTTCCATGGCGTCGGTCGAGCCGGTGAAATCGTCCCCGTAGTAGGCGAGCAGCAGGCCGGCGGGAAGGGCGGCAGGGGCGGGTGCGTTCATCGCCAGAACTCCAGCGCCTGGCTCAGCGGCCGGCTTGTGACGGCGTGCTGCGTCAGCGGGATGTGCTTCATCGCCGCGATCCAGGCTTCGCGCAAGGCCTCGACCCCGGCCGACACCCCAGTCGGATGTCCGAATATGCCGCCTCCGGCGGTATGGATGAGGTCTGCCGTACCGAGCGCCCGATAGGTGTCCTCCGCCTGCAGGCCCGTCTGCCCGGAGCTGAATACCGGCATGGCGGGCATGGGCTTGTGCGCCATCGCGGGGGCGAGAACCGCCTTCGCCGCGGCGATCACGCTCTCATCGGATTCGCTGAACTTGTTGCGCAGGCCATTGACGTGAAGGTGGTCGGCACCGGCGAGCCGCCAGATTTTTTGCCAGGGCGCATAGTCCCAGCCCAGGTGGGGGCTGCGCGAGAGATACCCCCAACCGGCCCGGTGGGCGTGGATGGGGAGCTGGGAGTGCTGGCGAAACGCCTGCAGCCCGACGATGCCGACCGAATTCAGGCAAACCATGACACAGGTCCCGCCCTGCGCCAGCACATGGTCGTGTCGGCGCTTCATCTGGTCCAGGTCGCCGGTCAGGTTGAAAGCCACCATCGCCTTGCGGCCGCTGCGCCCGGCTTCTTCATTGACGACGCGCATGACCGCGGAGACGCGCTCGTCGAACGGACAATAGCCGCCGTCAGCCTGCAGTTCGTCGTCCTTGATGAAATCGATGCCGCCGGCAACCAGTTCCCTGACCTGTTGCGCCGTCTCTTCGACGGAAAGGCCCACGCTCGGCTTGATGATGGTGCCGATCAGCGGGCCACAGCTTACCCCTGCAAGCTCGCGCGTTCCCTGTATGCCGAATGCGGGCCCCGGATACGCCTCGGCGAACGACGGTGGCAACTGCACGTCGGTGATGCGCAGGCCGCTGACTTGCCGCAACTCGAACAGATTGCCCGCGATGGTGGACATCAGGTTGGGCAGGGATGGCCCCAGGTTCTCTACCGGCCACGAAATCTGCAGCGCGCAGCGGGTATAGACATCCGATTGCATCCCGCCCGGCAAGCTAGGCGTGTTGACCCGCTCGATCACCTCGAGCCGCTCCACACGCGCACCCGAGCGTCGCTTCAGTTCCGGGGTTTCGGTCGGCAAGGCGACAAAGGTTCCGCTGGACTGTTCGCCGGCGATCACCTCCGCGGCGCGTTGGGGGTCGTCCCCGGTTTCCAGCCAATAGCTGGCAAAGATACGTTCGCCCACTGCTCACTCCTGTTTGAAACGCGGGCTGCCGGCCCGCCGGCAGCATGGTTGGCCTTGTGCGCTCTGGCTCAGGTAATGCGACGAATGCTCTCGGCGATCTCTTCCCGGTCGAACACCTTGATCCAGTCGTCTCGCATCAGGCGCGGCTTGCCGAATTCGATTGCCTTGTTGCACGCGTCCGAGAACGCGCCGGGGATCTCGTTGAAGATGACGGCGCCAAGGATGTTCATATGGCCGAGCAGGAAGTCACGCGCCGCTTCCTTGGGCACGCCGCGGCGAACAGTCTCGTCCATCGCTTCGCGCATGACGTAGAGCAGGGTGGCGCAGATGGTCTCCGAGAGCCCCGGTTCCAGGATGGCCATCTGGTCGACGGTGAGGCGGTAGGAGCGAAGAATCGGGGCGTAGATCACCTTGGCCACCGCCTCGCCCAGGTCGAATGCCTCATCCGGGCCTTGCATCAGTGCGCTGGTGATCGACTGTTTGGCGGCGCCGCCGCCGAAGTAGTCGCGGCGCGCTTCGGGATCCGTCTCGTCGTTGAAGATCAGCGGATGGCAGGGATGGGCGACGAAATAGGTCAGGTCAGGCCGGTCGGGCAGATGGCCGGCGAACGGTGCCGCGGCGTCAAGCGTCATGACCATGGTGCCGGCCTTGAGCTGGGGAGCGATCTGGGCGGCAATCTTGCCGATGATGGTATCCGGAACGGCGAGGATCACCACGTCAACGCCATCCAGTGCTTCATCGGTGCCCACACATTCGACGCCAAGCTCGTCCTTGAGGCGCTTCTGGCCAACCGGGCTCACCTCGACATGGCTGACGCGGTAGTCGGACTTGAGCAGATTCCTGGCGAGGCGTACCCCCATCTTTCCGCCAGCGCCAAACAGTGCAATTTTCTCTTTCATGCTAATTCCCCAGTTGAGAACACATCGCGAAGCCGGTGCAACGCGACATCACTTCAGATTCGCCTTCGGCTCAAGCACGCCGCCCGGTTCGCTCCCGCTGCGCTTTTCCGTCGTCGAGATGGCGAAGACCAGCAACGCGGAAAGCAGCATGAAACCGCCGACGATGAACATCGGCACCTGGTAGGAGCCGGTGGCATCCTTGATCGTCCCCGTCACATAGGGGGCGGCAAAGCCGGCAAAGTTGCCGATGGTATTGATCAGCGCGATGCCCGCGGCGGCCCCGGCGCCAGAGAGAAAGCGAGCCGGGATCGACCAGAACGTCGGCAGCGCGGAGAAGATGGCGCAGGCGGTCACGGTGATGACCGCGACTGTCGCCGCGGGCGAATTCATATAGAGCGCCAGCGGAATGCTGACCGCGCCGACGAGCGCGGGCAGGCCCACGTGCCAAGGCCGCACCCCGCGCCGCGTCGCATCGCGGCTCCACAGGAACAGTGCGATCGCGGCGGGGAAGTACGGGATGGCGGTGATCCAGCCCTTCTGGAACACGTTGAACTTGCTGCCGTACTGCGCCTCGAATCCGCCGATGATGGTCGGCAGGAAGAAGGCCAGCGCATAGAGACCGTAGATCAGGCCGAAATAGGTCAGCGCCAGCACCCAGACCCGACCGTTGAGCAAGGCCTTGCCGGCGAGCACGCCGTGGGAATGGGCCTTTACCTTTTCTTCCTTGTCGAGTGCCTCCGTGAGCCAGTCGCGCTCCGCCTGGCTCAGCCACTTTGCCTGCGCAGGCTTGTCGGCCAGGTAGAACCAGGCCACCACGCCGACCGCGATGGCGGGAGCCGCCACGCCGAAGAACATGACGCGCCAGCCGGCCAGGCCAAAGAGTCCATGGGCCTCGATCAGCAACGCCGCGACCGGCGCGCCGATCACGATGGTCAGGGGCTGCGCCAGGTAGAACAACGACAGGACGTGGCTGCGGTGCCGGGCCGGCACCCACATGCTCAGGAACAGGATGGCGCCGGGGAAGAAACCGGCTTCGGCCACGCCCAGCAAGAAGCGCAGCAAGTACAAGCCTTCGACGCTGCTGACCCAGGTGAACAGGATGGCGACCACGCCCCAGCTCACCATGATGCGGGCAAGCCAGCGGCGTGCGCCGTACTTGTGAAGCGCGAGGTTGCTCGGGATCTCGAGCAGGATATAGCCGACGAAAAAGACGCCGGCGGCAAAGCCGAACTGCGCGGCCGTCAGGCCGAGGTCCTTGGTGAGTCCGTTGGGGCCGGCAAACGAAATGGCGGTCCGGTCCAGAAAGTTGATGAAGAACATCAGCGCAATGAACGGCACCAGCCTGAGCGATACCTTGCGGATGGCTGACCGCTCCACGGCGGCGGTTGCAATGGTGGTTTCCACGTTGTCTCCTTTGGCGCGCGCCTGGTCATCGGTTGCCGGCGCTGTCGGACGCGACTGGTGTCGCTCGTCTGGCCTAATGGTATGATGAGTACACCATCATGCCAAGAAGGATTTGCTCAGGGTTTGTGCGGAGAAAGGAAAAGTGGAGCAAGCGGTATCGATGCTCGCGGAGGGGCGAGCGCGAGCGGCCCGGCGGCGCGCGGCAAGGAGACCTGAATGTGTCGGGCGTGAGGAGGGCGGCCTCCAGGGCAGCAGGCGCGAGCTGGACCAACCGCGAGTTTCAGCGGCCTGCCATCACTCGCGGGGCGGCAATACGGGGATCGGCTAGCCGGCGGGGAGGTGGGCGCAGGGAGTTACCAGGGAGTCGGGAGCGGAGAACTAAGAGATATCCGCGGTGGCACCCTGCAGGGTCCGGTAGAGCGCGTTTGCCCGTGTGAGATGCTCGCGCATCGCTTGCGCGGCAGCTTCGCCGTCGTGGGCGGCCACGGCGTCGACGATTCGCTGATGCTCCGCCAGGGTGAGTTCCTCCGCACCGGGCGCGCGCACGATGCCGCGGTAATACTCGCGCGCCCACTCGAACAGGGCTTGCACGATGGCGGGGAAGATCGGATTGCCGCTGATGCGCGCCAGCTCGCAATGAAACGCCATGTCGCGGGTCAGGAAGAGCGAGGGGTCATTCCGGGCGGCACGCTGTTCCTCCAGGCGCGCGGCAAGACGGCGGATGTCGTCCTCGGTCGCGGCAGTAGCCGCGAGCTGGGCCATGCCGCACTCCAGGAAGACGCGCGCGCCCTTGAGGTGCTCCAGTGAGTCCGGGTCGGAGCGCAGCAGATGCTGTGCGCCCGCCCCGATCTGCTGGATGAGCCGCTCTGGCGTCGGTATCACTACGCGGGCCCGCTCGCCATGCATGATCTCGATAATCCCGGCGCGCTCCAGCGCTTGCAGGGCCTCGCGGATGGCCGGGCGGCCCACGCCGTAATGCTCCATCAGCTCGCGCTCGGCGGGTAGTTGCTGGCCTGGCGCGATCTCGCCGTTGCGGATCCGTTCGGTGAGGCGATCCAGCACGTCCTCGTAAAGGCGCCGCCTCTGAATTGGCTCGGGGCTTGCCATGGTTAAAGCACTCCTGATGTCATCAGGCCACATGATGACATGGATATCGTGGCACACGTGCTGTGTGGTTTTGCAACCGATGCCACGCCGCGTCGCTCATGGGGAGCCTGCACGGGCAAGCCCGGCGCCGCTACCCGGCTGACCGCTCAGCCCCCTCGGCTTGCTGTCAGCTCGCGACGGCGGGGCGGGCCATCCACTCGCGCCCCTTGAGCATGCCTTCCCAGTACAGGGACGGAAGTATCCGTTCCTTCAACAGCCACGCTGCCCGGGATGGCTTCGTGCCGTCGATGAACCAGTTCGGGAAGCTGGGCGCGACCTTGCCGCCGTAGAGAAACTCCGCCAGCACCACCTTGCCGCGCGCAACCGTCAGCGGGCAGGAGCCATAGCCGTCGTAGTGCGCCTCGCCATGCGCCATGCCGCGCAGGGCGAGCACGTTGTGGGCCACCACGGGCGCCTGCTTGCGCGCGGCGGCCGCGGTCTTGGCGTTGCTGGTGTTGGCCGCGTCGCCCAGCGCGAACACGTTTTCGTAGCGCTTGTGCCGCAGGGTGGCCGGGTCCACGTCGGCCCAGCCCGCCGCATCGGCCAGCGGGCTCACGCGGATGAAGTCCGGCGCCTTCTGCGGCGGCACCACGTGCAGCATGTCGAACTCGCGCGTGACTTGCGCCATGCCGCCGTCAGGCAGGGCTCGCCGGAATACGGCCGTACCTGCCGGCCCGTCGACACTGGCCAGGGTCTCGCCGAAATTCAGGTGGATGCCGTAGCGCTCCACATAGTGCATCAGCGCCGGGACATAGTCGGGCACGCCGAACAATACCGCGCCGGCGTTGCAGAACTGGATGTCGACCTTGTCGAGCATGCGCTCGCGCAGCCATTGGTCGGCGGAGAGATACATGGCTTTCTGCGGGGCACCGGCGCACTTGATGGGCATCGGCGGCTGGGTGAACACCGCGCGGCCCTGTCCCTGCCGCGACAGTTGCTGCACCATGCGCCAGGTGTAAGGCGCCAGGTCATAGCGGTAGTTGGAGGTCACCCCGTTGCGCCCCAGCGTGTCGGCCAGGCCTTCGATCGCGCCCCAGTCAAGCTTCAGCCCCGGGCATACCACCAGTTGCCGGTACTTGATGACGCGGCAGCCATCCAGTATCACGGCATTGTGTTCCGGTTCGAAGGCGGCTACCGCCGCACGGATCCATTGCACGCCATGGGGCAGTACCGAGGCCATGGTGCGCGCGGTAATGCGGGGATCGAACACGCCGCCGCCCACCAGCGTCCAGCCGGGCTGGTAGTAGTGGATGTCCGCTGGATCGATGATGGCGATATCCAGGCCAGGCTGGCGCGCGAGCAGGCTGGAGGCCACCGCGGTGCCGGCGGCGCCGCCGCCGATAATGACGACTTCATGGCTGGCATCGGCGACTTCGACGGGTGTCTTGCCGCCGTTGACGAGGCGGCGCACCACCCCTTTCAGGTCGAAGCCGGCTGCGGCCGCATGCCCGACGATCTCTGGCAGCGGCATGTGCCGCGCTTGCGACAAGGCCCACATGGTGGTGGAGCGCATGCCCGTGCGGCAATACGCGAGCACGGGCTTGGGCAACCCGGCCATCAAGGCGCCGAATGCTTCCCCTTGCGCGTCGGTCACCTTGCCGGACTCGACGGGCAGGTAGCTGGCCGCCAGTCCGGCAGCCCGTGCCGCCTGCTCGATCTCCTGGAATCCGGGGTGGTCCGGTCCTTCGCCGTCCGGGCGGTTGCAGATCAGGGCCCTGAAACCCTGGGCGGCGATGGCTTCGATATCCGTGCTGGCGATCTGTGGCGAGACGGATAACTGGCCGGTGAGGAAACGGATTTCCATGAATACTCTCCATTGGGGGCGGCCTGTCCAGCGGCGTCTGTCAGTTTGTGGGGCCGGGACTGGCGGGAGCTTGATCAGAAATCAGAGGCTGGCGTGGTCAGAGGGCGTTGAGAGGGATCTTGATATACCGGGTGCCGTTGGCTTCGGGCGGTGGCATCTGTCCCGCCCGCATATTGATCTGGACCGACGGCAGGATGAGCGCCGGCATGCTCAGCGTCGCGTCGCGGGCCTGCCGCATCGCGACGAACTCGTCTTCGCTGATGCCGTTTTTCACGTGGATGTTCTGCTCGAGCTGTTGGGCCACGGTGGCGACGAATTGCACCTCGCGGCTGCCGGGCGGGTAGTCGTGGCACATATAGAGCTGCGTCGCGGCCGGCAGGCTCAGCACCTTGTTGATCGAGCGGAACAGCGTACGGGCATCGCCGCCGGGGAAATCGCAGCGTGCCGTGCCGTAGTCGGGCATGAACAGGGTGTCGCCGACAAAGGCCGCGGTCCCGGCGCCGTCGCTGACCACGAAGGTCATGCAAGCCGGCGTATGGCCAGGCGTGTGCATGGCGGTGGCCTGCAGCGTGCCGATGCCGAAACCAGCGCCGTCGTCGAAGAGCTGGTCGAACTGGCTGCCGTCGTGGCGGAATTCGGTGCCGGCATTGAAGAGGCTGCCGAAGACATCCTGCACGATCCGGATGTTGGCGCCGATCGCGGTCTGGCCGCCAAGCTGCTGCTTCAGGTACGGCGCGGCCGAGAGGTGGTCGGCATGCACGTGGGTTTCCAGGATCCACTGCACCGACGCGCCCAGTTCCCGTACCCGCGCGACGAGCCGGTCGGCGCTGGTGGTGGTGGTGCGGCCGGACTTGGCGTCGTAGTCCAGCACGCTGTCGATCAGCGCGCATTGTCCGGTGGACGGGTCAAGCACGAGATAGCTGATCGTGTTGGTGTGGGGGTCGAAGAAGCCTTCGATGTGCATTCGGGGTCGTGGCGGCACGGATGTCTCCAGGGCGGCGGGGATCGGGGCAAATGGGGTAGCGCCGGGACCACCGTCAGGTGGCTGTCGCGACGCTTGCGGACATAACGGAACAAGAATCGTGCCACCCTGAGGGAATCCCGTTGGTTTCCCGCAAGCTCATGAATCGAAAGGTCTTTTTACTGGCGATGTGGTATTTCCAGCGGCCCGCCGCCAGGCGTGCCACCAGGTGGCAGGCGGTGGCGGCAGCAGGTACTGCCAAATTGGCAGCGTTGGCAGTGCCT
>NZ_JARJLM010000480.1 GCF_029335485.1 Cupriavidus basilensis
GCGCGGGAGAGGGGAGCAGACCGTCGCAAGGCAAAGGTTGGCGCGATGACGATGACTGGTCGGCACGCGCCAGACGATAATTAAGGATTTGACGTGAGCAATACAGCCAAGCCGCTGGTCGGCGTTGTGATGGGCAGCAGTTCCGACTGGGACGTGATGCAGAACGCGGTCGCCATGCTGAAGGATTTCGGCGTGCCCTTCGAGGCGCGCGTGGTGTCCGCCCACCGCATGGCCGACGATATGTTCGAGTACGCCGCCACCGCGCGCGAACGCGGCCTGCGCGCCATCATCGCCGGTGCCGGCGGTGCCGCCCACCTGCCTGGCATGATCGCCGCCAAGACCATCGTGCCGGTGTTCGGCGTGCCGGTGCCGTCGCGCTACCTGCGCGGCGAGGATTCGCTGCTGTCGATCGTGCAGATGCCCAAGGGCGTGCCGGTCGCCACCTTCGCCATCGGCGAGGCCGGCGCCGCCAATGCCGCGCTGCACGCCATCGCCACCCTGGCCACCACCGACGACGCGCTGGCCGCGGCGCTGGAAGCGTTCCGCGCCAAGCAGACCGAAGCTGCGCGCGCGATGACGCTGCCGGTGTAAGGCGCCAGCACTACCAGACCAGCTCAAAAGCCCTCGAATCCGGAAAGACGCGCCATGCCCACCGATATCCATCCCCACCTGGTCGAAGCCCACACGCCGGAGTCGCGTGCCGAGTTCGGCATCGACAGTCCCAGCGCACCGGTGCTGCCCGGCGCCTGGCTTGGCATGCTGGGCGGCGGCCAGCTCGGCCGCATGTTCGCCCATGCCGCGCAGTCGATGGGCTACAAGGTCTGCGTGCTCGATCCGGACCAGGACAGCCCGGCCGGCTCGATCGCCGAGAAGCACATCTGCGCGCCTTATACCGACGAGGCCGCGCTGGCCGAGATGGCAACGCTGTGCCCGGCGGTGACCACCGAATTCGAGAACGTGCCGTCGCTGTCGCTCGACCGGCTCGAACAGCTCGGTGCCTTCGTGGCGCCGCGCGGCTATTGCGTGTCGATCGCGCAGAACCGCATTGGCGAGAAGAAGTTCTTCGCCTCCTGCGCCGAGCGCACCGGCGTGCCCACGGCCCCGCACTGGGTGATCCAGCACGACGCCGACGTCGACCAGCTGCCGGAGCACCTGCTGCCCGGCATCCTGAAGACAGCCCGCATGGGCTACGACGGCAAGGGCCAGGCCCGCGTCAAGACCCGCGAAGACGTGCGTGCCGCCTGGCGCGCCATGCAGCATGTGCCCTGCGTGCTGGAGCAGATGCTGCCGCTGGCCTACGAGGTCTCGGTGCTGGCCGCGCGTGCCGCGGACGGCACTACCGCCACCTGGCCGCTGGCCGAGAACGTGCACCGCGACGGCATCCTGTTCTCCACCGTGATGCCCGCCACCAGCGTCTCCGACGAGATCGCCGCGCGGGCCCGCGCCGCCGCCGCCACCATCACCACCGAAATGGGCTATGTGGGCGTGCTGTGCATCGAGTTCTTCGTGCTGACCGACGGCTCGCTGATCGCCAACGAAATGGCGCCGCGCCCGCACAACTCCGGCCACATCACCATGGATGCCTGCGAGACCAGCCAGTTCGAGCAGCAGGTGCGCGCCATGGCACGCCTGCCGCTGGGCAGCACGCGGCAGCATTCGGCCGGCAAGATGCTCAACCTGCTGGGCGATGCGTGGTTCGAGTTCGGCCTGGAGCGCACGCCGGCCTGGGACGAAGTGGTGGCGCAGCCGGGCGCCAAGCTGCACCTGTACGGCAAGAGCGATGCGCGCCCCTCGCGCAAGATGGGGCACGTCAACTGCGTGGGTGGCGAGGCAGCCGACGCCGGGCGCGCTTTCGATGCCGCGCTGAAGGCGTTGCATATCGCGCCCTGATTGCCTCGCTCCGGTCTCAGCGCCCTGAAGGGGCGCCAAGCGGGCTCGCTGCCGTGAGCCCGCGTGCCGGAAACCCGCCACGTATTGGCGCATTGCCTGCTATATAGTTTCACTGCCTTATCGCTTTATCGCTTCGCCTACCTGCAGAGATTCCCGATGTCGCGCATGCCCACGTCCGCCGAACTTGACCAAGCGGTCCAACTGCTGGAAGCCGGCGAGCTGGTCGCCTTTCCCACCGAGACGGTCTACGGCCTCGGCGCCGACGCGGAAAACCCCCAGGCCATCGCCCGCATCTACGCGGCCAAGGGCCGCCCGACCGGCCATCCGATCATCGTGCACGTGGTGGACGGCGGCGACATCAGCTACTGGGTCGACGACGTACCGCCGGCCGCGCAGCAACTGATCGATGCCTTCTGGCCCGGCCCGCTCACGCTGATCCTCAAGCGCGCCGCCCATATCCCCGCGGCGGTGGCGGGCGGCCAGGACAGCATCGGCCTGCGCTGCCCCTCGCACCCGGTCGCGCAGGCGCTGCTGGCCCGCTTCAAGCGCGGGCGCGGCGGCATCGCCGCGCCGTCCGCCAACAAGTTCGGGCAGGTCAGCCCGACCACGGCCCAGCATGTGCGCGACGAGTTCGGCGACAGCGTCTTTGTGCTGGAAGGGGATGGCGTGGAGGTCGGGATCGAATCGACCATCGTCGACCTGTCGCGGCTGGAACAGGGCATCGGCCCGGTGTTGCTGCGCCCCGGCGCGATCACGCCGGCCATGATGGCGCAGGTGCTTGGCGTGATGCCCTTGCCCCCGGACGCGGCGGCGCCGCGTGCTTCCGGTACGCTCAAGGCGCACTATGCGCCGCGCACGCCGCTGGCCTTGTCGTCTGCCGCCGACTTGCCGGCGCAGCTAGCCGACCTGCCGGCCGACGCCAGGGTGGCCTGGGTTGGCCAGCAGGCGGCTGCCGATCCGCGCTGCGTCTGGGTGCAGGCGCCTGCCGACGCGGAATCCTATGCGCGGGAGCTTTACCGTTTGTTGCGGAGGCTGGATAGGGAGGGGTATGGGCGGCTGGTGTTCGAGGCCTTGCCGGCTGGGCATGAGTGGGAGGGGGTTCGGGATCGCTTGCA
>NZ_JARJLM010000481.1 GCF_029335485.1 Cupriavidus basilensis
GCGGAAAACGGCTATGGCTGCTTCGTTCCCGACCTGACCAGGTTGACCGCGCCACCATGCGAGGAGGCCCGTCCGGTCGGCATTGTAACCCAGAGCGGGCGGGCCGGGCAGATTTCCAGTGAAATTGATCGAGTAAGGCGATCGAGTGGGGCGCCTGGCCCAGGCAAAGCTGCCCGGACTATATTGGAGCAGGGCATCGCCAGCGGATAGCGCGCAATCACGCAATCACCTCATCACGCCACCACGACACCAGCGAGACCACCGATGAATGCCAATGAACAGATGCTCCGCGCCACGCTGCCGCCCCAGGAGATCTCCACCGAAGTCCTGATGGAGAAGTACGCCAAGGGCGAGGAGGCCACCGCCGCCGACGTGCGCCTGCGCGTGGCGCGTGCGCTGGCCGAGGCCGAACCCGCGGCACAGCGCGAGCAATGGGCCGGGCGTTTCCTGTGGGCGCAGGAGCAGGGCTTTGTGCCGGCCGGCCGCATCAACTCGGCGGCGGGCACGCGCATCGAGGCCACGCTGATCAACTGCTTCGTGCAGCCGGTGGGCGATTCGGTTTCCGATGCGCGCGACGGCAAGCCCAGCATCTATACCGCGGTGGCGCAGGCTGCCGAGACCATGCGGCGCGGCGGCGGGGTGGGCTACGATTTCTCCGCGATACGGCCGGCCGGCGCGCTGGTGCGGGGTACGCACTCGCGCGCCTCGGGGCCGGTGTCCTTCATGAAGGTATTCGACGCCTCCTGCGCCACCGTGGAGTCGGCAGGTTCGCGCCGGGGCGCGCAGATGGGGGTGCTGCGCTGCGACCATCCGGACATCGAAACCTTTATCCACGCCAAGGACCGCGGCGACCTGACCAACTTCAATATCTCGATCGGCGTCAGCGACGACTTCATGCGCGCGGTCGAGGCCGATGGCGAGGTGGAGCTGGTGCACGAGGCCGAGCCGGCGGCGGAAGCCATCGCCGCCGGGGCCTACCGGCGCGGCGACGGCCAGTGGGTCTACCGCCGCGTTCCGGCGCGGCAGCTGTGGGACCAGGTGATGCAGGCCACCTACGATCACGCCGAGCCCGGCATCCTGTTCCTGTCCCATATCAACGACGATAACAATCTCTACTACTGCGAACGCATCGAGGCCACCAATCCCTGCGCCGAGCAGCCGCTGCCGTCCTATGGCTGCTGCGATCTGGGCTCGATCGACCTGACCCGTTTCGTGCGCCAGCCCTTCAGCGCGCAAGCCGGCTTCGATTTCGACGGGTTTGCCGAAGTGGTGCGGCTGGCGGTGCGCATGCTCGACAACGTGCTCGACGTTACCTACTGGCCGCTGCCGGAGCAGCAGGCCGAGGCCCATGCCAAGCGGCGCATCGGCCTGGGTTTCCTGGGGCTGGGCAGCGCGCTGGTGATGCTGGGCATCCGCTACGACGGCGAGCCGGGCCGCGCGCTGGCCGCGCGCATCGCACAGACCATGCGCGATACCGCCTACCTGGCTTCGGCCGGGCTGGCGCGGGAGAAGGGCGCCTTCCCGCTGTTCAAGGCCGACGAGTACCTCGCCAGCAACTTCGCCCAACGCCTGCCGCAGGCCGTGCGCGAGGCGATCGGCCGTGATGGCATCCGCAACTCCCACCTGCTGTCGATCGCGCCGACCGGTACCATCACCCTGGCGTTTGCCGACAACGCATCCAACGGCATCGAGCCGGCCTTCTCGTGGACCTATCACCGCAAGAAACGCATGGCGGACGACAGTTACAAGGTGTTCGAGGTGGCGGACCATGCCTGGCGCCTCTATCGCCACCTGGGCGGCGATATGGCGCGCTTGCCGGACAGCTTCGTCACGGCGCTGCAGATGTCGGCGCTCGATCATATGAAGATGCTGGAGGCGGTGCAGCCTTTCATCGATACCAGTATCAGCAAGACCGTCAATGTGCCGGAGGACTATCCCTACGAAGCGTTCCGCAACCTCTACCTCGAGGCCTGGCGGGCCGGCCTGAAAGGGCTGGCCACCTACCGCCCCAACAGCGTCCTGGGGGCGGTGCTGTCGGAGTCGGCGCCGCCGGCAGGGGCGCCGGCCACCCCGGTGGCGGCACTGACGGACGATCCCTTGCGCAAGCCGTTCGCCAGCCGTCCGGTGGGCGACCTCGAGGGGGTCACCTCCAAGGTGGAATACATGACCTACGAGGGCCACAAGACGGTTTACCTGACGGTGAATTTCATGCGCGTGGCGGGCCTGATCGATGGCAGTCCGGCGGCAGTGGAGCGTCCGGTGGAGTTCTTCATGCCGGCCGGGCAGCGCAACGACGGCCAGCAGTGGATCACCTCCACCATGCGGCTGCTGTCGATGGTGGCCCGCTCGGGCGGCTCGATCGCCAAGGCGCTGGCCGATATGCGCAACGTCGTATGGGACAAGGGGACGGTGCGCTACGGCACGCTGGTGCGCCAGGACGGTACCGAGGCGCCGCGCTTTCATGATTCCGAGGTGGCGGCGATCGGCTACGCCTTGCAGCGCATCCTGATCAAGCGCGGCTTTCTCGATGCCGAGGGCGGCCAGGTGCCGGTGGCGGCGCTTGCGGCCCGGCTGGCCGGGCTGGAAGGGACGGGCGGCCAGGCCGGGGGCGCCGTGGCACAGCCGGCGTCGGCCGGCGGCCTGCCGACGCCGGGGCTTGGGCTGGGTTCCGGCAAGCCCTGCCCGGAATGCGGTGCCCACGCCCTGCACAAGATCGACGGCTGCGCCAAGTGCGCCAACTGCGGCTACGTCGGCGAGTGTGGCTAGGGGGAGGCCGGGCGCCGCGGATCGCGTGAATCCCGCCTGAGGGCAGGCCGCCTTTTGCTACAATCGCCGCCATGAGTTATCAAGTGCTAGCGCGCAAATGGCGCCCCCGGGATTTCACCACGCTGGTCGGCCAGGAACACGTGGTCCGCGCGCTCACGCACGCGCTGGAACAACAGCGGCTGCACCATGCCTATCTGTTCACCGGCACGCGGGGCGTTGGCAAGACCACGCTGTCGCGGATCCTGGCCAAGGCGCTGAACTGCGTCGGGCCGGATGGCAGCGGCGACATCACCGCGCAGCCTTGCGGGGTGTGCAAGGCCTGCACCGAGATCGACAGCGGGCGCTTCGTCGACTACATCGAGATGGACGCCGCCTCCAACCGCGGCGTCGACGAGATGGCCTCCCTGCTCGACAAGGCGGTGTACGCGCCAACGGCGGGGCGCTTCAAGGTCTACATGATCGACGAAGTGCACATGCTGACCAACCACGCCTTCAACGCCATGCTGAAGACGCTGGAGGAGCCGCCCGCGCACGTCAAGTTCATCCTGGCCACCACCGATCCGCAGAAGATTCCGGTCACGGTGCTGTCGCGCTGCCTGCAGTTCAACCTCAAGCAGATGCCGCCCGGCCATATCGTCAGCCACCTTGACCATATCCTGGGCGAGGAGGGCATCGACCGCGAGGCCAACGCGCTGCGCCTGCTGGCCCAGGCTGCCCATGGCTCGATGCGCGACGCGCTGTCCCTGACCGACCAGGCCATCGCCTATAGCGCGGGGCAGGTGTCCGAGGCCGCCGTGCGCGGCATGCTGGGCGCGATCGATCAAAGCTACCTGGTGCAATTGCTGGATGCGCTGGCCGCCGAAGACGGCGCCGCCATGCTGGGCGTGGCCGACGGCATGGCCGATCGCAGCCTGTCCTTTGCCGGCGCCCTGCAGGATCTCGCCTCGCTGCTGCACAAGATCGCGCTGGCCCAGGCCGTGCCCGCTTCGGTGCAGGAAGAGTGGCCGGAAGCCGCGGAAGTCCGCCGCTTCGCCACTGCCTTCGATGCGCAGGAAGTACAACTGTTCTACCAGATCGCCAATCTCGGCCGCAGCGAGCTCGCGCTGGCGCCGGACGAATACGCCGGCTTCACCATGACGCTGCTGCGCATGCTGGCCTTCCGCCCGGCGGCCAGCCCGGCACCTGCCCCGGCACAAGGCGGTGGCGGCCAGCTGGCGCCGCGTGCGCGCGGCGCTGCCGCGCCGTCGGGC
>NZ_JARJLM010000482.1 GCF_029335485.1 Cupriavidus basilensis
GCGGAAGTGGCGCGAGAGTAGAATAGCCGCATGCAAAACCCACACGCAATCAACGCAGATCTGCATTGTCACTCCACGGTATCCGATGGCATGTTGCCGCCGCGCGACGTGGCGGCGCGCGCGCATGCCGGCGGCGTGGCTTTCTGGGCGCTGACCGACCACGACGAGGTCGGCGGCCAGGCAGAGGCATGCGCCGCCGCCGAGGCGCTCGGCATGCGCTATGTGCCCGGGGTGGAAATATCCGTGACGTGGGCAGGCCAGACCGTGCACATCGTCGGCCTGCAGATCGATCCCGCCTGTCCGGCCCTGGTCCAGGGGCTGGCGGCCACGCGTTCCGGCCGCGCCGCGCGGGCGCAGGATATCGGCGAAGCGCTGGCGGCGGTCGGTATCGAGGGCGCCTATGAGGGCGCGCTGCGCTATGTCGGCAATCCCGACCTGATCTCCCGTACCCATTTCGCGCGCTGGCTGGTGGATCAGGGGCGCTGCAAGACCATCGGCGACGTGTTCGGCGAGTATCTCGGCGAGGGCCGTCCGGGCTACGTCGGTCACCGCTGGGCCAGGCTGTCCGACGCCATAGGCTGGATCCGCGCCGCCGGCGGGATTCCGGTGATGGCCCACCCGGGGCGCTACAACTACACCCAGGTCCAGCACGATGCGCTATTCGACGAGTTCAAGCAGCTCGGCGGGGCCGCGGTCGAGGTGGTGACCGGCAGCCACACGCCGGACCAGTACCGCCGCTACGTCGACGTCGCGCATCATTACGGCCTGCTGGGCTCGCGGGGGTCGGATTTCCACGGGCCGGGCGAGGGGCGCGTCGAGCTGGGCTCGCTGCCGCCGCTGCCGTCCTCCGTTACGCCGGTCTGGCATGACTGGTAAGCCGCGGCGGCCATCGGCCGCCTGGCGCCGCACCGGCCCGAACCCGCCATGCGCTCCCTTCGCATCTCTCCTTCGCAGAGCCAGCCCGGATTGCGCGCGGTGCTTGCGCCCGGGTTGCGCCCATTCGCCCCTAGACTGCCCATGTCCCAATATTTCGAAATCCATCCGCTCAACCCGCAAGCGCGCCTGACCAAGCAGGCCGCCCAGATCATCGGGCAGGGCGGATTGATTGCCCTGCCGACCGATTCCAGCTACGCGCTGGCCTGCCGGCTTGACGACAAGGCCGCGGTGGAGCGGCTGCGCCGGATGCGCGGCATCGACGACAAGCACCATCTGACGCTGATGTGCAGCGATCTGTCCGAGCTCGGCAACTTCGCACGGGTCGACAATCGCCAGTACCGCTGGCTCAAGGGCGCCACGCCAGGCCCCTACGTTTTCATTCTCGAAGCCACCAAGGAAGTGCCGCGCCGGCTCTCGCATCCCGCCCGCAAGACCATCGGGGTGCGCGTGCCCGACCATCCCATCCCGCTGGCGCTGCTGGCCGAGGTGGGCGAGCCGCTGATCTCGGCCACGCTGCAGCTGCCCGGCGACGAAGCCCCGCTCAACGAGCCGGAAGTGATTCGTGCCAGGCTTGAAAAGCTGCTGGATCTGGTCATCTGCGGTGGGCCCGCGCCGGCGCAGCCCACTACCGTGATCGACCTCACCAGCGGCGAGCCGGAACTGGTGCGGCAGGGGCGGGGCGACATCGAGCGCTTCGGCCTTTGATGCCCACCTGCCATCGCCCTGCCGCGCCGGCCCGACGGTATCCGCGGCGTTCCGCGTCCCCGGTACAATAGCGCCCATGGATTCCTCACTGATTCAGACCCTCGCGGTCTATGCCTTGCCGGTCCTGTTCGCCATTACGCTGCACGAGGCCGCGCACGGCTATGTGGCCAAGCTGTTCGGCGACAACACCGCCTATGCGATGGGCCGCGTCAGCCTCAACCCGGCGCGCCATATCGATCCCATTGGTACCATCGCGGTGCCGCTGCTGCTCTATTTCATGACCAGCGGCCAGTTCGTGTTCGGCTACGCCAAGCCGGTTCCGGTCGCCTTCGACCACCTGCGCAACCCGCGCTGGCATGGCATGTGGGTGGCGCTGGCGGGCCCGGGCAGCAATGTGCTGCAGGCCTTCCTGTGGGCCCTGATGGCGATCGGCCTGGTGCTGGCCCAGGTGCAGGAGCCGTTTTTCAGCCAGATGGCGCGCGCCGGCGTGCTGGTCAACCTGGTGATGGCCGCCTTCAACCTGTTCCCCGTGCCGCCGCTCGACGGCGGCCGCGTGCTGACCGCGCTGTTGCCGCGGCGGATCGCGTTTGCGGTCTCGCGTATCGAGCCCTATGGCATCTTCGTGGTGCTGGCGCTGGTAGCCGCCGGCGTGATCACCAAGGTGTGGATGCAGCCGGTGATGGCGGCATTGAGCAGCCTGCTGCAATTGATGCTGCAGCCCATCCTGCTGCTGGTGCGGTAAGCAGCATCCCCGGCCGCCGCGCCTGCAGCGATGCCGCAGACCGAACCACGAATACGAGTGCCAAGTACCACGTATCGCTTCCCATAAATACAGACAGACATGTTCCCCGACCGCGTTCTCTCCGGCATGCGTCCCACCGGCGCCTTGCACCTGGGTCACTATCACGGCGTACTGAAAAACTGGGTCCAGCTGCAAGCCGAGTATCCGTGCTTCTTCTTCGTGGCCGACTGGCATGCGCTGACCACGCACTACGAATCGCCGGAAGTGATCGGCGAGTCGGTGTGGGAGATGCTGATCGACTGGCTCGCCGCCGGCGTCGACCCCGAGCGTGCCACGCTGTTCATCCAGAGCCGCGTGCCTGAGCATGCGGAGCTGTTCCTGCTGCTGTCCATGGGCACGCCGCTGGGCTGGCTGGAGCGGGTCCCGACCTACAAGGACCAGATCGAGAAGCTCAAGGACAAGGATCTTTCCACCTACGGCTTCCTCGGCTATCCGCTGCTGCAGGCAGCCGACATCCTGATCTACCGCGCCGGCCGCGTGCCGGTGGGCGAAGACCAGGTGCCGCATGTGGAGATCACGCGCGAGATCGCGCGCCGCTTCAACTATCTCTACGGTCGCCAGCCGGGTTTCGAGGAACGGGCGCAGGAAGCCGCCAGAAGGCTGGGCGGCAAGCGCGGCAAGTCCTTCCTCGAGTTGCGCAAGGCATACCAGGAGCAGGGTACGGAAGCGGCGCTGGAGGAGGGCCGGGCCCTGGTTGCGCAGTCGCAGGGCCTGTCCGGCGACGATCGCGAGCTGCTGCTGGGCTATCTGGCCGGTTCGCGCAAGACCATCCTGGTGGAGCCGCAGGCGCTGCTGACCGCGGCCTCCCGGATGCCGGGGCTGGACGGCCAGAAGATGTCCAAGTCCTACGGCAATACCATCCGCATGCGCGAGGACAGGGCATCGGTAGAGAAGAAGGTGCGCACCATGCCGACCGACCCTGCCCGCGTGCGCCGCACCGACGCCGGCGAGCCGGCGCGTTGCCCGGTGTGGCAACTGCATCAGGTTTATTCGGACGCGCCCACGCGCGAGTGGGCCGAGAAGGGTTGCCGCAGCGCCGGCATCGGCTGCATCGAATGCAAGCAGCCGGTGATCGAGGGCATCCTGCGCGAGCAGCAGCCCATGCTCGAGCGGGCGCAGAAATACATGGATGATCCCGCGTTGCTGCGCGCCATCGTCGCGCACGGATGCGACAAGGCCGGCGCGGCGGCGCGCGAGACCATGCGCGAAGTGCGTGCCGTGATGGGCCTGGGATACCAATGAGCACGCCGGGCACGATGCGTGCGGCGCCCACGCACGCGCCCCTGGGCGCGCCGTCGCCGTGGGTGACTCGCTGGGCACATCTGGTGCGCCCGGGCGGCCGGGTGCTCGACCTGGCCTGCGGCAGTGGCCGCCATGCCGCCTGGTTCGCGGGCCGCGGCCATGCCGTGCTGGGCGTGGATCGCGATGGCGCGGCGCTGGCTACCTTGCCTGCCGGCGTTGCCACCCGCCTGGCCGACCTGGAGCAGGGCGCCTGGCCATTGGCGGGCGAGCCGCCCTTCGATGCCATCGTGGTGACCAATTATCTGCACCGGCCGCTATGGCCGTACCTGCTCGGCGCGCTGGCGCCGGGCGGCGTACTGCTCTATGAAACCTTCTCCGCCGGCAACGAGACCGTGGGCAAGCCTTCGAACCCGGATTTCCTGCTGCGGCCGGGAGAACTGCTGGAGGCGGTGCGCGGCAGCCTGCGCGTGGTAGCCTACGAAGATGGTGTGCTCGAAGTGCCTAAAGCTGCCTTTGTACAGCGGCTTTGCGCTGTGCGGGAGGCCGATGGAAAAACGGGTGGCCAAGCGCCGCCGCGTTATCCTTTGCCTGGCTGAAGTGCGGCGCGGGCGATTTGCCCGCCAGGTCGGCGGGACCTGGGCTTCACGCATTGAACTGCCTTGGGTTTTCCCCGGTCGAAGGTGCGGTCGGCAGGCCCGAGGTATCCGGTACAATCGCGGTATTCGTTTCTCGAATTCTCAAACGTTATGACACAGATTAACGGCAGCATCGTCGCTATCGTGACGCCGATGCAGGAAGATGGCAGCCTGGATTTCCCCGCGCTGCGCGCCCTGGTCGACTGGCACGTGGCCGAGGGCACCGATGGCATCGTGATCGTCGGCACCACCGGCGAATCGCCCACCGTGACGGTGGATGAGCATTGCGAACTGATCCGCGTCGCCGTGGAACAGGCCGACAAGCGCATTCCGATCATCGCCGGCACCGGTGGCAACTCGACCAAGGAAGCGATCGAGCTGACCGCGTTCGCCAGGCAGGTCGGCGCCGACGCATCGCTGCAGGTCGTGCCTTACTACAACAAGCCGACCCAGGAAGGCATGTACCGCCATTTCCGCACCATCGCGGAAGCCGTGGACCTGCCCGTGGTGCTGTACAACGTGCCCGGCCGTACCGTGGCCGATATGCAGCACGACACCATCCTGCGCCTGGCGCAGGTGCCTGGCATCGTTGGCGTCAAGGAAGCGACCGGCAATATCGACCGCGCCGCGCAGCTGATCAAGGATGCGCCGGAAGGCTTCGCCATCTACAGTGGTGACGATCCCACCGCGATTGCCCTGATGCTGCTGGGCGGTCACGGCAATATCTCGGTCACGGCCAACGTGGCGCCGCGCAAGATGCACGAACTGTGCGTGGCTGCCCTGAAGGGCGACGCTATCACCGCGCGTCGCATCCATATGGAACTGGTTGCGCTGAACAAGGCGATGTTCGTCGAGGCCAACCCGATTCCCGTCAAGTGGGCGCTCCAGCAAATGGGCAAGATGCAGGGCGGTATCCGCCTCCCGCTCACCCCGCTGTCAACGGAATACCACGAAGCGGTGCGCAAGGCGCTGTCGGCGGCCGGCCTGCTCGGCTGATCGTCCCGTGCTTTGCCGTCATCCCATCAACTAGGATTGCGTGTCAATGAAACTCAAGCTTAACCGCCGCGGCGTAACGCAAGTTAGCCGTGCCGCCCTGGTCTTGCCCGTGCTTGTGGCGAGCGCGATGTCCGGTTGCAGCAGCATCAACGACGCTATGGCACCCGACAAGATCGACTACAAGTCCGCTGCCAAGCGCACCTCCACGCTGGACGTGCCGCCGGACCTGACCAAGATCGAGGGCGACCGCCGTTACTCGGTGCCCGACCAGAACGGCACCTCGACGCTGTCGACCTATAACCAGTCGACCAAGACGGTGCAGCAGCAGGCCAATTCGGAGAACGTGCTGCCGGTTACGCAGGGCATCCGCATGGAGCGTGATGGCAATCAGCGCTGGCTGGTGATCAGCAATGGCACGTCGGCTGACAAGCTGTGGCAGTCGATGCGCGAATTCTGGCAGGAAAGCGGTTTCCTGCTGGTGCAGGACTCGCCCGAGACCGGCATCATGGAAACCGACTGGGCCGAGAACCGTGCGAAGATCCCGCAGGATTTCATCCGCAATACCATCGGCAAGGTGTTCGACGGCCTGTACTCGACCTCCGAGCGCGACAAGTTCCGCACGCGCCTGGAGCGTGCCCAGAACGGCAGCTTCGAGGTGTTCATCAGCCACCGCGGCGCGCAGGAGCAGCTGACCGGCGTCGACAAGTCGCAGACGGTCTGGACGCCGCGGCCTTCCGATCCCGAGCTGGAAGCGGAATTCCTCTCGCGCTTCGCGCAGCGCCTGGGCGTGCAGAAGGAGCAGGCCGACCGCATGGTCAAGAGCGGTGGCACCGGCGCCACCACGGCTGCCGCAGCACCGGCTGCCGCCGCCACCGCGGCAACGTCCGGCGGCAACACCACGCTGACCCAGGTCAACGGCACCCAGGCCCTGCAACTGTCGGAACCGTTCGACCGCGCCTGGCGTTCGGTCGGGCTGGCGCTGGATCGTGTCAACTTCACGGTGGAAGACCGCGACCGCGCCCAGGGGCTCTACTATGTGCGCTATGTCGACCCGCGCGACACGGTGGACAACCGCGGCTTCTTCTCCAAGCTGTTCACCAAGACCGGCACGGAAGACAGCAAGAAGGCGAAGAAATACCGCGTGGCGCTCAAGGGCGACGGCACCGGCACGACCGTGACGGTGCAGAACGACGCGGGCCAGCCGGAAGGCACGGATGTCGGCAAGCGCATCCTTTCCCTGCTCGACGAGCAACTGCGCTGACCGGAGTGCGGGCCACGCATGACGACCCGCGGCGCAAGGCCGCGGGGTGGCCTGCCGGGCTTCCGGGGGAGGGCGGCGCATGATGCGCTTCGCCTTCCTCGGCAGCGGCAGCGAGGGCAATTCCCTGTTGATCGAATCGCAGGAGGGCGCCACCACCACGCGGGTGCTGCTCGATTGCGGCTTCGGTATTCGCGAAACCGCACGGCGGCTGGAGCGGCTCGGCATCACGCCGGACCAGCTCGACGGCGTGCTGGTCACCCACGAGCATGGCGATCACGTCGGCTCCGCCTATTCCTTTGCGTCCCGGCACGACCTGCCGGTGCATACCAGCCACGGTACCTGGCTCGCGACTTCGCATTTGCGCGGCGCGGACAGCGCCGATGTGCGCGTATGCTGCTCCGACCATCCCTTTGCGATCGGCAGCCTGCAAATCCTGCCGTACACGGTGCCGCACGATGCGCGCGAGCCGCTGCAGTTCGTGGTGAGCGACGGCGATGCCAGGCTGGGCGTGCTGACCGACGCCGGTATGGAGACGCCCTATGTCACTGCCCGGCTGGCCGGCGTGCATGCGCTGGTGCTGGAGTGCAACCACGATCGCGAAATGCTGCGCAACTCCGCCTATCCGCCTTCGCTCAAGCGGCGTATCGGTGGCGATTTCGGCCACCTGGCCAATGAAGTCGCGGCCGGGATCCTGGCGCGTGTGATGCATGAGGGGCTGCAGCGCGTAGTGGCTGCGCACTTGAGCAAGCAGAACAACACGCGGGAACTGGCCACCGGGGCGCTGGCGACGGTGCTCGGCGTGTCGGCCTGCGATATTCTGGTGGCGGACCAGCAGGAAGGGCTGGGCTGGCAGCCGGTCAGGGCCTGAAGCCACCCGGGTCTGCTCCGGGTGGCGGGGTCTTGCCTGGTGCGGGTGCAAGGCTTGGGGCAATGCCTCGGATCGTATGGATCGTCCGGGCCATACAGACGAAAAAAAGCCGACCCGAAGGTCGGCTTTTTTTCATCGGTCGAGACCGATTACTGCTTAGCAGCCGGAGCCGATGCGTCAGCAGCAGCAACCGGAGCCGAAGCGTCAGCAGCCGGAGCCGAAGCCTCAGCAGCGGGAGCAGCAGCAGCCGGAGCCGATGCTTCTGCCGGAGCAGCAGCAGCCGGAGCCGAAGCTTCCGGTGCCGGAGCAGCGGCTTCTTCCTTCTTGCCGCAAGCGGCGAGAGCAACGGCGGCGAGCAGCGATGCGATCAGGAGAGACTTCTTCATTGTTCGTCCTTTAACTTTAATAACAGAAAACAGGCGATGAATAATTACCGGTAATTATCGCTCTTGAACTGCAAAATAGAGGCTCTCCCGGGTGCCGACAAATGCAGTGGTACACAGTACTAGCCAGCCGACGATTATATCCGCGTTTCCCCGCCTTGTGTAGCGCTGTCTTTTACTGTTTTTGCTTGTTACGGATTATTACAGGGAGGATGGCGCAAATTGCAGCCATCCTTCGAGTGCCCAGTGATGAAAAGTTTCCATCAGATCCGGCAAATCCGCGCAGGCAGCCACCTCCTGGGCGCCCAGGCAGCGTTGATCGGCAAGCCGCCGCAACCAGCGGGCCAGGGCGGCTGGCGGCTCGTAGGCTTCCCCATTGATAAAGAAATGTGTGCGGTCATACAACGCTATCGAGCCCGGCGCCAGCACAATGCCTTGAGAAAGTGCGAGTTTTGTGTATGCCTTCAGCGGAATTTCGGATATTTCTGCAAACTCGACACTCGGCTTCGGCTCGGAAAGATGGGCGCCCAGAAATTCCGAGATCATGCTACCCGACCAACGCAGGGCACTCAGTCGCTCACCCACGGCCTTGACCATCCTGGCTGGCAATTGCGCCGGATGTGCGGTAGCCGCCTCTCCCTGGTCGGCGTAACGGCCGCCCAGATCCTCATTGTCTTCCACCGTTTCCGACAGCCAGGCGAGGAAATGGCCGGCCAGTTCACGATAGGCGGGCGCGCGGAAGCCGATCGAGTACGTCATGCATTCGCCTTCGGCGACGCCGTCGTGGGCGTACTGGGGTGGCAGGTAAAGCATATCGCCGGGCTCCAGCACCCATTCCTCTTCCGCCGTGAAGTCGGCCAGGATCTTCAGCGGCAGGTCCGGGATCAGGTCGAGCTTGGCCTGGGACGAGATGCGCCAGCGGCGCCGGCCCGATACTTGCAGGAGGAATACGTCGTAGGAATCGAAGTGCGGGCCCACGCCGCCCCCATCGGTGGCGTAGCTGACCATCAGGTCGTCGAGACGGGCGTCCGGAACGAAACGGAATTGCCCCATCAAGGCCGCGGCTGCACTATCGTGGAGATTGACGCCCTGTACCAGCAAGGTCCATTGGCGGGCTTTGCGCGAGGGCAGGTTGTCGGCGGCGAAAGGGCCTTGCTCGAGCTTCCAGCGGTTGCGAAAGTGAGACACCAGGCGCGACTCGACGTCATCGCGATCGGCCAGCTCGAAAAGCGACTCGCGCGATACCGGCGGCACGATACCCGGTACAGCTTGTCGAATCAGCAGGGGCTTGCGGTGCCAGATATCGCGCATGAAAGCGGCCGGCGTCATGCCACCCAGGAGGGTGAGCGGCACGTCAGGATCGACGGGGCCGGGGGGCAAGGCCTGCGCGTATAATGCGGAATCGTTCATGGAGTCAAGAATTGAAAATCGCTAAGAACACGGTGGTATCCGTGGTGTACAAGCTGTCGGATGCGCAAGGCAATCTGATCGAGGAGTCGGATGAGCCGATGGTCTACTTGCACGGCGGGTATGATGGCACGTTCCCCAAGATCGAGGAAGCACTGGAAGGCCACGAAGCCGGCTTCGAGACCCAGTTGCAGCTCGAACCCGAGGAAGCCTTCGGCGATTACGACGCCGACATGGTCAAGGTCGAGCCGCGCAACCGTTTCCCCGAGCCGCTGGAAATCGGCATGCAGTTCGAGGGCGTGCCCGAAGACGGCGACGACGAGGATTCGATCATCTACACCGTGACCGACGTGGCCGAAGACAAGGTCGTGCTGGACGGCAACCATCCCCTGGCCGGCATGGCGCTGCGTTTCTGGCTGCAGGTTGCCGAGGTGCGCGAAGCCACGGCCGACGAAGTACAGCACGGCCACGCGCACGGCGCCTCGGGCATCGAAGTGGTCGACGAGGACGAGGACGACGAAGGCGACAGCAGCCGCACGTTGCACTGAGTGCGCGACGCGCGTCAGCCCTCGCGGCCCTTCGCGGCAATCGTTACGCACAAGCCGGCATTGCCGGCTTTTTTATTGGGCGTGCACTACCGGAGCGGGAGTCGCTGGCACGTCATTCCGCCTCTGGGCCGTCCTTCAGCGTCACTTCGAACAGCGAGGGCGATCCCGGGGTGATCGCCAGCTCGGTGTACTGGCCCGGCGCGCCGCCCGGCAGGACGACGCGGGTGAAATTGCGCAGCGTCTTGCCGCTGGCATCCTTGAGCGGCGTGTCGATGCCGAAGCCGCCCGCGCCCGTATGGACCAGCAATACCTGCCCGCGGAAGCGCCCGGCCAGGTCGCGCAACTGCCGCTTGAATTCCAGGTAACCGTCGCGCGGCCGGCGGCGCAGGAAGCCGTCCAGCAGGGAAGGCTTGCCGCGCTGTTCCCAGCCGTTGCCGAACTGCGGATCGGCATGCTCCAGCACCACGATACCCGGCAGGTTTTGCTGCTGCGCCAGCGAGAAGGCGCGTGTCAGCCACTGGCGGTTGGCTTCGCGGCGATCCTCGAACTCGCCATTCCGGCCGCCTTCGGAGCGATAGTGATTGTTGTCGCCCGGCAGGTTCAATCCCACCATCATCACATTGCCCGCGGTCCAGCGTATGTTTTCGCGGAAGCTGCGGAAGGTGGCCTGGTCGGACTGGCGCATCAGCGGCAGCACCCGCTGGCCGAGCGTGGTGTCGGCCGGGAAGAACAGCTCGCGCAGGCGGTTCAGCCGTTCCATCGCGTCGAAGTGGCCGTTGACCGGCCGGTGGCATTCCGCCCAGTCGGTTTCGCCGGGCAGGTAGAACAGCGGCAGCGGCGACTGGTCGAGCAGGCGCTGGCGCGCGGTAAGCAGGGTGTCGCCGCAAGACTCGGTATCGCCCTTGATGCCGCCGAGGTGGACCGCGAAATCGAGCCGGCGCGCCGCCAGGTAGTCCAGCAGGCGGGTGGTGCCGGCTTCGGCGGCCGGCCACTGGGGCTGGTCGGCGAGCAGCGCCACCCGGACGGTCTCGGCAGCCGGCGCACGGACGCGCGCTGCCAGCGCCGTGCCCGACCATGCCGGCAATGCCAGCAGGATGGCCAGCACGGCGGAGCAGGCGAATCCCTTCAACCTGCACACGGACGCGCGCGAGCGAGCGCTGGCGCTTCGTCCGCCCATGCAGCGGTTTCCCTGGCGCATCGGCCCGATCGGCCTCATGCGGTGGTTACGGCATTCCTGGCGAGCGCGTGCAGCCGGTAGAGCGCGTCGAGCGCGTCGCGCGGCGTCAGGCTGTCCGGGTCCAGTTCGGCGACGGCGTCGAGCAGCGCGGCCTGTTGCGGCGAGATGGCGCCGGCGCAATGGCTGGTGGCCGGCTCCGCGTAGTCGTCCTCGTCCAGGGGCGGGGGCGGCGCTGCGAACAGGTCGAGCTGGGGCGTGGGCGTGGCGTCCGCCGACTGCTGCTCCAGCCAGGCCAGGTGCTTGCGCGCCGCGCGGATCACAGGCTGCGGCACGCCGGCCAGTTGCGCCACCTGCAGGCCGTAGCTCTGGCTGGCGGGGCCATCCTGGACCGCGTGCAGGAACACGATGCCATCGCCATGCTCGACCGCCGACAGGTGGACGTTGGCTGCCTGCGTGAATTCCTGCGGCAGTTGCGTCAGCTCGAAGTAGTGGGTGGCGAACAGCGTATGGCTGCGGTTGTGCGCCAGCAGATGGCGGGCGATCGCCCATGCCAGCGCGAGGCCGTCGAAGGTCGAGGTGCCGCGCCCGATCTCGTCCATCAGCACCAGGCTGGCCGGGGTGGCGTTATGCAGGATGGCGGCGGCTTCGGTCATCTCCACCATGAAAGTGGAGCGCCCGCCCGCCAGGTCGTCGGCGGCGCCGATACGGGTGAAGATGCGGTCGATCGGGCCGATCACCGCGCGGCGCGCCGGCACGTAGGCGCCCACGCAGGCCAGCAGCACGATCAGCGCGGTCTGGCGCATGAAAGTCGACTTGCCGCCCATGTTCGGACCGGTGATCAGCAGCAGCTTGCGCGCCTCCGTCAGCTGGCATTCGTTGGCGATGAACGGCACGGATTCCGCGGCGAGCTGGCCTTCCACCACCGGATGGCGCCCCTGCACGATGTCGATCACGTTCTCGTCGACGCGCTCGGGCTGGGTCCAGTCCAGGGTCTGCGCGCGCTCGGCCAGCGCCGCCAGCACGTCGAGCCGGGCCAGCGCGCCCGCCACGCGCTGCAACTCGCCGATATGGGGCAGCAACTGCTGCAGCAGGCCATCGTAGAGCAGCTTCTCGCGCGCCAGCGCGCGGTCCTGCGCGGACAGCGCCTTGTCTTCGAAGGCCTTGAGCTCGGGCGTGATGTAGCGCTCGGCGTTCTTCAGCGTCTGGCGGCGGCGATAGTCGTCGGGTACCTTGTCGGCCTGGCCGTTGGTGACTTCGATATAGAAGCCGTGCACCCGGTTGTATTCCACGCGCAGGTTGGCGATGCCGGTGCGGGTGCGTTCGCGGGCTTCCAGCTCCACCAGGAACTGGCCGCAGTTCTCGGAGATATCACGCAGCTCGTCGAGCGTGGCGTCATAGCCGCGGGCGATCACGCCGCCGTCGCGGATCACGCTGGCCGGCTCCGGCGCCACCGCGCTGACCAGCAGCGCATGGCACTCCCAGGGCACGGCCAGTTCCGTCACGGTCTGGTTCAGCAACGGCGCGGCATCGTCCGGGCGCAGGCAGGCCTGCACGTCGGGCAGGGCGGTCAGCGTATCGCGCAGCGAGGAGAGATCGCGCGGGCGCGCATTCATCAGGGCCAGGCGGGCGGTGATGCGTTCCACGTCGGCCAGGCGGCGCAGCGCCGCGCGCAGGCCATCGGTGCCCTGGCCGAGCAGGGCGCCGATGGCCTGCTGGCGCGCCTGCGGCATGGCGCGGTCGCGCAGCGGATGGTGCAGCCAGTGGCGCAGCAGGCGGCTGCCCATGGTGGTGGCACAGGTATCCAGCAGCGAGAACAGCGTCGGCGACTCGCCGCCGCGCAGGGTCTCGGTCAGTTCCAGGTTGCGCCGGGTGGCGGTGTCCAGTCCGACGAATTCCGATTCACGCTCGACCGTCACGCCCTGCACATGGCGCAGCGACTGTCCCTGGGTGGAGGCGGCGTAGTTGAGCAGCGCGCCGGCGGCGCCCAGCGCCGCGCCCAGTCCGGCGCAGCCGAACGGGTCGAGGCTGGCCACGCCGAGCTGCTCGCGCAGGCGGCGCGTGCCGGCGTCCTGGTCGAAATGCCATTCGGGCAGGCGGGTACGCGCGCAGGCCAGGGCCGGCAGTTCGATGCCGTCGGCGAACAGCAGCTCCGCCGGGCGGATCCGCTCCAGCTCGCGGCCAAGCTGCGCCACCTCGCATTCCATCAGGCGCAGCTCGCCGCTGGCCAGGTTGAGCCAGGCCAGGCCCATCTTGCTGACGCCGCGGCGCGTGGTGTGCTGGTGCACGGCCATCAGGTAGGTATCGGCCTTGTCCGGCAGCAGCGCCGCGTCGGTCAGCGTGCCTGGCGTGACGATGCGCACCACCTTGCGTTCCACCGGCCCCTTGCTGGTGGCCGGGTCGCCGATCTGCTCGCAGATCGCCACCGATTCGCCCAGCTTGACCAGCCGCGCGAGGTATTGGTCCACCGAATGGAAGGGGATGCCGGCCATGCGGATCGGCACGCCGTTGGACGAGCCGCGCGAGGTCAGCGTGATGTCGAGCAGGCGCGAGGCCTTTTCGGCATCGTCGTGGAAAAGCTCGTAGAAATCGCCCATCCGGTAGAACAGCAAGGTGTCCGGATGGTCGGCCTTCAGGCCAAGGTACTGCGCCATCATGGGCGTGTGCTTTTCCGCGTTACCGGCCTTCGGCTCGGTCTTGGCGGACTGTCGGGGTTCTACGGACATGCAATCCTCTCGGGCGGCTCCTGGCGAAACCGCCTGTTTTCGGGTACTCCGGCGTCCTGCGGGGCCTGGCGCGGCAGGCGCCATGGATGTGGCGGGCGCGGATCAAACCGGCATTTTACTGCGAGCTTGGCGCCGGAGGGACGGAAAGGGCTTGCGGGACCGTGGACTGTGCGCTACGGCCGTGCCGGACACGGGGCCGTGAGCCCGGGCAAGGCCGCCGGCGCGCCATGCAAAACGAGAGGGCGGCAGCGCATTTTCGCGTGCGCCTCCCCATTGATGGCGGCCCCGGTATCCGCGGGCCGCCCCGACGTGCATGCGGCGCTAGTGGCTAGGCCGGCGCGCCGTAGCGCTTGCGTAGTTCGAGGTTGATGGCCAGGACATTGACCATGGGCTCTCCGGCCAGGCCGCCAAGTGGCGCCGTTGCCCGCTGCCGCAGCAGGTCTGCGATCTCCTGCCGCACCTGGCCGGCGTCGCGCCTGGTGTCGCGCGCCCAGGCGGCCGCGACGCGGTCGAGCTGGAACAAGGCGTTGGCCAGCGTGATGTCGGGGTCAAGGCCGGAGCCGGAGGCGGTGACCATGTCGGCCGGTACCGGCGCGAGGTCGGCCTGCGGATGTTCCTGGCGCCACATGTCGAAGAAGACCGACTGGATGTCGGCACCTTCCCGCACGGCCTCGACCGTGCTCATGGCCTTGCCATCGGCGCCGGTATGGGAGACATCGGCCGGGAACATGCCGGGCCGCGTCACGGAGAAGGCGACGAAGAAGGGCACGGCCAGGTCGGCCGCCTTGGGTTGCGGCGTGCCCGGGTTGTCCTTGATCCACGCGGCCACCTGTTGCGGGCTGCCTTTGGCCCAGGCGTCGACATACGCGGCATGCGCCGGGCTGGCATTGACCCAGGCCTGTGCCAGGCCACTGTGTGCCTGCGCCCATTGCGCCACCAGGTGGGGCTGCCCCTGGTAGCGGTCGGCCTGGAACCAGCGCTCCACGTCCGGCCCGGCCGCCTGTCCTTGCCGCGGTCCGCCGCCATAGCGCGCGACCGGTGCGATGGCCCGCGCCACGCGGTCGCGCAGCGCGTAGTTGCTGGGCGCCAGCGACGACGAGCCCGAGGCCGAGGCGTCGTATGACACCGCCGAGGGGCGTGGCTGGAAGTATTCGTCCTTGCTGAACGGCTGCGCGATCAGCAGCGAGCCGACCGGCTTGCCATCGGGGCCGGCGACCATGCTGCCGTTGGCCTGGAAGGGGAAGACGGTCTGGCCCACGAGCCATAGCACGGCGGGGTAGATGCCGCAGACCACCACCACCACGCTGACCAGCAGCCACAGGCTTTTGCCGATATGACGAAACATGGCTATCTCCTCGTTCGCGCAGCGGGCCGCCTCAGGCCGCCAGCCGCAGCCCCACCAGCAGCAGGTCGATCAGCTTGATGCCGATGAACGGCACCACCACGCCGCCCAGCCCCCATACCAGCAGATTGCGGCGCAGCAGGGCGTCCGCGCCGAGCGGCCGGTAGGTGACGCCCTTGAGCGCGATCGGGATCAGCATCGGGATGATGAGCGCGTTGAAGATCACCGCCGACAGGATGGCCGAGGTGGGCGAATGCAGTTGCATCACGTCCATCGCCTTGAGCCACGGCAGCGTGCCGGCGAACAGCGCCGGCACGATGGCGAAGTACTTGGCCACGTCGTTGGCGATCGAGAAGGTGGTCAGCGCGCCGCGCGTCATCAGCAACTGCTTGCCGATTTCCACCACCTCGATCAGCTTGGTCGGGTCGCTGTCGAGGTCGACCATATTGCCGGCCTCCTTGGCTGCCTGTGTGCCGGAATTCATGGCCAGGCCGACGTCCGCCTGCGCCAGGGCCGGCGCGTCGTTGGTACCGTCGCCCATCATCGCGACCAGCTTGCCTTCGGCCTGTTCGCGCCGCAGATAGACGAGCTTGGCTTCGGGGGTGGCCTCGGCGATATATTCATCCACCCCGGCCTGGTCGGCGATGGTGGCGGCGGTCAGTGCGTTGTCGCCGGTGACCATCACGGTATGCAGCCCCATCTTGCGCAGATGCAGGATGCGCGCGCGGATGCCTTCCTTGAGCACGTCCTCCAGCACCACCACGCCGACGATGGCGTTGCCGGTGGCCACCGCCAGCGGCGTGGCGCCCTTGCCGCCCACCAGCTTGAGCATGGCTGCCAGCTCCGGCGGCACCGTGCCGCCGAGCCGGCCGACGTGGGCGATGATGGCATCCGGCGCCCCCTTGCGCAGGATCCGCCCGTCCGGCAGGTCGAGGCCGCTCATGCGGGTCTGCGCCGTGAACGGCACGACGATGGCACCACCGGGAGGCGCCATGGCCTTGTCCCCCATGGCGGCGGTGACGATGCTCTTGCCCTCGGGCGTCTGGTCGCCCGCCGACGCCAGCGCGGCCAGTTGCTGCAGGTCTGCCTCGGTATAGGTAAGCATCGGCAGGAACTGGGTGGCGCGCCGGTTGCCCACCGTGATGGTGCCGGTCTTGTCCAGCACCACGGTGTCGATATCGCCAGCCACCTCGACCGCCTTGCCGCTCTTGGCGATGATGTTGGCGCGCAGCGCCCGGTCCATGCCGGCGATGCCGATGGCGGCCAGCAGGGCGCCGATGGTGGTCGGGATCAGGCACACCAGCAGCGCTACCAGGGTCGGGATATCGGTGCCCAGGCTCTTGATTGGCGTGGCCAGCCCGAGGTAGGACGTCATGTACTGCTCGGCGTTCAGCGCCATCGGCCACAGCGGCACCACCACGATCAGGAAGATCAGCGTGAAGGCGGACAGCACCAGGGCCAGGGCGATCTCGTTGGGCGTGCGTTGCCGCACCGCGCCTTCCACCAGGCTGATCATGTGATCGATGAAGGTGTCGCCGGCGCGTGCGGTGATGCGGATGATGATCTGGTCCGAGATCACCATGGTGCCGCCGGTCACACCGGAGCGATCGCCGCCAAATTCCCGGATCACCGGCGCGGATTCGCCGGTGATCGCGGATTCGTCCACCGCCGCTGCCCCTTGCACCACTTCGCCATCGCTGGGGATGATCTCCCAGGCTTTGACGATGACCAGGTCGCCCGGCACCAGCTTGTTCGAGGAAACCGTCTCGACGCTGTCGCCATGGAGGCGACAGGCAAGCGTGTCCTGCCGCGTGCGCCGCATCGACTCCGCCTGCGCCTTGCCGCGCTCCTCAGCGATGGCGGTGGCGAAGTTGGCGAACAGCACCGTGGCCCACAGCCAGGCGTCAAGCGCGAGGAAGTAAGTCAGAGGCGTCTGGCTCACGGCCCTGCCCAGCGCCAGCTGCACCGTGTAGAACAGGGTCAGCAACGCGCCGAGTTCCACCACGAACATCACCGGGTTTTTCCATTGCACGTCGGGCCTCAGCGCCAGCACGGCCTGCCACATGGCGGTACGCACCAGCGGCCAGGGGAAGAGCGCGTGCGGCATCAGGCTGCGCGGGGGCTTCAGCCCGGTGGGCAAACCGCCAACCGCATCGTGGGGTGTCTTGAGGCTGACCATGACAGGGTTCCTTCGATAGCTGCATCACCGGACTTCACGTGCCCTGGCTATCCGCCGAAGGGGATCGGTCCGAGGTACTCGGCCAGCGGCCCCAGCGCGGCCACCGGCAGGAACAGCAGCGCGCCGACGATGACGATCGTGCCCAGCAGCAGCAGGCCGAAGGTCAGGGTGTTGTCGCGCATGGTGCCAAGGGTTGCCGGCGCGCTCTTCTTGCGGCCGAGGAAAACCGCCATGGCGATCGGCGCGATGATGGGCAGGTAGCGGCTGAACAGCATCACCAGCCCGGTCGATACATCCCACTGCACCGCGGACGGCGGCGGGGTGGGGTTGGCGTTGGGCCCGTAGCTGACGGCCAGGCCGTCAAAGGCCGAACCGTTATTGGCCGAGGCCGACGAGAACTGGTAGGTGATCTCGGTGAAGCCATGCGGGCCGGCGTTGGCCTCCGCCTTGGTGCCCCAGTCGGTCGCCGAGAAAATGCCGGTGGGGCCGAGGATCAGGATCGGGTGGATCAGCAGCGCGATCATGGCCAGTTTCATCTCGCGCGCGCCGACCTTGCGCCCGAGGTACTCCGGTGTGCGGCCCACCATCTGCCCGGCCAGGAAGACGCCCACGATCAGGAACAGCAGCAGGTTGATCATGCCCACGCCCTTGCCGCCGAACACGCAGTTGATCCACATGCCGATCAGCGGCGACAGCCCCGCCAGCGGATGCAGGCTGTCGTGCTCCGCGTTGACGGCGCCGCAGGTCACGTCGGTGGTGATGGCCGCGAAGGTGGCGCCGGCGGAGGTGCCGAAGCGCAGTTCCTTGCCTTCCAGGTTGCCCAGGTGCTGGTCCACCGGCAACGCCGGCTGCGCGGGTATCGTCAATACGGCAGGCATGCCCGCCACCGCGCCGCCCGGCATCGGGTAGTTGCGCGCAACCGGATGGGCCGTCAGCGCGGGATTGGGCTGCAGCGTGTCCCAGTAGATGGCCCAGCCGATCAGGCCGACCATCATGGTCAGCATTACGCAGTAGATCACCACCGCATGGCGCAGCCGCCTGAGCATGCGCCCGTACATCAGCACCAGCGCGAAGGGAAACACCATCATGGCAACCGTGGTCAGCACATTGCTCGCCGCCGTGGGGTTCTCGAACGGATGGGCGGCGTTCATGCCGTAGAAGCCACCGCCATTGGTGCCGAGCATCTTGATCGGTATCACTGCCGCGATCGGGCCGACGATGATGGTCTGCGCCTTGGGCTGGCCGTTGTCGGCCATGCCCATTGCGCCGGCTTCCAGCGTGGCCACCGCATGCGCGCTCTGGTAGGTCATGGGGGTGCCCTGCTGGATGAAGATCACCCCGCACACCAGCGCGGCCGGCACGAACATATAGATCACCACCCGCCACATGTCGACGAAGAAGTTGCCGATGGCGGCCTCGCCGCGCAGCGCGCGGATGATGGCGGTCAGCGCGCACAGTCCCACCGCCGCCGACAGGAACATATTCGGCAGGATGAAGAAGATCTGGCTGAAGTTGGAGAGATGCTGGTCGCCCGAGTAATGCTGCAGGTTGGTATTGGTGATGAAGGAGATGACCGTGTTGAAGATCGTCGATGGCGCCAGCATGCCGCGCCCCAGGGGGTTGAGCGGCGCGACCGGCTGCAGGGCGAGCACGGCGTAGCCATAGACGAAGAGCAGGCCGTTGAATACCAGCAGGGCGACCGTGTATTGCTTCCAGTCCTGCGGCCCGCTGTCCAGGCGCGCTTCGAGCCAGCGCAGTCCCGGCAGCGGCCGGTACTTGCCGTCCATGATCCATGCCATGTACCGGCTCAAAGGGATGGAGACGGCGATGGCCAGGGCCAGGATGAGTAGAGGCAGGATCCACATAGGGGCACCCCGGAAAAGTCAGATTCAGGCCGCTAGAACCACTCCGGCCGGATCAGGGCCAGCACCAGGTACACGAAGACAAACAGGGACAAGCCCGCGGCAAGCCAGGTCACGATGGTCACTCCCATGCAATCAAGCGGCTCAAATGCGCTCGCAGCCAAGCAGGAACAATCCGCACAGGCCCATGCCGGCGAGGCCCAGCACGAACAGCAGCGGCAACCAGAGGAATAGATTCACGTCGGTGCTCCCCGCATCACCCCGGGCGCCGTGCCTGGCTGTTCGATGGCCGGCACGGTTGCGGCCCTGCGACTGTCTTAGCTATAGAGGAGCCGGCGGCATCATTGGATAAAGATGCGCGGGAAGGGTGTCAAATCCGTATAAACGCCCGGCGGCGGGGCGCTACGCGAAGCGCCTTGCCCGAGGGCGGACGAGGTGGCGGCGGCCAAGGATTCCGACGCTATCCCTACGGGTTCGCGATGCGCCGGCCGATCTCTTTACACAATCTTTGCACGGCCGGTTCTATACAGATTCCAGGGGGCCGAAAGCGATAGAAACAGCAAGCAAGGGCTCAGGTTCGAGCGTGGAGAAGGAGATTGAAATGCTCAGAGTTCTGGTACCCGTCAACGGCTCCGCGCACGCGCTCGATGCGGTGCGCCACGCCGCCTTCATGTTCCGGGACCACTGTGTCTCGGAGGTGCTATTGCTCAACGTCCAGCCACCGCTGGAATTCGGCCGCGCGTCGGCCTATCACTCGCTGGCGGCGTTGCGCAAGCTGGAGGAGTCGAGCGGCGAGGCGGCGCTGCGCCCCGCGCGCCGCATCCTGGACGATGCCGGCGCCAGGTACGTGGCGCAGATCAAGGTCGGCGACATTGCGGAAACGATCGCACAGACGGCCGCGGCCAACCAGTGCGATGCCATCGTGATGGGCACCGCCGCACGCACCGCGGTCGGGGAACTGCTGGCCGGCCGGCTGGCGCACAGGCTGATCCGCTTGTCGCATGTGCCGGTCACCCTGGTCAGGTAGATCGGGCAGGTTGCGCGATCACGGCACATTCATCGGCAGCAGCACCATCTGCTTGCCTTGCAGGTGCAGCCGCGCCTGCAGCTCGCCGGGCGTCTGGTTATGCAGCCATGAGGTAAGGAAGTTCACGTGCTGGAAGATCAGCTTGCTGGCGAAGCAGACGCTGTTCGGGTACTCGGCCGTTACCGTGTCGACCAGCTTCATGAACTCGCGCACCGGGTTGGTGCCGAACGCCGCGCGGGATTCGGCCGCCAGGCCGTGGCGCTGGCAGTTGGCCACGTAGTATTGCAGCGACTCGCCGATCGCGTGCTGCAGGCGGTGCAGTGTTTCCTGGCCCTCGTAGCTCTGGGCATCGACTTCGCCCACCGCCAGGAAAACCACGTTCTTGAAGTGCCCGGGAAACAGCCGCTCGACCCACAGCAGGGCATGCATGCTGACGCCGCGGTGCTTGCCCACCAGCACGATGGCGGTGGGCAGGTTGCGGTCGAGCGGCCGCACGCGGCCGGTATCGACCAGCGGCGGGCTGCCGGCGAAGAGCGCATCGGCCCGCGCCAGCTCGGCACGCGTGGCGGTGTAGTGCCGCTTGACCAGGACACACAGCCCGATCACCAGGCCGGTCACCAGCACCGTCAGCCAGCCGCCGGCGGTGAATTTCTCCACCAGCGTGATGACCAGCACCGTGGAGGTGACCGACAGGCCGAGCAGGGACAGCCCAAAGCGCACGATCCAGCGGCGCTCGCCGCGATGGCGCCACCAGTAGATGCACAAGCCCAGCAGCGACATGCTGAAGGTCAGGAACACATTGATGCTGTAGAGCACCACCAGCACCGCCACCTGGCCGCGCGTCCACAGCAGGATCAGCAGGCTGGCCACGCCCATCACGATGACGCCGTTCTGCCGCACCAGCCTGGCCGAAAGATCGCGGAAATGACGCGGCACCCAGTAGTCCGCCGCCATATTGGACAGCACCGCCGGGCCGTCGAGAAAGCCGGTCTGCGCGCCCACCAGCAGCAATCCGGCCTCGGAGGCCAGCACCACGGCGAGCAGGGCATGGCGGGACAGTTCGGAGCCCAGGCCGAGATGGCCGATGATACGGTTGAAGACCACCGCGTTCAGGGTTTGCCCTTCCACCGGCGTGGCGTTCCACAGCATGTACAGCAGGATGATGCCGCCGGCGGTGAAGGCCAGCGAACTCGCCATATAGAACATCGTCCACTTGCCGTTCGGCACGCGCGGCTCGGCCAGCATGTTCACGTTGTTCGAGACCGCTTCCAGGCCGGTGTAGGTGCCGCCGCCCAGCGAGAAGGCGCGCATCAGCAGCGCCGCCACCGCGACCGGTCCCATGGCCTGCGACAGGCTGGAAGCCTCCCCGACCGCGCCCGGCACCACTGAGGCAAGATGATCGCCGTGCACGAAGATCCCGTACAGGATCAGCCCCAGGTGCAAGACCACGAAGGCGAGGAAGATCGGCATCAGGACCAGGATGGATTCCTTCATCCCGCGGAAATTGAGCGCCGTCATCATGATCACGACCACCAGTTCCGTCGCCAGTTTGAAGGCTTGCGCTTCCACGGGCAGCAGGCTGAAGAACGCGTCTATGCCGCTGGCCAGCGACGTTGCCACGGTCAGCACATAGTCGACCAGCAACGCCGCGCCCGACACCAGCCCGGGACGCGGCCCGAGCAAGGCCGTGGCCACCCGGTAGCCGCCGCCGCCGGTGGGAAAGAGCTCAATGACCTGGTTATAGCCGACCGCGATGATAAAGACCGTGCTCGCGGTGGCAACGGCAAGGAACAGCGCCAGCGGCGTGTGAGCGCCAAGTGCCAGGAACGCCTCCTCTGGCCCGTAGCATGAGGACGATAACCCGTCGGCCCCGAGGCCGACCCACGCCAGCACCGGCATCACGGCAATCGCATGGCGGGTGCCCGGCGCCAGCGGATCGAGGGGCTTGCCGGCGAGGAGCTTCCACCACTTCGATAGTGCCGCCATCTTCGCCACCCAGGAAACTATTGCGGCGCAGCATCCAAAGCGCAGCGCCCGGCCCCGTGGCCAGCGGCGTTGCGGCGCGCGCCGGCGCAGGGGGATTGGAAGTCCCATGGGAATAATGTAGATGGCAGGCTGGCCGACCGCCAAGGACGGCGTAGATGCCGTGGTGCGCTGCCGGAGCCGGGCGAGGCTGCGCGTGCGCGGCGTGCCACCGCCGCCAGCCCTGCCTATGCTGCCGGTCCTTGCTGCAGCGAGGCGATGACGCTGGCCAGCCGCGCGATCAGCCCGTCGATGGCGCTGGCCGGTACGCCGGCGTAGCCGAAGACGAAGCCGTTGTACTGCTCCAGCGGGGTGCCGGGCAGGCGGTAGGTGCTCAGCGGCCGC
Source organism: Cupriavidus basilensis (assembly GCF_029335485.1). Taxonomy (GTDB): domain Bacteria; phylum Pseudomonadota; class Gammaproteobacteria; order Burkholderiales; family Burkholderiaceae; genus Cupriavidus; species Cupriavidus basilensis_E. The sequence goes on from NZ_JARJLM010000482.1 coordinate 22,461, forward strand.
ACGATCAATCCCTGTTCGCGCGCCGCGCGGCTGACCAGGGTATCGGCAAGCGGCAACGCCAGCCGGGCGGACAGGTGCATGCCGCCGGCGCTGCCCGATACCGTCACGCTGCCGCGCAGGTGGCGTTCCAGCGCCGCTTGCAGGGCGTCGCGGCGCTGGCTGTAGCGCTGGCGCATGCGGCGCAGGTGCCGGGCGAACTGGCCGCTGTCGATGAAGTCGGCCAGTGCGACCTGCTCGGCCACATGGCCGCGCCTGGATAGCTCGCCCAGGGTGCCGGCGACGGCGGTGGCCAGGCAGCGCGGCACCACCATGAAGCCCAGGCGCAGGGCCGGGAACATCGTCTTGCTGAAGGTGCCGAGGTAGATCACGGGCGCGTCTTCGCTGAGCCCTTGCACGGCAGACAGCGGCACGCCGTCGCGGCGGAATTCGCTGTCGTAGTCATCCTCGATGATCCAGGCGCCGGCGGCGCGCGCGTCTTCGATGAGCTTGAGGCGCCGTTCCAGGCTGAGGATGGAGCCCAGCGGATACTGATGGGAAGGGGTGATGTAGATCAGCCGGGGCGGGGCGTCGCGCCATTGCCCGGGGCGCGGCGCCAGGCCGTCGGCGTCCACCGGCACCGGCTCCAGCTTCAGCCCGGCCGACTGGAAGGCGGCGCGCGCGCCGCCGTAGCCGGGGTTTTCCACCCACGCGGTGTCGCCGGCGTCGGCCAGCATGCGCGCGCACAGGTCCAGGCTGGTCTGGGTGCCGTCGGTAATGAAGACCTGGTCCATCTCGCAGCGGACCCCGCGCGACACCTTCAGGTATTCGGCGATGGCATGGCGCAGCGCGGGCTGGCCTTCGATCCTGCCGTAGCCGAGGTGGCGAGGTCCCATCTGGCGCCAGGCGCGTTCCACGCAGCGCCGCCATGCCGCCAGCGGGAAGCCCTCCAGGTCGGGCACACCGGGCACGAAGGGCAGCAGGTCGTGCATGCCATCGCGGTCGCGCTGCAGCCCGCCCACGCGGCGCGACAGCTCGGCGACGCGCCCGGGCTCGCCCGCGCTATGGCCGGCACGTGCCAGGCCCACCCGCGCCACCGTGGTGCCATGCCGGGTAGGCGCGACGAAGCCCTCCGCGGTCAGGCGTTCGTAGGCGTAGATCACGGAGTTGCGGGCCATGCCGAGTTCGGCCGCCAGCGTGCGGGTGGCAGTCAGCTGGCTGCCCTGGGCAATCCTGCCATCGAGGATGGCGCTGCGCAGGCATTCGTACAGCAAGCGCTGCCGGGTGAGCTTGCGCCCGTCGAGCTGCCGCGTGTAGGTCGAGACCAGCAGGCCATAGTCCATTTGGTGGTTCCAGGTTTTGCGTTATTCATGGGTCTAGTCATGGTGCCACGAAAACCCTATCGTAGCTGCATCGCCGGACGCGCAGCGCTGCCACGCTGCGCTGGCGGAACCCGCCGCACAACCGCAACCATGGAGCCCAGGATGAACCACAAGCCGATGCCGCCGAGCGACCGTACCCGTTTGCGCCGCGTTGCCGAGCGCGGCCACTACGATCGCGCCACGCTGCACGCGATCATCGACGCCGCCTATCTTTGCCATCTCGCCTTCACCGACGACAACGGCACCCATTGCATTCCCACCGCGTGCTGGCGCGAGGGCGAGCATCTCTATATCCATGGCTCCAACGGCAGCCGCATGCTGAAGCTGGCCGCCACCGGCAGCCAGGTCTGCGTGTGCGTGACGCACCTGGACGGCCTGGTGATGGCGCGCTCGGCCTTCCATCATTCGATGAACTACCGCTCGGCGGTGATCTACGGCAGCTTCGAAGTCGTCGTCGGCGCGGCCAAGGCGGCAGCGCTGGATGCGTTCCTGGAGCACATCGCCCCGGGACGCTCCGCGCAGGCGCGCCCGGGCGACGCCAATGAACTGGCTGCCACCACGGTGCTGCGCATCGGGCTGGAGGAGGCCTCGGCCAAGATCCGCAGCGGCGGTCCCAAGGACGACGAGGATGATCTTGCACTGCCGGTGTGGGCTGGCGTGCTGCCGCTGGCCTTGTGCGCGCGGCCGCCGGTGCCGGACGGGGAGCAGGCGGGCGAGCCGGCCTATGTGAGCCACTGGAGGGAGGGTGCTCCCGCGCCGGCGGTGCGGGCCGGCTCCGGCCATGGCCAGCGCTGACCTGTCCCGCCGCGAGGCCGCGCTCCTGCTGGGCGTGGTGGTGGTGGCCTGGGGCATCAACTGGCCGGTCGGCAAGGCCTTGCTGCACTACCTCAGTCCATTGTGGGCCACCACGCTGCGCTCGGCGGTCGGTACCGCCGCGCTGCTCGCGATCTGCGTGGCGCGCGGGCGCCTGATCCTGCCGCGCCGCGGCGACATGCCAGTGGTGCTGTGCGTCGGCCTGCTGCATATGACGGCCTTTTCGCTGCTGGTCAGCGTGGGACTGCAAACCGTGCCGGCGGCGCGCTCGGTGGTGCTGGCCTACACCACGCCGCTGTGGGTGGTGCCGGGCGCTTTCCTGCTGCTGCGCGAACCGCTCACGCGCGCCCGCGCGGCAGGCGTGATGCTAGGCCTTGCCGGGCTGGCGCTGATCTTCAATCCGCTGGCATTCGACTGGCACGACCGCGCCGCCTTGCTGGGCAACGGCCTGGTGCTGGCGGCGGCGCTGTGCTGGGCCGCCAGCATCCTTTACGTGCGCGCCCATCGATGGGTGTCGCCGCCGTTCGAGCTGACGTTCTGGCAGGCCTTGCTGGCGACTTGCGTGCTGGGCGTGCTGGCGCTGCGCCAGGAGGGGCCGCCGCAGTTGCGGCCGGAACCGGCATTCTGGCTCCTGCTGCTGTATGGCGGCGTGTTCGGCATCGCGCTGGCTTACTGGGCGCTGACCACGGTCAACCGTGCGCTGCCTGCCATGGCGACGTCGCTGGGGCTGCTCGGCGTGCCGGTGTTCGGCAGCCTGTGTTCGGCGCTGGCGCTGGGCGAGCCGCTGGGGCCGCCGTTGCTGGGCGCGATGGTGCTGATTGTCGGGGGCGTGGCGCTCGGCACCTGGAAGGGCCCGGGAGCGCAGCCGGCCGGGCGGCGCTGAGCCGGAGCGCGGCGGGGGGGGCCGCGCTGCCGGCTGCCTTTAGATGGCGGGCCTAGAGAGGACAGGCTTGGCGTTGTCCAGCGAGAACGGCGACAGCAGGCGCACCATCTGCGCGAACGCCTTGGGGTTGCCGGCCAGCACTTCGCCCTGTTCCAGCTGGCGGGCTTCGCCGGCATAGTTGCCGACCAGGCCGCCGGCCTCGGTCACCAGCAGCATGCCTGCCGCCATATCCCACGGCTTCAGCCCTTGCTCGAAGAAGCCGTCGGTGCGGCCGCAGGCCACATAGGCCAGGTCGAGCGCGGCCGAGCCCGGGCGGCGCAGGCCGGCGCAGCTTTGCGTCATCAGGGCGAACAGTTCCATGTACTGGTCCAGGCCGGCCATGTCGCGGTAGGGGAAGCCGGTGCCGATCAGGCAGTCGGCCAGCTTGTCGCGGCGCGACACGCGGATGCGGCGGTTGTTCAGGAACGCACCGGCGCCCTTGCTGGCAGTGAAGAGTTCGTCACGCGTGGGATCGTAGACCACCGCCTGCGCCGGCACGCCCTTGTGCAACTGGGCGATCGAGACGGCATACTGGGGAAAGCCGTGGATGAAGTTGGTGGTGCCGTCGAGCGGGTCGATCACCCAGACGTATTCGCTGGCGGCTTCTTCGCCCTCGGCCCAGGACTGGCCGGACTCTTCCGCTAGAATGGCGTGTTCCGGGTAGGCCGTGCGGATGATTTCGATGATCGCGGCCTCGGCGGCGCGGTCGACTTCGGTGACGAAATCGTTGTGCTGCTTGCGGGAGACATGGACCCGGTCGACGTCCATCGACGCGCGGTTGATGACGGAACCTGCCTTGCGGGCCGCCTTGACGGCGATATTTAGCATCGGATGCATGAATCTCTCCAGGCCGGCCAGGGGTGCGCGGCCTGGCGCAAAAGGCCGGCGCGCTGCCCCCCGGGGCGGCTGACAACACAACGGATTGTAGAAGAACGGGCGCGTCGCGATCGTGCAAAACGGGCGGCGCACCGAAGATGAAGCCTGAATTGTATATGAACCCGCAGAACCAGACGAGCACGGCTGCCGGCGGCGCCGTTGCCGGCACCACAGATCCCCGCTCCGGAACCGAGCCTATTCCACCAGGCAGAACGCAATCCGGGCTGCCGGCATCCGGTGCAGCGTTGGATGCATTTTCCGGGTCACCCGTTGCATTTGCCGCCGTGCGCTTCGTGCTGGTGGAAACCAGCCATCCGGGCAATGTCGGCGCAGTCGCGCGGGCCATGAAGACCATGGGCTTCGGCACCGTGCCGGGCAGCCTGGTGCTGGTGTCGCCACGCGAACCGGCGGTGCGTACGCATCCCGACGCGGTTGCCATGGCCAGCGGCGCGGACGATGTGCTGGCGGGCGCGGTGATCGTCGAGGATATCGAGAGCGCACTCGCCGGCACCGCCTACGCCGTGGCGCTGACCGCGCGGCAGCGCGAGTTCGGGCCGCCGCGCCTGTTGCCGCGCGACGCGGTCGCGCAGGCCGCCGGCCGCATCGCCGCCCGCCATGCCGCCGATCCCGCTGCCTGCGGCGCCCATATTGCCTTCGTCTTCGGCAACGAGCGCTTCGGCCTGCCCAACGACGCGGTGGATCGCTGCTCGGCGGTTACCCATATTCCGGCCAACCCGGCCTATACCTCGCTGAATCTTGCCCAGGCGGTGCAACTGGTGGCCTACGAGATGCGTCTCGCGCTGCTGGAGGTGAGGGCCACGCCGCTCGCCGAGATCGGCTATGCTGATGAACCGGCCACCGCCGAGCAGGTCGAGGCCATGTTCGGCCACCTGCAGGCGGGGCTGGAGGCGATTGGCTTCCTCGATCCTGCCAGCCCCAAGAAGCTGATGCCGCGCCTGCGCAGGCTGCTGGCGCGCAGCGGACTGGAGCGCGAGGAAGTCAATATCCTGCGCGGCATCGCCAAGCACATGCTGGCGGCCGCGCAAGGATCCGGCGCCCGCGCGCCAACCAAACAGGAGAAGTGAGCAGGTGGAGATTCCGGCCTACTACATGCGCGGCGGCACCAGCAAGGGGGTGTTCTTCCTGGCTGACGACCTGCCGTCCGACCCGGCCGAGCGCGATGCCGTACTGCTGCGCGTGACCGGTTCGCCCGATCCGTGCGGCAGGCACGCCGACGGCATGGGCGGCGCCGGCGCCGGCATGGTGGTGCTGGTGCGCGCCTCGCAACGGCCGGACTGCGACGTGGACTACCTGCTGGGCACGGTGGCGACCGGCGAACCGCGCATCGACTGGTCCGGCAACTGCGCCGACCTGTCGGCTGCGGTGGGTCCGTTCGCGATCTGGCGCGGCTTTGTACCGGCGCGCGACAGCGTCACCACGGTCCGTATCCGGCAGCAGGATAGCGGCCAGGTATTGCTTGCGCATGTGCCCTGCCGCAACGGCCATCCGCTGGAGGACGGCGATTTCGGCGAGGAGGGCGTGCCGTTCCCGGCGGCCGAGATCGTGCTCGATTACCTGGCGCCGGCCATCGCGCCGCCACCCTTGTGTCCCACCGGCAAGGTGGTGGACAGGCTCGACGTGCCTGGCGTCGGCGCCATCGAGGCAACGCTGGTCGCGGCGGGCCATCCCACGGTGTTCGTGCTGGCCGCCGCCGCAGGCCTGGTCGGCACCGAGTTGCCCGAGCGCATCAACGGCGATGCCTTGCTGCTGGCCCGGCTCGAAGCGATTCGCGCGCAAGGGGCGGTGGCCATGGGCCTGGCGCCCGACGCGCACGATCCTCCGTCCGTGCCCGCGATCGCCTTGGTGGCGCCGCGGGCCGGCTATCGCTGCAGCGCCGGCGCCTGGATCGAGGCCGAGCGCATCGACGTGCTGGCCCGCATTCTTTCCACGGGGCGCGCTTGCCACGGCCTCAGCGTGACAGCCGGCATCGCGCTGGCGGTGGCGGCCAGCCTGCCGGGCTCGGTGGTGCAGCGGGCCGCGGCGCATAGCGGCGGCCGGACCCGTATCGGCCATGCATCGGGCACCCTCTCGGTGGGCGCCGTCACGGCCCTGCGCGATGGTGCGTGGGTGATGGAGCGCGCCGTGATCAGCCGCAGCGCGCGCCGCCTGATGAGCGGCCTGGCCCACGTGCCCGAGCGATGTTGATGGGTGGCGCCGGAATCGTCTGTGCCACCGTGGCTCGCGCCCCGGTACCGGCTGCGGCGATGGCGCCTTTTCCGTCAATGTCCATGGCGGCGTCAGGGCAACAAATCTCTTACACTCCCTGATCCCGTTTCTACCGGCCAATGACCATGCCGGCGATCGCGCAAGTCCTGCCAGGGCACGCGGCGCACGGCGTGGCAACACGACACGACCAAGATGTTCTCTCGTCTGAAGGAAGATATCGACGCCATCATGCGGCGCGACCCCGCCGCGCGCAGCCGTCTGGAGGTGCTGACCTGCTATCCCGGCCTGCATGCCGTGGTGTTCCATCGCCTCGCGCACACTTGCTGGAATGGCGGGTTCCACTGGCTGGGCAGATGGATTTCCCACTGGTCCCGTTTTTTCACCGGCATCGAGATCCATCCGGGCGCCAAGGTCGGGCGGCGCGTGTTCATCGACCACGGCATGGGCGTGGTGGTGGGCGAGACCGCGGAAATCGGCGACGACTGCACCATCTACCAGGGCGTGACCCTGGGCGGCACCTCGCTGTACAAGGGGCAGAAGCGCCACCCCACGCTGGGCACCAACGTGGTGGTGAGCGCCGGCGCCAAGGTGCTGGGCGGCTATACCATCGGCGACGGCGCGCGCATCGGCTCCAATGCCGTGGTGCTCAAGCCGGTGCCGGCGGGCGCCACCGCGGTGGGCGTGCCGGCGCGCATCATCCTGCCGGATGCGCCGAGCGCGCAGCAGGGTGCCAAGCAGGAGTTCTCCGCCTACGGCATCACCCCGAATGCGGACGATCCGGTATCGCTGGCGCTTAAGAGCCTGATCGACAACGCGGCGCAACAGCACGAGCGCATCGAGACCGTGCTGGCCGCGCTGGACCGGCTCGGCGAGCACCTCGAGAACACGCCGAACGACCGCTTCGACGCGAGCGAGCTGCGCAAGCTGATGAAGTAGGAAAGGCGGGGCTGCCGCGAACGGCCGGCGGTGAGGCTAGGCCGCCCGTGCGTCTTTGGCAGTGCTGGTGGCGTCGATGATGGTGGTGATTGGCTTGTCGCCGGCGCGTCCGGCGCCAGTCAGCCTGGTCCCGCCTGGTCAGTCCACCCGCACTTGCGGCAATACGCTGAATCCGCTCGCATCCAGCTGCAATACGGCGGCGCGCGGCCGCTTGCCGTCGAGATCCCAGTCGGTCAGTACCCAGCGCACGCCTTCCGGGCTTTCGTGCCGGGCGGGGCGGTGAGTGTGGCCATGCACCAGCACCGGCGCACGGCTGGCGCGCAGCAGCGAGGCCACGGCCTGCGGGGTGGTGTCGCCATAGTCTGGCGGCGCGTCGCGGCGTGCCTGGCTGGCACGGCCGGCCTCGCTGTCGGCACGCAGGCGGCGCGCCACGCGCAGCCGCAGCGCCAGCGGCAGCGACAGGAACACGCGCTGTACCCAGCGCTTGCGGGTCCAGCGGCGAAAGCGCATGTAGCGCTCGTCGTCGGTGCACAGCATGTCGCCGTGGCTTAGCACGACGCGCTGGCCGGCGCATTCGATCACGCTGGGGTCGGGCAGCAGGGTGGCGCCGGCGGCGCGCGCGAAGCGCTGCCCCAGCAGGAAGTCGCGGTTGCCGTGCATCAGGTACACCTGCACGCCGCGTCCCGCGAGCTTGCGCAGCGTGGCCGCGACCTGCGCGGCGAAAGGGCTGTCGGTTTCCTCGTCGCCTACCCAGAATTCAAAAAAATCGCCCAGGATGAACAGGGCGCGCGCATCGTGCGCGGCGCGTTCGAGCGCCTGCTCGAAGGAGGCCAGCGTGCGCGGCATCTCCGGCGTGAGATGCAGGTCGGAAATGAACCACGCCGGCGCCGGCACCGCGAGGGCGCCGGCAGCCGGCGTGGATGGGGTCGCAGTCATGCGTATGGAAAGAGAATCTGGCCTGACTTCATGCCGCGACCCCGCGAAGGCCCGGAGGAACGTGTCCCGGCGAGGATTGCCAGTGGCTTATTCGGCCACCACGGCCTTCTCGATGATCACGTCCTCGAGCGGCACGTCCTGGTGGAAGCCTGCGCTGCCGGTGCGCACGCCCTTGATCTTCTCGACCACGTCGGTGCCGTCGGTCACCTTGCCGAACACGGCGTAGCCGAAGCCTTGCGGGGTCGGCGAGGTGAAGTTGAGGAAGTCGTTGTCGACGGTGTTGATGAAGAACTGCGCGGTGGCCGAGTGCGGTGCGTTGGTACGCGCCATGGCAACCGTGTAGCGATCGTTCTTGAGGCCGTTGCCGGCTTCGTTCTCGATCGGGGCATCGGTGCCTTTCTGCTTCATGCCGGGTTCGAAACCGCCGCCCTGGATCATGAAGTTCTTGATCACGCGATGAAAGATGGTGTTGTCGTAGTGGCCCTTGCGCACATACGACAGGAAGTTTTCCACCGACTTGGGCGCTTTTTCGGCGTCGAGTTCAATGGTGATGACACCCTGGTTGGTGTGGAGTTCTACCTTGGACATTTGCTTTCCTTTGTTCGGTGGTTATTTGACGACGGTGGCCGACTCGATCACGATCGGCGTAGCGGGCACATTGTGCATCGGGCCATACGAGGTGGTAGGCGCGCTCTTGATCTTTTCGACAGTATCCATGCCTTCTACCACCTTGCCGAAAACGGCGTAACCGTTGCCGTCCGGCTGCGGATAGTCGAGGCTGGAATTATCCGCCACATTGATGAAGAACTGGGCGGTGGCGGAGTTGGGATCGCTGGTGCGTGCCATGGCGACCGTGCCGGCCTTGTTCTTCAGCCCGTTCTGGGATTCCAGCGGGATCGGCGAGCGCGTGGGCTTTTGCTTCATGTCGCGGTCGAAGCCGCCGCCTTGCACCATGAAGCCGTTAATGACGCGATGGAAGATGGTGCCGCCATAGAAGCCGCTCTTGACGTACTCCATGAAGTTCGCCACGGTCTTGGGCGCCGCGTCGGGATAGACCTCCAGCGTGAACTTGCCGGCACTGGTGACGAATTGCACCCGTTCGGCTTTCGCCTGCTGTGCCTGCGCGGCCAGCGGCGAGAGCGCCAGGGTGCCGGCAATCATGCCGGCAAGGACGAGGCGACGCGAAAAGATCATGCTTGACTCCATGGATCGGGGTAACTATTTGGAAACAGCGGGGCGGGGCGGATGACCGGCCCCGCCAGCCAGGCAAGGTTTACCGCGCGGGCGCGGCAGCCGGAGCGCTGGCTGCCGCGGCAGGCTTGCGGGCGGCGCCGGCCGGCTGGCTTGCCACGGCCGGTTGCAACTGCCTGAGGCCGGCGGCGGCACCGGCTTCCTTGGGGTTATGGCGCAGTGCGTCGCGGTAGGCATTCTCAGCCAGGCGGCGATAGACGTCGCCCAGGTTGGCATAGCCGACGGCGAAATCGGGTTTGACATCGATCGCGATCAACAATTCCGCCTCGGCGCGCTTGAGGTCGCCGCGCTTGGCATACAGCAGGGCCAGGTTGTTGTGCGGTTCGGGCAGTTCCGGGAAATCCTGGGCCATGGAAGCCAGCGCCGCGATGGCTTCGTCCTCGCGCCCGGCCTGGGCCAGGGCCCAGGCACGCTCGAAACGCGCCTGCGCATTGCGCGGATTGGTGGCCAGCACGCGGTCGAAGCGGTCGATTGCCTCGTCATAGCGCTTCTGCGACGCCGCTTTCTCGGCGTCGGCCATGCCCGGGTCCGCCGAGCGCACACCGCCGGCCGCGGCGGCCGGGGCGGCGAGCGACTGCGGTCCGTTCTGCGCGCGGGCGGGTGCCGCCACGGCCAGCACGCCTGCCAGGATGGCCGCCAGGGCGAGTGAGGCCGCCGCAATGCGTCGGTGCGCGGGCTGGGGTGAAGCGGTTGCTATGGTGGGCAGGAACAGGCTCATGTATGGGCGGTCCGTTATACTCCGCGGCATTCTAGCAAAGCGCGGCCATGCCGGCCCGGGTATCGGCGCCATCTGCCGCCAATGCCGCCTTTGCGGGCCTGCCGCGGTTCGCCGCAAGGCGGGCGAGGGGCCACCGCGGCCGGGCGCTTCCGGTAAGATATGGGGCGCGCCTGTTTGCGCAGGCGCAAGTAGCCGGTCCCGCGAATGGCGCGACAATGGCGCATCTGGTGTCTCGCAAGGGTTGTCCCGCCGTACCGTTGTCCCTGCCATCCCCGTTTTCCCGCCGCGTGGCGGGAGAGCCAGCCCGTAGCCGGTCACGGGCGCTCCGGAGCAGGGCGGCGCGGCGCGGGCAGCCGGGCGGGCACCAGTTTGGTGCCAGTGACGTACCCGCTGCCATGCCACCGGCAGGATTTCTCATCCATTCACCTTGTTTCATGCATCCTCTGAATATCTACAACACGCTCGCGCGTGAAAAACAGCCTTTCGTGCCAATCGAACCCGGCCGTGTGCGCATGTATGTGTGCGGCATGACGGTGTACGACTATTGTCACGTCGGCCATGCGCGCGTGATGGTGGTATTCGACATGGTGCAGCGCTGGCTGCGCACCGCCGGCTACCAGGTGACCTACGTACAGAACATCACCGATATCGATGACAAGATCATTCGCCGCGCCGCGGAGAATGGCGAGACCATCGGTGCGCTGACCGACCGCTTCATCCGCTATATGCACGAAGATGCCGATGCGCTCGGCATCCAGCGCCCGGATCACGAGCCGCGCGCCACCGCCTACGTGCCGCAGATGCTCGACATCATCGGCAAGCTGGAGGCCCGTGGCCTGGCCTACCAGGCCAGCGACGGCGACGTGAACTACGCGGTGCGCAAGTTCCCGAACTACGGCCGGCTGTCGGGCAAGTCGCTCGAAGACCTGCGCGCCGGGGAACGCGTCGCCGCCAATGAAGCCAAGCACGATCCGCTCGATTTCGTGCTGTGGAAATCCGCCAAGGAGAGCGAGCCTGCCGAAAGCAAGTGGGACTCCAAGTGGGGCACGGGCCGGCCTGGCTGGCATATCGAGTGCTCCGCGATGAGCTGCGCGCTGCTGGGCGAGCACTTCGATATCCACGGCGGCGGCGCCGATCTGCAGTTCCCCCACCACGAGAACGAGATCGCGCAGTCCGAAGGCGCTAGCGGCAAGACCTTCGTCAATATGTGGATGCACAACGGCTTCGTGCGCGTCAACGACGAAAAGATGTCGAAATCGCTCGGCAATTTCTTCACCATCCGCGATGTGCTCAAGGAGTACGACGCCGAGGTGGTGCGCTTCTTCATCCTGCGCGCGCACTACCGCAGCCCGCTGAACTACAGCGATGCCCACCTCGACGACGCCCGCCATTCGCTCACCCGCCTTTACACCGCGCTCAAGGACGCGCAGCCCGACGGCCGGCCGCTCGACTGGGAAGAGGCGCATGCGCGCCGCTTCGTGGAGGCCATGGGCGATGACTTCAACACACCGGTGGCCATGGCCGTGCTGTTCGACCTGGCCGGCGAAGTCAATCGCACCGGATCGCCGGAGGTGGCGCGACAGCTCAAGGCGCTCGGCGCTACGCTCGGCCTGCTCGAGCGCGATGCGCATGCGTTCCTGCAGGGGGGCAAGATGGCCGGCGGCCTGCAGCCGGCGCAGATCGAAGCCCTGATCGCGGCGCGCAAGCAAGCCAAGGCCGAGCGTGATTTCGCGCAAGCCGACCGCATCCGCGCCGAACTGCTGGAGGGTGGCGTCATCCTTGAAGACAAGCCGGGCGGTGTCACCGAGTGGAGGCGCGCTTGAACGCTGCCGTGCGCAAGACGGCGCCGCCCGCGGCGCCGTCCAAGACTGCTGCGGCCACCAAGGCCGCGCGAGTGGCCAAGCCGCCCGCGCCGCTCAAGGCCGGCGCGGCGGCGAAGGTCGCCAAGCCGCCGAAGGGCGCGCTCAAGGCGTCCGGCCCGGTGGTCCGGGCAGACGGCAAGGCCGTGCTCAAGCCCGCGGCGCGCGCCTCCAAGGCGCCGGTGCTGCCGGAAGTCGAGGCGTTGCCGCTGCCGGTCGAGACCGTGGTGGATGCGGTGCGGCCGGCCTACTGGGACGAAGCCTGCGCCGACCTGATGAAGCGCGACCGCATCCTGCGCAAGATGATCCCCACCTACGGCCCGGCGCACCTGATCTCGCGTGGCGATCCCTTCATCACGCTGGCACGGTCCGTGGTGGGCCAGCAGATCTCGGTCAAGGCCGCGCAGACTGTCTGGGAACGCCTGGCGGCGATGTGCCCCAGGCTGACGCCCGCGCAGATGCTCAAGGCCGGCCACGAGAACCTGGCCACCTGCGGCCTGTCGCGCCGCAAGGCCGAGTACATCGTCGACCTGGCCGAGCATTTCAAGGCGGGGCGGGTGCACGTCGACAGCTGGACCGAGATGGACGACGAAGCCGTCATCGCGGAACTGACGCAGATCCGCGGCATTGGCCGCTGGACCGCCGAAATGTTCCTGATGTTCAACCTGATGCGGCCCAATGTGTTGCCGCTGGACGACGTCGGCCTGATCAACGCCATTTCGGCGAATTACTTCAGCGGCGAGCCCGTCACCCGCAGCGAGGCGCGCGAGGTGGCGGCCAACTGGGAGCCGTGGCGCACTGTTGCCACATGGTATATGTGGCGCAGTCTTGACCCGCTGCCGGTGACCTATTAGGCTGGTGAATAGCAGAATTTGCAGAGAAGTTGCATGGAAGTGCGCGAGGCTGCATCCGCAGACTTGCGGTTTAGTGGGTGAATTCCGGTAGAATGCGCCCCTTCACAGACAGGTACGCGAGTCTCATGAAAACCACCTTCCTGGATTTTGAGCAGCCAATTGCCGAACTCGAGGCAAAGATCGAAGAACTGCGTTTTGTGCAGGACGATTCGGCTGTCGATATATCCGAAGAGATTTCGCGGTTGGCCGGCAAGAGCCAGCAGCTTACCAAGGACATCTACGCCAACCTGGCCCCATGGCAGGTGGCCCAGATCGCCCGGCATCCGCAACGTCCGTACACCCTGGACTATGTGCGGGAGATCTTCACCGATTTCCATGAACTGCACGGCGACCGCGCCTTTGCCGACGATCTCTCCATCGTTGGCGGCCTGGCCCGCTTCAACGGGCAGGCATGCATGGTGATCGGTCACCAGAAGGGCCGCGATACGAAAGAGCGCGCCATGCGCAATTTCGGCATGCCCAAGCCCGAAGGCTACCGCAAGGCCAAGCGCCTGATGGAACTGGCCGACAAGTTCGGCCTGCCCATCTTCACCTTCGTCGATACTCCGGGCGCATTTCCCGGTATCGACGCGGAAGAGCGCGGCCAGTCCGAGGCCATCGGCCACAACCTCTATGTGATGGCCGGCCTGAAGGTGCCCCTGATCGCCACCATCATCGGCGAGGGCGGCTCCGGCGGCGCGCTGGCGATTGCCGTGGGTGACGTGGTGCAGATGCTGCAGTTCGCCACCTACGCGGTGATTTCGCCGGAAGGCTGCGCTTCGATCCTGTGGAAGACCGCCGAGAAGGCGCCGGAAGCCGCCGAAGCACTCGGCCTGACCGCGCACCGCCTCAAGGCGCTCAGCCTGATCGACAAGATCGTCAGCGAGCCGCTGGGCGGCGCGCACCGCGACGTCAAGGGCATGGCCGCCATGCTCAAGCGTTCGCTGGCGGATTCGCTGCGCCAGTTCCAGGGCATGAGTGTGAAGGAACTGCAGGCGCGCCGTTATGAGCGCCTGCTCGCCTATGGCAAGTTCAAGGAAACCGGCGCACCGGGCTGACCCGTCCGCCGGCTTGACCGACAAGGTCGCACAGGCCCTGCAGGCCGGTGCGGCCTTTGTTGTTTCTGGCGACGGCGCGCGGGCAGGCACGGTGGCGGTGGCGCTCTCCGGCGGACGCGATTCCGTCGCGCTGCTGCATGCGTTGCGGGCGGCGGTGGCGGCGGGGTCGCTGCCGCTGCGCGTGGCCGCGCTGCACGTGCATCACGGCCTGCAGGCACAGGCCGACCAGTGGGACGACTTTTGCGCGTCGCTATGCCGCGACTGGGAGCTGCCGTTCTTCAGCCGCCGCGTCACAGTGAGCCAGCAGCATGGCGAAGGGCTGGAGGCGGCCGCGCGCCGGGCCCGCTACGCTGCGCTGGAGGCCATGTGCGACGAGGCTGGCGCGGCGCTGCTGCTGTTTGCGCATCACCTGGACGACCAGGTCGAGACCGTGCTGCTGCGCCTGTTCCGCGGCAGCGGGCTGGCCGGGCTGGGCGGCATGCCGCGGCTGCGCCGGATGGGCGCGCGGCAGCAGATCGTGCTGCTGCGTCCCTGGCTGGAGGTCGCGCGCGACGACATCGAGGCTTATTGCGCAGCCAATGCGCTCACCTGGATCGACGATCCCTCCAACGACGATCCGCGTTTCGCCCGCAACGCGCTGCGCGGGCAGATGCCGGCGCTGGTCGCAGCGTTTCCCGCGCTGCGCGCCAATGTGGCGCAGGCCGCCGCGCATCTGGCACAGGCCGGCGAACTGCTCGACGCGCTCACCACGCAGACGATGGCGGCCCTGGTGCGCCCGGCGCGCGATGCCGGCACGCTTGCCGAGCTTGACCTGCCCGGGTTGCGCGCGCTGTCGCCGGCCCAGGCCGACGCGGTGCTGCGGCTCTGGCTGCGCGAACTCGGTGTGCAGGCCCCGTCCACCGCGCGGCTTGCCGCCATGCGCGCGCAATTGATCGAGCACGCGGGCGGCGAGCCTGCCATCCATCATCAGACGCTGGTGCTGCGGCGCTTCCAGGGGCGCGTGCTGGCCTGCCGCGCCGAGCCGGCCATCGCCTCGGGGGACCTGGCGCTGCAATGGGCGGGCGAGGCCTGCCTGCCGGCGCCTGCATGGCATGGGGAGCTGCGCTTTACCCGCGACGATACCTTCGGCCTGCCGGAGGCCGTGCTGCGGCAGCCGCTGCGGCTGGCGGGGCGGCAGGGCGGGGAGCGCATCGTGCTGCGCCCGGGCGGGCCGGCGCGCGCGCTCAAGCAGGCCTACCAGGAGGCCGGCGTGCCGATGGCGCGGCGCGCGCGGCTGCCTTTGCTGTGGGCGGGCGGCCAGCTCGTGTTCGCGGCCGGGCTGGGCATGCACCGGCGCTGGCCGGATGCGCCCGCGGCGCCGCGCTGGCGCGTTGAATGGCTTGCGTGGTCCGGCAACGGCGGGCACATCGGATAAGCCGGATTAAGCCGCGCCAAGCGCTCGCCGTTGGTCCCGCTTATAGGCGGGCGAGTAGCGCGCGCCACTTCCCCCTGACTTCACTTGTCACGCCTGTGCCTTGCCTCCGGGCGCCTCTTCGTGTATTTTCAAAGGCTTTGTACAATCGCTGGCGTCGACAAGAAGATGGCTCTCATCGTTCACAAATACGGCGGCACTTCGATGGGTTCTCCGGAACGCATCAAGAATGTCGCCAAGCGCGTTGCCAAATGGCACCGCGCCGGTCACCGCGTAGTCGTGGTGCCTTCGGCCATGTCGGGCGAGACCAATCGCCTGCTTGGCCTTGCCAAGGAAATTTCGGCGCAGCCGAGCCCGCGAGAGCTGGATATGCTGGCCGCGACCGGCGAGCAGGCCAGCTCGGCCTTGCTGGCCATCGCGCTGCAGGGCGAGGGCGTCGGCGCGATCAGCTACACCGGCTGGCAAGTGCCGGTGAAGACCGACTCGTCCCACACCAAGGCCCGCATCGAATCGATCGACGACGAGCGTATCCTGGCCGATCTCGATGCCGGGCGCGTGGTCGTCATCACCGGCTTCCAGGGCATCGACGGCAAGGGCGACATCACCACGCTCGGCCGCGGCGGCTCGGATACCTCGGCCGTGGCGATCGCCGCCGCCATTGAAGCCGACGAATGCCTGATCTATACCGATGTGGACGGGGTCTACACCACCGATCCGCGCGTGGTCGAGGACGCTCGCCGCCTGGACCAGATCACCTTCGAGGAAATGCTGGAAATGGCCAGCCTGGGCTCCAAGGTGCTGCAGATCCGTTCGGTGGAGTTTGCCGGCAAGTACCGCGTGAAGACCCGCGTGCTGTCGTCGCTGACCGACCCCCTGATGCCGCTCGAGCAGGAAATGCACTCGGGCACGCTGATCACTTTTGAGGAAGAGTCTGAAATGGAAGCAGCCGTCATCTCCGGCATCGCCTTTGCCCGTGACGAGGCGAAGATCACCGTCCTGGGCGTGCCCGACAAGCCCGGCATCGCATACCAGATCCTGGGCCCGGTAGCCGACGCCAATATCGACGTCGACATGATCATCCAGAACCAGTCCGTCGACGGCAAGACCGATTTCACCTTCACCGTGCCGCGCGGCGAATACCAGCGCGCACTGGCCATCCTCAACGATGGCGTGAAGGCCCACATCGGCGCCGCCAGCGTATCGGGCGACCCCAAGGTGTCGAAGGTCTCGGTGGTCGGCGTGGGCATGCGCTCGCATGTCGGCATCGCCAGCAAGATGTTCCGCACGCTGTCGGAAGAAGGCATCAACATCCAGATGATCTCCACCTCGGAAATCAAGATCTCGGTGCTGATCGACGAGAAGTACATGGAGCTCGCCGTGCGCGCGCTGCATAAGGTGTTCGAGCTGGATCAGGCGTGATCCATGCGGGACGGGCCGCGCGCGGCTTGTCCAACTATCGGTCCATGCAAATATTTTTAATTAGTCGTCAAATCACCGTTGACCAATTGAAATCCGACCGATAGAATACGCGCTTCGTTGTGTGGCCTCCCTCACACAACGGCAGGTTTGGGAGACGTGGCCGAGAGGTCGAAGGCACTCCCCTGCTAAGGGAGCATCCGGGCCAAAACCTGGATCGAGGGTTCGAATCCCTCCGTCTCCGCCAGTTAATGGCGGCAGAACCCCGGAAGATCGCGGTCTTCCGGGGTTTTGTTTTTTGTGGCCGGTTCAAGAACTAGCAAGTCGACTATCAAAACGGTTGGCGCTTCGACAGGTCTCGCAAGGGTCGAAATTCAGGTTCCAGCAAGTTCCAAGGGGAAGGTACCCCATGTACGGGAAGGGGCTCGGTTTTGGGCTCCGAGGTGTCAAGTGACAATTCGGAGGGGGGCGTCTCATTTCAGATTTCCTCCTGACGCCACCCCGGGAATCGGATGCCACACGAACCCATCTGGCGATTTGCCAGGGTTCGATGGCGTCTGATCATGTCCCACCAAGCGCCTTCCTCCTGCCACCGTGCCCGCAGGCCTCGACATCGCCGGGCGACACCCGGCCGGCGTCCATTGTCAACGTCCGTTAGCCCTGCTGCGCGACAAGCGCCTCACACCGATGGAGCGCAGCTTGTATCTGGTGTTCCTCGCGGCCGTCTGCGAAGGGAGCATGCGCGCGCGTGAGGGCGTGGCTGGTGCAGCATCGTCGTCCCGGCCGTCCTGCCTGCAGCGCATCACGCCAGATCAGCAACGTGACCTGCGCTCGGCATTGCATCGGCTATCACTTTCCCCTCAAGGTTAGAACCAAGCGACGCGCATCCGGCTCACTAGGCGATCGGTTATGCGGTGGACATACCTGCATCATCTGTCCGAATAAAGTGTCTCGCCCCGTAACGGAAAACAGACGATGCGATCGCGATAGTGGTCATAGTGTTCGCGTACGGTTGCCGGAGCCACGGACTCGTTCCGAATATCGAGCATGTAGCGCGCGAACAGGGATAGATTCGGGACGTGCTGTAACGCGGCAATACCCAGAGACACCGCTGACAGAGTGACGAGTCCGACGACGATCCAAAACAGGGCGGGTTTCCCGTATCCGTTCATGGGGATGTCGCTTCGCTCACGCCGCGCGGTGTGACCGGTTCACGTAGATCGATGTCCCATTGCCGCGTCATGTGTGTCATCGCGTCTTAGCGAAAAACCAGGTGACATCCCGTCCGTGTACCTGGGGCATGGGCGTGCCATGCAGGAAGCTGCTCGGACCGGTAGGAATGTCCTCGCAGTGCCACACGCCGGGATAGGGGCAAGGCTGTCCGCTGATCACGCGCATGCCGGGCGGAGGTTGCTCGGTCCACAGCCAGGTCACGGGCACGCCGTCGACCAGCGGCAGCGATTCACCGTCGGCAACGCGACAGCGCACCAGGGGCTGGCCGGATTGCAGCCAGAGGCCGGCGCGTGGGGCGGGCTGGAGGCTCTGGGCTTCTCGGGGCGCTTCGGCAGGCGGTGTGATCTGCTCGCGTTGATCGATGTCCCATTGCCATAGCGTCATGCCGTGCGTGTGGCCGCTTTCGATGACAGGCAGGTGTTCGCCTTGCTCGAAGTGTTGGCGCATGCCGTGCTTGGCAGACGTGACCCACCAGCCGGCGCGCGGACAAGCCTCGCCGCCGGTGGCATGCGTTGGCGGTGGCTCTTGACGAGGCGCGTCGGGCGCGAGGCCGCGCATCTCGGGTGACGGCCAATCGCTGTCGTCGTCAAAGCGAGCGAGCCAGCGCTCGGTGTCGCGTCGATTGAAGCGCACGTTCGGATCGCCGTCCCACTCTCCGAAGCCGAGCAAGCTGAGCTTCGGGTGCCGCAGCGGTCGCAGCAGACGGTTGAGCATGACAGGCAACTCGGGCACACCGTTCTCCACCGGATGCAACTCCGGCTGCGGGCCAAGCTCGATCCACTGACCGCAGTCGAGCTCATCGATGCGGATGCGCGGATCGGTCAGGGCCGCACGCACGGCATCGCGGTCGATCGAGAGCTTCTCGCGCCAGATGTCCGACAGGAAGAAACCCCAGGTCGGCGGACGTAGGCCCGACGGTAGTTGGGGCGCTAGACTCATACTGAAAGGGTAGTCGGTATCGAGGCCGTAGAAATGCGGAGCAAGTGCCCGGTCCCAGACGGTGACTTCGGAGCGCGTGCCGAACTCCAGCGGATTGGCCATGGCGAAGCCGCTGTAGACTTGCTCGGGGCGCAGGCGCGTGATCGCGTCGTGTACGAAGCGACGCCAGACGTCGCGGTTGTCGAGCCACCACTGCCAGCGGTAGTAGAGGAGGATGCTTGAGTAGCCGGGCTCCCCAAAACCTAGATCCGA
>NZ_JARJLM010000483.1 GCF_029335485.1 Cupriavidus basilensis
GCGGATAAAGGCCGTTTCCGCATCCAGCGCGGCAATCAGCGCCGGCGACGGCACGCGGTCAAGATCGGTGACCACGTAGCCGGTCTGGCCGCGGGTTTGCAGGTGCTGCGCCACGATGTTGACGCCGTCGTGCGCCAGCAGCGTATTGAGCGTGGCGAGCGCGCCCGGCGCGTTGCCGTGCACGTTCAGCAGCCGCGCGGGCGAGGTCAGCGGGCCCGGGCTGACCTCGGGGAAATTGACCGCGCCGATGGTGTCGCCCGTCCTGAGGAAGGCAATCAGCTTGGTTGCGACCTCGGTGCCGATATTCTCCTGCGCCTCTTCCGTGCTGCCGCCGATATGCGGTGTCAGGATGGCGTTGGGCACACCCTGCAGCGGGCTGGTGAAGCGGTCCGCGTTGGTCTTGGGTTCTTCGGGGAAGACGTCGATCGCCAGCCCGGCGATATGGTTCGCGTCGCACGCCGCGCGCAGCGCGTCGATATCCACCACCGTGCCGCGCGAGGCATTGATCAGGATCGCGCCGCGCCGGAACTGGCTGAGCACGTCGGCATCGATCATCTTCTTGGTCTGCGCGGTAGCCGGCACGTGCAGCGTCACGATATCCGCCTGCGATACCGCATCCACCAGCGAGCGCGCCGCGCGCGCCGAACCCAGGGACAGCCTGGCCTGCACATCGTAGTACACCACGCGCATGCCCATGGCCTCGGCCAGCACGCCAACCTGCGAGCCGATATTGCCGTAGCCGATGATGGCAATGGTCTTGCCGCGCGCCTCGAAGGATCCGGTCGCACCCTTTGCCCACTTGCCGGCATGTGCCATCGTGTTCTTCTCCGGAACCCGGCGCAGCAGCAGGATCGCCTCGGCAATCACCAGTTCCGCCACCGAGCGCGTATTCGAGAACGGCGCATTGAATACCGGCATGCCCGCCCGGGCCGCCGCGTCCAGGTCTACCTGCGAGGTGCCGATGCAGAAGCAGCCGATAGCCACCAGGTGGCGGGCCGCCTCGATTTCGGCGGCGCCCAGGTGCGTGGCCGAGCGGATGCCGAGAATCTGGTGACCCTGCGGCGCGTTGTGCAGTTCATCGCCGGCGAGCGCGCCGGTGCGGCGCTCCACGGTGACGTGGGCTTCCTTGAAGCGCTCGACGGCGGTGTCATGGATGTTTTCAAGCAGTAGAGCTGAGGTCATGGCGAGTCGGTGATGGCAACGATGGCGCAATGGCGCGAAGAGGACAGCAATGCGCAGGCCGCAGCCGCGGTGACGCAGGGCCGATGACCCGGGCAAGCGTCATGAGGCCGCGCAAAGGCAGGCGCAACGCGAAAACAGACGCAGACATGGTAACGCAGGTGGCGCCTGGCGGCCGAACACCCACATTGCTGCCAATGGCAAATTCATCTCGTCATTTGCGTGCTGTAGCGCACGAAGGCGCAAGCATCGCATCGCACGGATGCATTCAGGGAACCCCCGGGACGGAAATCGCCCTGCTTCTGGACTTGTTTGGAACCAGGTTCTAACTAATAGAACGAAATGGCGTAGTGAGCAAGCTGCTGGAGACGATCCCGATCAGCGCGATCGGGCCGCGGCGGGCGTGGAGAATGGCCAATCACGGGCGCTCCGGACGCCGCCTGGGTGTCGCGGCATTCCATCCGCGGGGCTAAAGCTTTGCGAAAAATGGCCGTCAATCCAGGATGCTGGAAGCGCCGCGTGACTGCGGGGATGCAGTGCGGGGCAGAGCCGACCAGGCATCGCCAGGGAGGTTGCCGGCTTCCGGCTGTCATCAGATCTTGATCTTGACTGCATCCTTATCTCGACGCCTTACACCAACCGTCTGACTCAACTTAAAGGACCCCCATAGATGCTTCGATCGTCAGCGCCGCGAGCAATGCTGGTACCAATCAGGTACCCGTGATGATGCTGCGCAAGTCGCTTGACCTGCAGGCACAGAATGTAGCCGCCCTGCTGGGCTCGATGCCGCAAGCCAGCGTCCCCGCCAGCAATCCTCCCCACCTTGGCCAGAACATCGACGT
>NZ_JARJLM010000484.1 GCF_029335485.1 Cupriavidus basilensis
GCGGCACGCCCGGGCAGAGCGCGAGGCGGGCGTCGGGCGGCAGGGCCGCCGCGCGTTGCGCGCTCAGCGCGAGGGGGCTGGAAACGTCGTGGTCGCCGTGGGCCCGTGGTGCAATGCAACGCAGGCCGGCAGCGCGCAGGGCATGCATCTGCGGACCCCAGGAATCCGAGGGCAGCGCCCAACTGGCCAGGAACACCACCGCCTTGGCGGAGGGGGCGCCGTCGTGCCAGTCCCGCACGAACAGGGACATGCCGTTGCGGGCCTGCACGTGGCCGGGCTGTGCCCGGGGCACGCTGGCGGGACGTGCCGGGCCGGGATGGCGTAGCGGCGGGGCGGAAAAGGTAACAGGGGCGGCAGGCATGGCGGCGGCTCCGGATGGGGTTGGCTGGCGAGTCCAGGCAAGCCCAGTGTCGGCGCCACGGCGCAGCAGGCCAATTACCCGGCAGGTAATGAAAGTACCCTGAGAGCCGCCCCCAGCAAGGGGCGTCTGCCATTCGTCTGGCAAATTCCTACAATTTTGAGGCCGTCAGCTTCACCTCCACCCACTCCGCGCCGCGAACGTCACGGTACAGGTCGGTCATCGCTGACTTGCTGTGACCAAGCAGCCGCTGCGCAAATTCATCGCCGTACTGCTCGGAATAGAGCCGTGCCGACAGGCTTCGCAACTCGTGAAACGTGGGCGCGGTCTTCCCTTCTTCCCATGTGATTTTGGACTTATCCCGCGCCGCAGCAAAGAATCTTGTCAGTGCTTCCGGGGTGACCTTTTGACCCGGCCTCGCCTTACTGCTGTGTGTGTTGTAATGCAGCATTGACTTCGAGACGACTGCATCGCGACAGCTCTTCACGACCTCTTCCAGGCCGATCCCGAGCGCATCCAAGCGCAGGATCATGGGAATTCTGATCTTCTTGCCGGTCTTGCTCTGTTCAACGTATAGGAAGCCGTCCTTCACATGTGAGAACTGCATCCTAGAAACGTCGTCACGACGCTGGCCGGTCAATACCGCCAACTCAAAGCTTCGCGCAACCCAAGGGGCCATGGTGAGCGCCACCTTGTGAACTACCCGGAATTGCTCAAGGGTCAGGCGAGACCGGCCGACCTCGAATCCTGGCTTCCGTGTGACCGAGACAGGATTCTTCCCGCAGTCAATCAACCCAAGCGTCTCGGCCTCGCGGAACATGTCCATCAGGGTCTTTCGGATGAGCGCTGCCATCTGTGGGCTACGGGTTGTGGTGGCGCTGGTGATGAATTCCGCCACGTCCTGGGTACGGATGTCCCGCAACCGCTTTCCGGCAAAAGGGGCCGTCAGGGCAGCGCGGATGCCGGCCTTGACGGTCATTACCGTGCTGGCGGTTGGGTTGCGCGTCTTGATGTAGGCAGCTTCATAATCGGGCGCAAACTCCTGCAGCGTTTTGCCGACAACGCTCTCCGTCATCCGGGAAACCAGAGACGTGTGTCCGCGGCGCTTTGCGACTTCCGCATTTGCTGCGCGAGCCTCTTGGAATGCCCGCGCCTGGTCGCGCCCGAGGCCGTAGTCCTTCTTGGTGTCCGGGTCGCGCCAGTAGAAGTACCCGGCGCCGTTCTGGTTCAGGTGTTGCGGCCAGTTCCTGCGCTTGAGATCCCGAGGTCTAGCGGCCACTGCTGATCCTCCTTGCCAGTTCGCCCGCGTCGTCGCAGTAGATGGCGGTCGGTTCAACGAAGTATGTTTTGCCACACTTCACCGGCATAGGAGAGATGCGCCCATTCTTTCGCCAGTTGCGCAGGGTATTGCGGTGCGGCTTTGCGCTGCCGAACACACGCTCGGCCCAGGCCTCCAGCGAGATCAGTTGCGGCATTCCGACTGCACCCATCACTTCCCTCCAATCCGCCAAGCCTGGCGGGTCAACTCGATGATTCGTTGCGCTGCTGAGTCCAATCTAGCCTTCCTGGTTATTCTGTTCGTCGCACGGATCGAGGTTTCTTCCCCTTGCTTACATGCGTAAGAGCCAGATCGGGGTCCTGCTCGACACCAAGAAGCCATCCTGAGGCGTGATGCGAGGGCCAAATACAGCGGATCGTTCCTTGCTCTGCTCCCTGTCGCCCGTCCCACTCGACCGCATCTCCAATGCGAAAGCCAACCGACGAGGCCTTGAGAATTGCGCGTTCATTCTCCAGCACTCGCTTTTCGTCGCCGAGGCTCAACAAGAGCGCTGAGACCTCTCCTAGTCGGTGGTCAATTTCCTTGAATCTGTCCATTATCTGGGCCCTCATGTTCAGCCCTTCATGATGTGTCGTGTGACACTCAGAATGCCGTTGCCTCCAGAGGGAAAAGACGTCCCTGCCGCTGGCTCGGCCTTGCTTTCGTTGGGAGCCGGTACGATCGGCTCAGCCACCTGAGCTACAGCGGGAAGTGCTTCTGCCCGGGCGCCTTCGAGGAACCGGCTACTACCCTTGCCGCCGGTAGCTTTCAGGTACTCGACCTCGACCTTTGCGCTGTTGATGATGGTCTGGCTGACTTCGGCGACTGCTTTCGCCAGCTCAACGCTGACCGGGTCCTTTTTGTCGCGCAGACCCTCCAGTGTCGCGAAGAGGTGCTCGCGCAACTTATCGATGTTTTGCATTGATCCTCCTATTGAGGTAACCCATCATTTGCATCACGGCGGCGAGGTCGGGCGGGTATTGGTGGACCGAGTTCCGCAGCATCAGATCGGCGCGCGCGACCAGTTCTAGGTTGTCGAGGTCAACGTGGCTCTTGTTGCCATCCCTGAAGGCCACCACATGGCCTGCCGGCACCGGGCCGTTCGCGGCTGTCCAGACGAGGATGTGCACCTCGATCCAGTCGGCCTTGCTATGTCCGGTGTCGGTCACCTTGCGCTGCAGGTAGCCGTGTTTGCTGACGCGCTCGCTGCCGATGGCGCGCTGGTTGTGCGAACGGCGCCCGGGTTTGAACTGCGTCGCCTGGTTACCGGGTTTGTTCCAACCCTTCATGCCCTTGTTCCAGGCTGGCTCGCCTTTGCGGTACCGCGTGGCCTCGCCGTGCTTTGCGCCAAGACGCCCAACCGCTTGGGTCGCCTGGAAGGCCGCGCTCTTCTGGATTCCCATGCGGCGGGCCATGGCGTACACGGCACCGATGGGGCGGTCGAAGGCGCGCGCGAAGGCCTCGGTGAGGGTGTCTGGGTAGAAGAGGCGCATAGCCTCGATCTCGACCTCGCTCCAGGCACGCCGCTTCATGCCGCCGCCCCTATGCGGCGCGTTTCCCCAGCCGACCAGCTAGCCATCTCCGGCACATTTGCGCGAACCAGAGCCGCCGCCATCGGTGGACTGACGCTGTTCCCGCACATCCGAACCTGGGCATGCTTCGGCAGTCGCTTGCCGTTCGCCATCGCCGGCGCGATCACGTAGGACGCAGGGAAGCCCTGCGCGGCGTAGAGTTCGTGCGGTTCAAGCATCCGCATGCCGATGTCGGCGATCTGGTATTCCTCGCCGGCCACGGTCACCAGGCCGAGCCGGTCCTTGGTCGGGATGGTGTGCATCGGGTCGCGGCAATCCTGATCCTGGCCGCCTTCGCTGTAGTACTTGACAAGGAAGGCGCGGACTTCGCCGATGTGCGTGCCCTGAGCAGAAATAGTCGGCACCGGTTCGTCGGCGGCGCTGCCCGTGCACTGGCCGCGCAGCTTGACTAGGTGGGATGACACCAGAGCGTGATGGTCGGCGGTGGTCACCGTATGAGCGGGCGCGTCAAGCGCCGCGCCGTCACCCTGGTAATTGCCCCCGTAGTGCTTGGCGAGGAAGGTCGACACGAGTGCGTGCTTGACGCCGCCGGCGACGGCCGTGCCCAGCGGCTTGTCCAGACCCGGCGCGCGCGGCGCTTGGCCCGGCCGTTCGCCGTAGCCGGTTTGGATCAGCGTCGGCGCGACAACAGCGTATGAACTGTTAGCTGTGACTGTCTGGAAGGGCGCGCGAATGTCACGTGCGCCAGATCCCCAGCGTTGCGCGGCGCCAGGCTTCCCTTCACCGTGGGATAGCGTGACGATGAACGGGTCGGCAGCCTCGATAACGTAGCGCTTCAGGCCACGTGCGATCCGGCGCTGCGTAGCATCAGCAAGCGGCCTGGCGCGCTCAAAGATACTGGGGCAGGGGATAGACCAATCGATGCATTCAGCGGCCGTGCGCCAGGGTTTGCGCTGCTTGGCCAGCACCGCGGCGGACGTGGGTGCGCCGTGGGTGGGCTCCGGCCACACGATGGGCTTGCCGTCGCAGCGACAGATCATGAACAGCCGCTTTCGGATGGTCGGGGCGCTGTAGTCGCACGCACGCAACTCGCGATACTGTACGGCGTAGCCCAGGCCGTTCAGAAGCCGTTGTGCCAGAGCGCCAGCGCGATCTAGTTCAAGGAATTCACAGGCTTCCAGGAACGCCGGGTGGTCTGCGGCAATGCCGGTCGTGAGCATAGCCACAAAGCCGTCGAACGTCTCTCCCTTCCGATCAGGGTCTGGGCGGAGCGCATCGTCCTCCCCTTTGATGACTGGGCACCACGTCACGAACTCTTCGACGTTCTCGAGAATCATGACGCGCGGGCGCACGAGCAGCGCCCAGCGTATCTTGACCCATGCCAAGCCGCGAATTTCCTTCTTCACGGGGGCGCCGCCCTTTGCCTTTGAGAAGTGCTTGCAGTCGGGTGAGAACCAAGCCAAGCCGACGGGGCGGCCCTGCGTGACCTCCAAGGGCTTTACATCCCAGACAGATTCACAAAGGTGATTGGTCTGCGGATGGTTCATCGAATGCAGCAGCACAGCTTCCGGGTCGTGGTTGATCGCGACATCGACGTGCCGGCCCAGCGCGAGTTCAATGCCGCAACTGGCGCCGCCGCCCCCGGCAAAGTTGTCCACGATCATTTCTTCGGCGATGTCGAGCAGGAATTGGTCGCGGATCAAAGCGTCTCTCCTTCGGCGATGGCGGCATCCGATGGCTGACGGTAAAGCTGGCGGAAGGCTTCCGCATCGCATTGGGATACCCAGGCGACATTGCCCTCCCCGAATTTGTACGTCGCTTGGTGCTGCCCACCCGGGAAGGTGAAGCAGGCAACGCAACGGCCCTTGTCCGTCGTCAGTCGGTGGCCGTAGACGTTCACATGGGTGACGGTGCTGCGCGGAAACTTGGTTTCCACAAGCTCGATAAGCGCCGACTCGGCAGCCTTGCGCGATCGCTTCTCCGCGCGGGCCATAGCCGTGCATGAGTGGCTGCAGTACACCATCTGGCCCACCGCAACGGCGCCGACATCGGATGCATCGAAGTGGGGGTCTGGCTCTACATCCTCCATGTCTTCGTCAACGCGGCAGCCGCAATGTCCGCATTCGTAGCGCCAGCCTGCAGCGATCAGTGCCAGCGGAGGCACCGGGCCTGGCGCGTACTGGTCGAGCTCCGGCTTGCGGCGGCAATGGTCAACGTCTCCCCATTCGCACCCTATCTCGCCGGCACCCTCGCGGCGCGCACTGGCCGAATTCGTGGCGAAGACGATTGTCCAGTTGTCGCCGCCGTCGTAGACCTCATATGCCTTCAGCGGCTTCTGTGCGCTCTCAGTCATGGCTCGATACCTCCGGGCGGCTGATCCCGAGCCGCAGCTCGCCGCACGCGCAGCGATACTTGCCGCGATAGCTGATCTTCACCATGGTGCCGCGCGCGCTCATGGTCACGTTCTTGAGCGTCACGTTGCGGACGAATTCCCACGTGTGCTTTGGCGCCAGGGTGCAGGCTTTGGGCTTATGCGCCATGGCTGGCCCCCATGACTGGCTTTTCATCCACGGCCACGGCGGCGCGGTATTCCAGCGAGAGCTTGCTTTGGTCTCCATGGCGCCCCTCGCTCCAGTTCATGGTCACTTCCTCGCTGTTCCATGACTCGCCCCGGGTCCAGGCGGAGCTGTGGCTCTCTCGGTAGCTCATGCGGAGATTGGACATACCATGCTGGCGGGCAAGCTCTACCACTGCGCGGGCGAAATCAACGTGCCGCTGAGTCACGGTTTTTTCGCTCACTTTCCCTCTCCTTTGGCGATTGCGGCGTCGGCCTGTGCGATCAGGTCGCGCTTGGGCGAGTAGCCGCTCACGACTTCCTTCCACCGCTCCAGCTCGCGGATGCGGGCGATCAGCGCGCGCACGATCCGCGCAGGCCAGGGGGCTTCGTCACGGTTCGCAACGCGCTCCAGCGCGTCGATAGCGAGGCGGCCGCTCGATTCGAATTCCTTGCGCTTGTCCTCGCTGGGCTGCTCTGCGGCCAGGATGGTGCGGGCGAAGGTGCCGATCAGTTGTTTCGGCGTCGCCTCCTTAGTGGCGCGGATGCGGTCCCACTTTGTCCACGCTTCGTCATCCGTCAGCGCCTTGGCGCTAGGTTGCGGGGCGGCGGCTTCATTCGCCGCCTGGTCTGCCAGCATGGCCTTGATCGACACCTTGAACGTGTCGTGGCACTTCTCGGCCAGGGCCTGCGGGATCATCCGCGCCTCGTCGCCGTCCGGGCAGCAGTCGCGGTATTTGACTTCGACTGGACCGATGCTCCCACAACCAGGGCAGTACCGCACCACCGGCTCCGCCTGTTGCGTGCTGGCGCTCACCCTCTCGCCCTTGCCACCCTCATTGGTGAGGGGAGCGGACTGGGCGGCGTTTAGCGCCTCGCACACCCAATCAAGCAGCTCGGTCTTGAATTCCTCGCAGGGATTGGTGTCGAAGTCCTCGCGGGCGATGCGTAGCGAGCCGCTGCACAGGAAGCCGGCGCCGTGGTGCCAGCGGCCAGACAGGGGCGCCCGGCTGACAGGTGCCGGGGGAGCGGCGCGGCGACGGCTGGGCTTTTCCTCTGCCTTCCTGCGCACGAACAATGCGTAGGGGCCGTCTTCGGTGGGGTAAATCTCCAACAGCACCCAGCCCTCGCCGGCGGGCGCGCTTGGCTCCCAGCCGCTGCAGTCGGGGTCGCCATCGTCGAAATAGCGATCAAGGAGTGCTTGGTCTTCGCAATCGCACTCCATGCTGACAAACGACGCTTCCAGGCCGAAGGCTGCCAGGAATAGGTCGTAGCGGGTGCTCTCGTCGCAGACTGGCAAGGCTGGGTGCACTAGGTGCCCATCCGCGTCACGCACCCTCTCGCGAGGGGCCAGGAGCCTTTCGGCCAGGCCTTCGAGGAGGATGTAGGGCTGAGGCGGTGCGGCAAGGTCAGCGCGCACATATTCGACGTCGGCTTTGTTCTGGCTGCTGGCGCACCAGGTGACTTCCTGCAGTTCGCTGAAACCCGTATTCACAGGGATGTCGCCAACGCACAGCACGATCCGATCCGGCGCGCCGGTAACTTGCGGCTCTGCATGTTTTTGGGCTTGGTTCATGCTGCTTCCTTGGTTGCCTTACCGCAGAAGGGGCAGAAGCTGGCTTGCATCGGGATGCTCTTGCCGCGCGTCCAGCCTTTCTTTTCGGCGGTGACTTTGAAATTGGTTAGGTGCACGATTCCGCATGCCTTCCCAAACGTGAAGCCGATTGATTCGCACTTGGCCGTAGCCGGCGAGCCGATCTTCTTGGTCATGGTTTCGGCTACCTTTGCTTCAATGTCGGTGATACAGGTACAGGTCAGTGCCATCTCACGCTCCTTCTGGTTTGCGGCCCGGGTGATCGCGGCCTTTGGGGGCATCGGCCCACCACTTCGCTGGCTTTCCGGTGGGGACGCGCTGGAATGGCATGAAAACTTCGCCGACTTGGGCCTTCTCTCTCAGGAACCCCCAGGGTTTGACGTCCCTTGCCGGCACGATGAACAGGGTCCAAACTTCCGCGGGGGTGCAGACAGCCGGCGGCCCATCCGCAATAAGGATCACGCGATGGAAGGTGTCACCGGTCAGGAAATTCCACCAGCGCACTTTGCGCATCTGAGCGTACTGGCGCGTTGCCTCCCAGTACCAGCCGAGCAGCACCAGCGAGAGCGCCCAGCGCCACGGGTGATCATGCAGGCCCCGATCGGGATCGGACCCGACGAAACGGTGCAGGTAGACACGGATCCCGAACAGCGCGCAGACGAAGTAGCGCTCGAGGTAGGGCTTGCCTTCCTCGCAGATGATCTTGACCGGCCTCTGGGCAGAGAAGGCGAGTAAAAAGCGGCGGATCATGCGAAGTGTCTCCCGTAGAGTTCGTCCAGCTTTTCGACCTGGGCACCGGTGAGTTGCGTCACCTTGCCTGCCTTCTGAACATCGACCAGCGAGCGAACGAACGACTTCTCCCATTCGGAGAGATCGCCGGTTCCGAGCAGCCCTTCGAGCCGCTTGATCATGGTGGTGGTGCTGACGAGCATGCGGCTCTCCTCTGTGGTTGCTTGGGCCGCGATCTGGCGGGCCATCGAGCGTCCGGCAAGCACCATGGCGCCTATGGAAATGACAGCCACGGCTAACGGGGCGATCATCCAGCTCATGCCGCGTCCGAATAAGGCTGGAGGTGGCGATAGGCCTTGGTCAGTCCAAAATTGACGGCATAACCTCGGCTGCGCACGATGTTGGCCAACTGCGCGCGGTCTGCGTGGCTGCCGGTGGCCTGGCGCAGCAGGCCGAAATAGCTGTTGGCGGAGGCATATACATCAGCGGCATCCATTTGGCGCAGCCGGCGGGCACCTTCGTTGACCGTACGGCGTCGCGTAGTGCGCACCCACGGCCGGATGACCTGGCCGACGAAGTCGACGCCGCGGGAGATCGGCTGCAAGATGGTCTTGGCTGGATTGAGCCGGGCGCCAAGTTCGTGCGGTAGGAATGCCTCGATGTCGTCGTGGGCAGCGTTCAACCATTGAGGCGACTCGTTCAACAGCAGAAAATCGTCCACATAGCGGATGTAGTGGCGGGCGCGTACCTGATGCTTCGCGTGCTGGTCCAGCGCGTCCAGGTAGACGTTGGCGAAGAATTGACTGCTCAGGTTGCCGATTGGCAGGCTGCGGTGCGCGGGTTGATTCAGCAGGCTCTTGTGCGGCGGCACCAGCGCCATAAGCGCTGGTGGGGCCTGCATCACCACGCCGGGGCGCGGGTCGTGCATGAGCACCAAGTCAGCCAACCACATCCACCACGGCTCGGTGATGCGGGCGGCGAGCTGGGCACGCAGTACCCGCTTGTCGATGCTGACGAAGAAATTCGCCAGGTCGCACTTCAGGTACCAGGCCGGCCGTACCCAATTCTGCGTGACGCTGCGTACCTTGGCTTCGAGCCGAAGAGCGGCATACAGCGTGCCTCGGCCTGGGATGCAGGCGCAGCTATCCGCGATAAACGAGGCATAGAAGCGCGGGGAAATGCGGTTATAGAGCAGGTGGTGCACCACCCGATCCCGGAAGTCTGCTGCCCACACCTCGCGCGCCTTCGGGCGGGTGACCACGAAGCAGATAGAGGGACCCGGCCGGTAGGTGCCTTCGATCAGTTCCCGGTGCAAGTCGTATAGATTGCGCACCAGGTCCTGCTCGAAGGCGAGTGCGCTGTGCGTGTTGCGCTTGCGCTTGCGACAGTTGAAGTACGCGATCACGAGTTCTTCAAATGACGCCTGATCTACATCGGATTGATCTGCGGACGAACCGAGCGCAAAACTCGTTGTTCTTGTGGTTGTTGTTCTGGTTTCCATTGCCAAAGTTCTGATTCCACGCGTTGTTGGAGTTGCGCTCGGACTGCGTCTATTCGTGCTATCTACGTCGCCTCGCCGAAGGCTTGGGCCGATCAGCGGGGAAACTGCGCCAGACCAGACCTGATGACTCCCAGCGGTATCCGTGATGCGCATGGCGGTGGCCTTATGAGCCAGCGGCACGACCAGATTAATAAGCACTGTCACGGTCGCCTTGACGGTCGTGAATCTGGCTTCGATGCAGAGGCCTTCTTCCATCCACCAGCCTGACGGCTGATGCTGCCGACAAGCGGCGCTGCTTTCGAGAACCCGGAGGTTGAGATCAGACGCAGGTCACTGCAGACTGTGATCTCGACTTCGAGGCCGCCGAGGTTGTCGAGAAGCTGCTCGATGTGTGGCACCTTGTCGGCGGCCTGGTTCGCTAGGCGGATATGCCTTACCACTGCTCGCGAATATGCAACCAGTCGGGCGCCATCGACCGCCCGATGGTTGCGCGGCATATGCGCTACGAGTCGGCTGCACAGTATCGTCAGTTCCATCGCCGCCTTGTACACCGCCAGTTCTGTGTGGATGGCCATGCTGAAGGACTAAATAACTAAATGATTAAAGGGGTGATCTGCGGACGAACCGAGCGCAAAACTCGTTGGTCTTGTGGTTGTAGTTCTGGCCCCCATTGCCAAAGTTCTGATTCCACGCGACGAGGGAGTTGCGCTCGGACTGCTCACTGGACCAGTACCAGGCGCTCTCGAACTCTTCCTTCAGATTCGCGAAGAGTAGGGACTGCTCTCGGCGATTGGGCAGATCGCCACCAACCGCTATTGCGCGTTCCTTAGCCTGTTCCCAGGTGACATCCTCGGCAGTGTCGGGCAGCAGGATCAGGTGGTAATCTGCCTCACCGTCCTTGCCGAGAATCACGCCGCCGTACTTTTCTCCGGCGGCGAGGATAGGGCGAGCAGCGGACAGAGTGCCCAACACGAAAGGCGTCAATGGCGCCGCGAACTCGCTAGCTAGGCTAGCCAGCCAGTTTTTCGCGACGGCATCCTTGGGGATGAGGACTTGCGCGCCGCCCACCTCGAAAGCCACCTTCTCTGTGACTTGCGTCATTGTTTGCTCCTTGAGTTTGGGGAAGGCAGGCCGCTGGCGCGGCCCGAATGGATAAAGGACAAAATTACTGAATGACTTTCAATCTGCGGACGAACCGAGCGCAAAACTCGGTGTTCTTGCGGTAGTTGATCTGGGTTCCATTGCCAAAGTTCTGAAGCCACGCGTAGTCGGAGTCGCGCTCGGACTGCGTGGAGGTGTGGTACCAGGCATCGGCAAAGGCCTCAACTCCGCCCTCCTGGAAGGCAGTGCATGCCGTCTGGCCAGGGCTCGTCTCGGTGTAGGCATAGCCGACCGGAACGCTGCTGGGGTTCTCGCCGTCGCGAAAGCTGGCATAGTTGCCAGCAGTTGGCTTGAGATTGCGATAGATGACTTCCATCTCATCGCGCGCCCCGAGGTACCAGTCATGGAAACCGTTCAGTTGCAGGCTGAGCGCCAGCTTGGCAAGCTCGCTACCGGCTTCGGCCATAGCCAGGGTGTTGGCATAACCATCGTAGTAGCTGATGGCACCATCGACACGCGCGGTCGAACTGTTCCATGCGATGCCTTTGTGCTCACCTCCATCCTTCGGTGCAACGACCAGGGCATAGATGCCGTCGATCTGGCGAATCAGACTGGCATAGAAGCCGCCGCCGATGGCATCGCCGGGCCGGAGGGAGTTGACGACTGCTTGGCTGATGGTGGTCTGTACGGCGATTGCTTCAACTGCGGTGACTGCGTTCATGGTGGTCCTCGTCTTCATCGGTGGGGTACTGCAAAAGGGTCGGGTACTTGCGGCGCTCTCAACAGAAGGAGTTGGCTTCCCGCGGTGTTTTGGGACTTGGGGCTGTCCCGCCGCTTTCCCCGGTTGATCGTTACGCGGCTTCCGCCATCGGAAGTAGGGTGGGCTGGCAAGGCTCGTCATCCAGCAGATAGCCGTTGATGTCTGACATGACGTGCACGCCGTCAAAGCGCACCCACTGGACACGGGTCTCATTGTTCGGGCCGGCACCACGGAAGAGGCGAACGGGTTGCGCCACGACCCGAACACGGTCCCATTCGTCATCGCCGGCCTTGGTCAGGGGCACCGCCTCCTTCATGTAGGCGATTTCCAGTTGATCCATCTTCGCGACGTCGCCGCGACGAACCGCGCGCTTAGCCTGGCGCTTGATCTCTTCGATATTCATGATTGGGTCCTCAGTTAAGCGCGGAGGGGCATAAGCAGCCCGCGCCAGCTGCCGTCTTGAAGGAGGTAGGCGCCAGGTTTCTCGCTGTCGGCCCACGAGATGAGCACGCTCTCGGTCTTCACCTGGCCGAGTAGGCGCAGCAGATTTGGCCCGTCAAAGGCCCCTTCAAGGTGCGACTCTTCTCCGCGCTCCTTGATTTCGAGCTCGGCATCTACGGCTTGATTTCCATCCGTGATGCTGATCGAGCAGACGTCGTAGTCCTGCTCGAACCGGACAATCCCTTTCGTGTCGAAGAGTCGGTGCAGGGGACAAACCTGCAGCAGGTCTTCGCGGCGAAATGCGACGTGCTCCGTCGGGTTGGGGAGCGCGCGGCGCCATTCGAAATACTTGGCCTGCGGGCGGTTGCAAATGACCTTCACACCGGCACGCTGACCAACGATGTGGCGCTCGAAGATCTGGAACTGCTCGACACCGATCGAGGCGAATAGCTCCGCGCCCTCGGCAGAGATCGGAATACCAAACTCACTTGTGGCAACGGGAAGGCAATTCGATGCCAGCATGGCGCCGTCCGAGGCGGTGACGTGGATGGCAGTGCCGTCTGACTCAACCCAGAGATTGCGCAAATAAGGCCGCGCATGCTCTTTGGGGCCGGCTACCGCGAACGCAACGGTAGGGATCAGCGCGGTCAGTCCTGGGGCATCGAATAGGGCGGTCGGTTTGCCTTCGATCTTGACCTCAGGATAATTTCCCCCTGGGAGGGCGGGGATGGTGAGGCGGCAAGAGCCAGCACGCGCGATCACCTTGGAGTCCTTCTTGGTGAAGATCACAGATGCGGCGCCCATGCTGGCGACTGCCTGCAGCTTGTCCGCCGGTAGGCATATGTCCACATCATCCGGGCCGATACTGGCCGGCACCGTCGCGATGACGGTCAAGGAGATGTCTGAGCCCGTCACTGCAAGCGTGGTGCCGCCGGCTTCGCCCTGGAGCCGGAGATGCGTAAGGATGTCGATGGGCGAGCGCGCTGCGGCAGCTTGGCTCGCGATCTTGAGCGCTTCGCTCAGTTTGTTTCCAGCGATGGAGAGCATGTCACTGTCCGTTCGGGGTATCCGCTGCAGCGGCGAGCTGGTCGCGGAGGATGACTAGTCCGGCGTACGCGTCTTGCGCCGCCTGGGTGTAGAAATTGCCGTGCTTGATGGCAGCGTCGATGACGCGGGCCATGTCCTGCGGCGTGGCGTAGGCTGGCGGCTTCGTCGGCGCCAGGCGCGAGCGCTCCATGAGCGCCAGGTTCTCGGCCATCGTGCGGGCGCGGAAGTCGGGGAGGCTCAAGCTGCCTCCTTTGCCAACGCTGCGGGCATTACATTGCTAGGCGTGCTCGGAAACAGGACATCGCGCAGCACACAGGCTCGCTCGAAGTTCATCGCTTCGACGGATTTCTGCAGATCGTGCTCCAGGCGCTTGCGGCGCACGTCGCTATGGACCAGCTTTCGCGGTGTCTCGCCGGCTCGATACGTGAAGAATGTGTTGGCGTTCTTGTGGGTGTGATCGCGCTGGCCAGGGCCATAGACGAACAGCCACATGCCGTTGATGCCGCCATACACGCGCCCGCGGAGCAGTCGGCCCTTGCTGTCACGCATCCAACGAACGTCGCCGTGGTTCAGCAGCGCGCCATCTTTGTCCTTGCGACTCCAGGATGAGATTTCGTCATCGCTCGGCCATCCATCGGCGCCTCGCTTGAACCGGTGAATGCCGCGCCGTTTCTCGTACTCGCCGTCCCAACTATCATTGAAGTAGGCCAGCGGGTCGGGGTTGGGGCTGGAGATATCAGGAGGCTGAAACTCGTAGCCGATAAAGACGTTGCACAGGTAGTTGCGGATGCGGCTGCGCGTGCGCTCCATCTCCAGGCGCATCACGTACGGCATGTGCTTTTCCTGATCGCGTTGATAGCGTCCGCCGTGGTCCGGCCTCTCCGGTGCGTTCACGTTCTGGAACATGTCAAACTCGATGTGGCGACCACATACTTTGAGATCGGCCTGCAGGTCGCCCTTGGTGCAGTAGCGGCTGTTGTTGCCCGTGAAGATGTAGGTCTGAGGACCGACCGTCCAGCCGAGCCTGTTGAGTTGCTGAACAATGCGCGCGAACACGTCGCGCTTGAAATCCCGCTCCCACGCTTGCTCGGCCTTGTACCCGCCGGCATCGCGGGCCGCGCGGAGGCCTTCTTCCCAAACGGCCAGGCTTGCATCGCCGAAGTGAATTTTGCCGCTGCGCTCAATGCGCCCTTTGGTCATGGTCATGCCGCCTCCGGTGACGGGACCAAGATGGCGACTACCGTAGCAAGCCTGGGATGGCGCAAGAGGTGGTGCGTATAGCTTGGCGACGCTATCGTCGAGTCGGCAGTGAAGCCGTGGGACAGCATCCATGCAATTGCCGCAACCCTGTCACCGGAGGGGGGCACCATCAGACCCCCGGAACCCGAGACGTGGATGTCCTCTGGGCGGCAGGAAACGCCGTCGTAGTAGGCGGTGGAGATCAGTTCGCCGAGGGTGTCGACGTCGGCTGCGCGATCGGCGATGACGGAGCGTTCTTCGGCGGCTTCCGCGTCAAAGCGGGCGAGGATGCGTTCTGAGAGCTTCATACTGCTTTCACCTGGACGTGATCGGCTTCACAGAGCAAGCCGCGGTTGATGGCGCTGTCATGGGCATCCCACCAGGTAGCAAACGGCCCGGTGTAGACGACCTCGTGATTGATCAGGATCTGGAAGATCACGCTTTCCTCCAGGAAAGGGAGACTGGAACGTACGAGTCGCCGGCATCATCGAGGTACGCTGACAGACCGGAGACGGCAACCATCGCCATGACGATCAGGGTGGCAACGAGCACTCGGCGCGTGTTGCGCGCTTGGCGTTCAAGCCGGTCCAGGCGATTGTTATTGCTCACGCTGCCCTCCACGAGGAGGGTCGTTGCTTCGGCGCGGCCTGCTGCTGGTCGATGCAGGTCTGCAGGTTGAGCAAAGCGACCACACCCAGGGAGATGGCGAACCAGCGGATTACGTCAATCACGACGGAGAGGGCAAACTTGAGCATCTCAGCACTCACTCGTTGGGTTAGTCCGCACTGCACTGAAAGCAGGCAATGGCTTTGGCGAGGCCGGCAATCTTGAACAGATCCAGTCCATCGCGGTCGGCGTGAATCAGCACGTCATGCGCGTGCTGCAGCGTCCAGTGGTCATCGCGGATAAGCGCGCCGTACTCCTGCGCCGCCTTGTCGATTCGCGCCTGCACTGCTCGGGCGCTTATGCTCTGGTGTGCCATCTCCGATCCCCTTGCGTGTATGTGTGCGCCCTGGGTTAGGCGGCATCCAATTGCGGGTAGACAGCGCCGCGATTGCGGTTTTCTTCGGTGCCATCCGCGTCGATCACGAACCACACGCGCGGCCCGATTGCATGCGTGATGTAGGTGCGGCGGCCGGTCCTGGCGTGGCTCGCGCGTGCAGCTTCCACGGCTTCTGCAAACGTCACGTTCTCCAGCGGCACGTGGTCCAGTTGCAGGCTCGGGGCTGATTGCAGCGTTGCAATGCGGTAGTTGGCGCGGAATACCATCTTCATCTCACCTTGCGGCGCACCGGGTGGTGCGCGAATGAGTGAAGAATAGGCAATGCCTTCTTTCGTGTCAAGAGGCAATGCCTTATTTATGTGGGATAGGCAGAACGCTATGGGTTCGACCGCTCTACGAGGATGTGGGGGAATGTCTGGTGCCCGATCCGAGCGCTCAAAGGTGGGACGATATGATGTCGCCGGAGGGAGGTGGCTGTCTGTCGCAACGTAGGCCGATGTCGGTCAAGTCGCACTTGGTGCCGCTAGGCGTTTCCTTCGGCAAGACGGTGGCCAGGCAACAAAGAATGCCCGCGCGCGGCGGGCTTGTAAGGCAGAGATACTCGCCTACTCCGGATTACGGTTGTACTTCTGGATGTACTCGTCGCGAATCCGGTCGCAGGCTCCGCGAACAAGGCGCCGCTCAGAAATTGACTTGAGATCGTCGTTCTGCTCCTTGCGGCACAACTCCAGGGCGAGCCTCAGCTTGTGTTCCTCCTTGGCCTCCGGGCGCTCTCCTTGAACGATTGCACCAATGACAAAGAGTGCCGCAAGACCACCTGCGACCCAAAGCAATGCCTTACCAGAGTGCTTTCCGGCACCGCTTATCTTATTTCCGCACTTTGGGCAAGCGGCCGCTTTGTCACTGACGTCGGCATGGCATTCACTGCACTTCACAATAGTCAAGTTCCGTCTCCTCTAAGTAACGTTGGCTCATCTCGTCGCATGTACTTCCCAGTGGGGATTGCTGACTCTCGGCTTCTCTCACAGCTGGGAGCTGGTCGCCCGGTAGTGTTGGATGGTCGCACGGGACCCATTTCGTCTAAATGAAATTGCCGTTCATGACTCCCATACTTGGATTTGCTCGTGTGATTCATATTCGACACCTGTTTTTCGGTGTCGAAGTAAAATCAATGAGTTACGTTACGCCGCAAGGAGTTTCGGAGGGTACCTGGGGTGCCTGTGGTGTGCTCCGTGAACAATGGAAGTGGATTGAGTGAGTGCCGCGCTACTGTGCTATGACTGTGCCCAAACGCGCACAATCACGCGCTGACCCGTCGGTTTTCGTTGGCAGTATTCAGAATTATTTAATTCTCCTTTTAGTGACGTTTAATTCGGAGGTGCATTATGCTCAACGAAAAAAAGGAGAGGCCGGACGACTCCCCTCCTTTGAAAATACGTGGCAACAATTTTGTCTTTATCTGCTATGGCGCCGTGACAATCCACAATTACGGCAGCAGACCGCTTACCCCAGATCAGGCCAATATCGACAAGCCAAAAAATGCCGAGGAGTCATCTTCGCCTGGGGCGCAGGGGGAAGACGTTGGAAGCGAACTCAGACGGCGCCCCGCCATCGTCCGGAGAAAGCTGGACCAACAATGAATTCGGTGCATTGGCCCGCAGGTCAAGTAGCACGAAGTTGTTATGGCTAACGACTATGCTTCGCGACTGCGCCTGAGCTCTTTGTTTTGCTTCTGAGACAATCTTACCTATCGTGGTTGTTAGGTCCATGCTCCGCTCCGATCCCGTAAATAGTGCTCAGCGAACACTTACAGTGATTCTAACGATGCGAAACAAGGGTTGTCAGTAAGGTAGTTGAAAGAATTTGCGCCTTATAAGTTGATTAATCTCAAAAACCTCTCTGTAACCTCATCTTTAGTCACATTCAGACGGGGTTCATAATGCTCATACAAAGAAACAATTAAATCGGCGAGCGTTTCTGTGGGCAGCGGTTCTCCCCAGGCGAAGTCCCCATCTAAGACGCCGAGGGCGACCCTCCTGAGGAGTTCTCTATCGTATTGGTGTGGCTCGTCTGCCGCATTTTCAACACGCGACCGAACTACCTCTGGTAGTGCCTTCCACGCTGCCGGGGTGAGCTTCTTGAACGGCCAGGAAGGAGGCGATGCGGGGTCAAGATGAGTCGTCTCTTTATGACTCTGGCTCCGCGCTGACCCGCCAGACAACTGCAGCTCTTGTTCCGTCAAGCCCCAATGGTCCGGCCCTACCACGTCGCCAAAGTAGGCAAACAGTCGTGGAAGGTGCGCCTTGCTGATGCGACCGAATTTCACCCAATCCTGAACGGAGGGTGGCTTTACGTCAAACTCCCGCGCCACGTCAATCTTCTTGACTTTCTTGAGTTTTATGGCGCTGGCGATAGCCGCACCGAGTTCTGGGCCTGTAAGCATTGCCTAATAAACCATCTGCACGTCAGATATGGCAATGCCTTTGACAAACATGAGGCAATGCCTTATTGTTGCTGGCATGGATAGGGCACTAGTCTCCCGTTTGCGGGCCGCGGTCATTGATGCCGGCGGCCCATCAAAGGTTGCACGCGAACTCGGCGTGGAGCCGCCTACGATTTCCCAGTGGATTTCGCTGGATACGCGAAGAAACCGTCCGGTTCCGACCGAGCGAATGGCGCGCCTGGAGAGACTCCTGCGCTTCCAGGTTACCCGGCAAGACCTCCGCCCCAATGACTGGCACGAGATCTGGCCAGAACTCGTTAGGGCAGAGCCGACAACCACCCAGGAGGCAGCCTGACTCATGAAATCCGCCATCAAATCCCTGTACGTCCGTTTCATCCTGTTCCTCATCGGCCCGGCGCTTGAGCAGCTGCGCCAGCGCGATGCCTTGGCATTGGCCCCGGGCGCGCCACCACCCGGGGTGGCTGATCCGGTCAATGCCATCCGCGTGCGCGAGCATGTCCGGCCCAAGCGGCCCGATCCGGCGCCGCCGCTGGCCGGCGCATCGTTCTTCATGCCGGACGGCGTGACACCGAACCTTGCCGCAACAACACCACTGATTGCGCGGGTGTACCACGCATGTTTCGCCGCCGTGGTTGGCCCGGAGGCGATGTCGGTCTCGGCAAGACAAGGGCTCATGCATCCGGGCACTGATCTGAGCCCCGCTGCGTGCACCCAGCGGGCGCTGGACATTATTCGGACTCTTTTAGTTGCATCGCTACAAGACATGCCTCCAGAGGCGAGGAAGAAGATTTCGAGAGATATAGCAGGTCATTCCCTTCTCTCAGCTGGACTGCGTCCACAAAGTACCAGAGCCCATCCTCCAGCCGAATAACGTATTCGGCCTCAACAGGTTCGAGCGACTCGTAGTAGTGGGGAGTGTCTGAGCCATCGTGCTTGGGCTCAACGTCGTAGTGATGGATTGTTACTTCGATCTTCTCTTTGTTGGTCATGTTTCGATCCGTGAACGGAGTGAAATGATGAAAACGATTGCAACGTTCTCTGGTGGGTTGTACGCCCGCCTGGTGCTGGGCTTGATCCGACCCGCCCTCATGGCGAGGGAAGGCGAGATCGCGACGGAGAAAGATCGGGCGCGGGAAACCGCAATCCGGATTGCGACCGAGCACGGCGAGCGATTGCGTGAGGCGGTCGCGAACCCCGACAGCGCGATCAGTTCTGCTCTGACCCGCGGATACGGTTCAGCTTGTCGAGGAAGGCTTTCGCCAGGGTGATTCCGCTATTGAGAGACCTCTCATAAGCGGCTTCGAACTCTGCGAGCCCTGCGGGTGCCTGGCTGTCCCTAAAGGTCTCTTCAGCTATTGAGCGATGCGTAGCGATCAACGCTTCCTTGATGTCTTCCAGTGCTTCCGGGGGCGTCCGATCGAGGTTATGGACTAACGCTAGTGCGAATGCTGCCAGTTCTCGAGTTGCGATTAGCTCTGCCTTGAGCTCGATGGTGTCGAAACCGTTTTCCATGCGTACTCCTTTCGTGGTGATTGATGGGTAGAGCCTCAATTGTCTGTGAATGGGAGTACGTGCCAATACCGCTGGCGAGGGGATGCCCTTGTCGGCGTAGAGATGTCGGCGGAGGGGCCGCCATGTTTGAGTCCTGACGGACACGGAGTGGCCGGGCCGTCTGAATCCACAACACCATGAATTGGGGTAAACGATGAAGTCAATCAGTATCGTAGTGAGCAAGGGCGGCACAGATATTGTCCCGCTGGTCATGAATCTGGAGAGAGCCACGGCCCTCGATGCGCTCAAGTTCGTCCAAAACGTCATCGAGCTATTGGACATGGAGGGCCTTGCCGCGAAGGAGGGCAGGACGCTGAACCACCCCCTCGCCGGGGGAGTTGGCGCGCTGCCCGTAAAAAATGCTGCCAAGCTGCGCGAGGTATGGGCCTTCTTCAAAGACTGGGCCGTAGCAGATGCTGAGCGGGAGAGTGCGCCGTTGCCCGCCCAGGCACACGGTGCGAATTGCGTACCTTCGCTGACGGAATGGCAAAAGCAGCGCGTCGCCGAGACGCTCTCGCAGTTTCTGCTGGGAGGCGGAGACTTAAGCCGGCTCGGCCGCGTGCGCGAGAGCCTGGTGAGGGAACTGGCTGTCCTCAACGCGCCTGGTTCGATGCCGGTGGGGAACGGGGCCTGAGCTGTGACATCCCTCAGCATCGACCACATTGTCGTGGCAGTCGTCGTGGCTGCTGCCACGGCGCTCGCAGTGCAGCTGCTCTTTCGGCTGCCGCTCTGGCGCAAGCGGGCCGCGGCCGCCGCTGAGCTGCGAGCGGTGCGCGCCAGCTTGGATGCTCTGCCGGGGCCGCGGCACATCCGCGACTTCGACGCCGAACCAACGTATCCGCTCGAGCCCGCGCCGCCGCTGCAAGGTGACTCGCTATTCGAGGCCGATGGCGTAACGCCAAATCCGGCTGCGACGACGCCGCTGCTCAGTCGGATCGAAAGCGCATGCATCGTCGTGACGCTTGGCGCAAAAGAGACTGGCTTCGGGACAAAGCGGGCCCTGAGGCATCCGAGCGTGGATCTGCGATCGAGCAGGTGCAACAAGGACGCCGCCGAGATTCTGTTCCTCACTCTAGCTGCTTTGCTAAAAGCCGCGCCTCCTGAGGTATCTGACCGGCTTTCGAGAGATGCAGCTGAGTACCGGTATTCAGCTGACGGACTGATCCCAGCCCGGCCACGAGAAGTGTCGGGGCCGGCCAGCTCAGAGCCCCTAGTAGCGGTGTTAGCGCGTGTTAGGGCTGCGTTTGCGGCAGAACTCAGGGAGAAATTCAGTCGCCCAGGTTGAAATCGTCCGCGAGTTCCGGCCAGAGCTCGTCCAGGTCTGTTCCTTCTTGTTGGTCGAAGCCTCTTTTGAGCGACCGCAGCAATGCCTTGAGGTTTCCTGGATCCGGATGGGTAACAACGAGCAGGTGAATGACCGACTGCATCAGAGTCACTTGCTTTTGCAGAGTAGAAACGGCGTCCATGCGTACCCCATTGGTGGGTTGAGAAGGTCAGAGATCTCAAGTTTGCCATGACAGTGGGTACGCACCCCATTCGATAGATGACCGCAGTGTAGGCGGCTGTGTTGCAACAAACCACATTGAGGTAAGGCAATGACTCATGAGTGCCTGATGAACATTGAAGACGCTGCCTACCGGGTTGCGCACGACTACCCGGGTGGCGTCCCGGCGCTGGCGGCGCGCATGGGTGTGCGCAGCGCTGCGGTCCTGCAAAACAAGCTCAACCCGAGCCAGATCCAGAACCACCTGACCTTGAGGGAGGCCTTCGACATCACGGCGATGACCGGCGACCCGCGCATCGTCGACACCTTCGCTTCGGTCATTGGCCGGATCACCGTCAAGTTGCCGCAAATAGGTGATTTGTCCGACCAGGCTCTGCTGGACCAAGCAGGGAAGATGATCTCCGGCATGGGCTCGGCGTTCAGTGAATTCACGAAGCGCTACGAGGACGGCGAGATCTGCCTGAATGACCTGATCGTCCTGACAGCGATGGGACACGATCTGATTCAGTGTGTGATGGAGTGGATCAAGCGGATTGAGGCTATCCACGTCGCATCGGCGGTTCGACGTGGCGACACCGAAGCTACCGCCGACAGCAAGTCAATCCGGAGGGTGGTATGAGCACGCCAGCCTCACAGAGGATCAAGCAGGTCGGGACGCTGCCGGCCTTCATGCTCGCCGGCACTGGCACGATTGCCAGGCTACTGGAAGTTTCCTCCCAGCACTATCGCCAGAACGCCTGGGCCGCGCCCGAGTACCGACTGCTGGCGGCCATTGTGGCGCAATGGCTCAACGAGCTATGCGACTTGGCGACCAAGCAGCAGACGGACGAAGGCAGGCTTTGGCCGAGCGGGGAGGCACAGCGCCTGCTGGTCCATGACCGCCCGAGCATCGAGGCGATGCTGTCGTGGCTGGGAGTTCATCCGGATTGGATCGATCGCGTGCTGGCGACTCTCGGCCTGACATTCATCCGAACGGAAAAGGAGGCGGCGTGATTCACGAGCTCATGCCGCGGGCGGACATTCGCCTGGAAGGCGCCAACGCGGCGCGCGCCGGAAAGACCGTAGACGCGTGCCGCCATCCCGATACCCCGGACTACGTGAACGAGTGGAAGCACGGCTATTACAGCGCGCTGGCCGGAACGTTTGAGTGGCCGAAGACTGAACGCGCATAGGAGGACGCATGCACACGGCAGTCGCCAATACCAGTATTCGCAACTACGACCGGATGAAGACGTCCGGCGAGCTTGGCCGTGTCCAGCAGGAAATCATGGACGCGATTGGCGCCAACCCGCGCGATTACTCGCTGCAGGAGCTGGCGCAGGCATCCGGGTTGGCAATCAACACCGTGAGCGGCCGGGTCAATGAGCTGCGTAAGAAAGGGCTGCTGGAGTTGGGCCCGTCGCGCGCATGCAAGAAGACTGGCCGCACGATCCGCCC
Organism: Cupriavidus basilensis; assembly: GCF_029335485.1. Classification (GTDB taxonomy): domain Bacteria; phylum Pseudomonadota; class Gammaproteobacteria; order Burkholderiales; family Burkholderiaceae; genus Cupriavidus; species Cupriavidus basilensis_E. The sequence continues at coordinate 22,134 of NZ_JARJLM010000484.1, forward strand.
GGTACGCCGGCCCCATCCGCAGAGGGCGCTGTTCTGATGGCGATGGTTCGAATCATTGCGGGTGGCAAGGCCATCCGCGTCAACCCGATCCTGCATCCGGACATGCTGTGCCACGGTCAGCAATGCTACCTGCGCATCCCTGGCGTCTGCCGCAACGACCCGGCCACCGTGGTGCCGGCGCACTCCAACCAGCTGAAGGACGGGAAGGGCAAGGGTTTGAAGGCGGACGACCGGATGACGGTACCGGCCTGCGCCCAATGCCACTACGAGCTGGACCAGGGGAGGCGGCTGAGCAAGGAGCAGCGCCGCCAGATCTGGGACCGAGCCTATGCACGTTGGAGCGCTTACCGAGAACAGGAATACGGCGTGCCGGCGGCGCGCGCAGGAGCAGTTGCGTGAGGATCATCATCATGCCCCAGTACTGGCAAGTCAGGGGGCAAAATGTCGCCTGCGTGGGCCCACACGCGCTTCGCGGTGGGTTTGTGCGCACCTATCGAAAGGAGCTGAGTAATGGTGACACGGGCAGAAATCATCCGGGCGCTCGAGGCGACGCGACAAGCAGGTTGCTGGTTCAGCGTAGGCTTCAGGGCGCCGTTCGGTGGCCAGGAGGCGGAACTGACGCCGGAAGATATTGCGGCATGCATTCTGGATGGGGTCAATTTGCCTGCTCGAAAGACAGGGCTGACGCCGGACGAGTATGCCGAGTGGATCGAGCAGGACGGGCACGTTCAGTGCAGTGCCAAGACAAAGGCTGGCCGGCAATGCCGCAAGTCCGCATCAGGGGCTGCAGTGACAGACCCGGCGGAGTGGAAGGCGCTGCGGGCGACTGCCCCATATTGCCCGATTCACGGGGGGTAGCTGAGGGGCGCTATGCCGGCGGTCTGTTCCGGGCCGCCATCATCAGGTCGGAGGTCTGCCAATGAGCGGCAAGGTCTCCGGTCTGGTATTCGAGTTTTACCCCGTGGGCGGCGGCGAGATGTTGACTGCCCTGTGCCTGGCAGACCATGCCGACCATGACGGCACATCAATCTTTCCCGCAGTGGAAACCGTTGCCAAGCTGACTCGTCAGTCGGAGCGCACGGTCCAATACCACCTCCGCAGCATGCAAGAGTCCGGCTGGCTGCTGCTGGTCGGCAACGCCAAAGGCGGACGGAAGAAGTCCCGCGAGTACCGCATCAATCCGCTCTGGATCGAAACCGGCAAGTTGCCAGAAAAGGGCGCAAATTCTGCACCCTTTTTTAACCCTGTGGATGGTGCCGAAAACGGTGCAACAGCTATTGCACCCTTTGACCCTGAAAAGGGTGCAACCAGCGACACGAAAGGGTGCAAGCCGGAGCATGAAAGGGTGCAATCTGGAACAGGAAAGGGTGCAACAGCTATTGCACCCAACCCGTCAGTACCCGTCAAAGACCCGTCAGAGAACCGCGGCGCGCGCTCGAAGACGGAAAAGACGATGACCCCGTTCGAGCAATTCTGGGCTGCCTGGCCGAACACCGAAAGGCGTGTCGGTAAGGCAGATTGCCAGCGCCGCTGGAGGCGCCACAGCCTGGATGCGATTGCCGCTGAGATCATTGCCCACGTGGAGGCGATGAAGCCAACCAAGAGTTGGCGGGAGGGGTTTGAGCCTGCTCCGGCAACTTACCTCAACCAACGCCGGTGGGAAGACGGGGTGCCGCCAGAAGTTCCGCAGGCCGATGGCGGATCGACTGCAGGTCCCGATGAGCCATGGTACCGCCGCTGGTCTGGCATTGCCGAGAAGGGTGCGCAGGTGTTCCGTCCGTTCAAGGAGGGCGAAGACGCGCTTCGCTACAAGGTCAATGTGTTCAAGCGGGCAGGCGAAGGCAAGTGGCGTGACGAGTTGATGAGCGATCTGCAACGCAACAAGAACTCGCTCTTTGCGGACATCCATCAGTACATCTACGGCCATCCGCCGGTCGAGGTGCAGGAATGAACTGCAAACCTGGAATTCTCGCTTTCGTCGTGGTGCCGGCTGACTGGCCCTCGAAGACGCTCGACGGCATGGTCGTTGAGGTGTTGTGGCTGAGGCCGCCATTCCCTGAGCCGTGGAAAGACCAGCGGCCGACCTGGTGGTGCAAATTCCCGACACCTTGGATGCACAGCAAGGGGCCGGTCAGCGAATGCTTCTTGCTCGACGCATGGCTCCGCCCCATCAGCGGCGTCCCGGTCCACGACGAGCAGTGCGACGAGGCGCCGGCGTGAGCGGGATTTGGGGGAAATGGCGGGATGCGAGCGGACGAGGCCTACCGGCACGAGTGCGAGGTCAAGTGGCTGATCAGCTTGGCACCCGCGGCAATCAGGGCGTACCTGGACGCGGTGGAAAAGAAGCGCGGGGCGGAAGCGGCCGAAAGGCTCCGGCGGGACGCCAGGGCAATGTGGGAAGCGCGGGCGAGGAAGTCTTCGCCCTCCACGTCAAGGCAGCGGGTTTGATCGCACCGGAGCGGGAGTACCGGTTTGATGCGGTGCGGAAATGGAGGTTTGATTTTGCGTGGCCGGCAAGGCGGCTGGCGGTGGAAGTGGAGGGCGGAACCTGGTCAGGCGGGCGGCATACCCGTGGAGCCGGTTACAAGGCGGACTTGGAGAAGTACAACGCGGCCGCGACGCAGGGATGGACGGTGCTGCGGTTCACGACGGGCCAGGTGAAGACGGGAGAAGCGCTGGCGGTGGTGCTGGCGGCCATGGGAATCCAAACCGAGGAGGTCAAGTGAGCAATCGAATCGAAATCATGGTTGACATCGAGGCGCACGACACGGCGCCGACGGCTGCCATCGTCAGCATCGGCGCGGCAGCGATGGATATGGTGGATCTGAAGGTTGTGGGCACGTTCTACGCCAACGTCGACGTGAACGACTGTCTCCGTCTCGGTTTGACTCAGTCCGAGAAGACGCTGCTCTGGTGGGACCGTCAGTCTGATGAGGCCAAAGCGGCATTGCTTTCGCCCGAGCCGAAGCGGCTGCGCAATGTCCTGAATGCCTTCCGTATCTGGTGCGATGAGGATCACAACGCTATGGCGTTTTGGGGGAATGGCTCCGATTTCGACAACGTGATTCTCCAGAACGCACACAAGGCGGTTGAAATGGAGTGCTGGCCGTTCTGGCAGAACCGCTGCCATCGCACGATGAAAACCATGTTTCCCAGCATGTGGGAGGTCGACGTGGCGCGGGAGGGCGTGCGCCACAACGCCATGGATGACGCCATACACCAGGCGAACCAGCTGCTGACCATCTTGCGCGGCATCAGGGGCATACAACTCAAGGAGGCCAAATGAAAGCGATTCGCAGCTTCTTCGCCCGCCTTTTCGGCAAGTCGAAGCCCGCGCCTGTCGGCGCCACAGTGGTGAAAGTAGAGATCACCGCGCCTAAGGGATTCGCCGCACGGCTGAACCCCCAGGTGCCACCGAAGCGCAGCCCCGTACCGCTGTCGCGGGCTGTGGCCGCTGCGTCCGTTCCGCGCCGCCCGCCGGTATCCGCAGCTGCCCCGGCCACTACCCGCTCAAGCACGACCGATGACGGCATGTCCATGCTGCCGGCAGCGATGCTGCTCTCCAGCCAAGCGGACGACGGCAATGCTGCCGATTCTGGCTCGTTCGGCAGCATCTGGTCGGCGCCGGTGAGCCGAGGTGGGTCCTTCGATGGCGGCGGCGCCTCGGGGAACTGGGATAGCGGCTCTAGCTCGGCCTTGGACAGCGGTTCATCGTCGGACAGCAGCAGTTCGTCCAGCAGCTCGGACTGAGGAGGGAGCGGTGAATACGGAAGGCATGACGATTCGCGCGGACCTGGTCCCATGGAGCCACGACATCGAGTTGAGGCTAGGCGTTAAGCGAGATGGGCGGCTGTACAGCATCGCGCGGCCCCTCGTGTTCGAGGACATCCCAAATGGAGCCAGGGTGGATCCGTTCGTCACGATGGACGCAGGCACGGCTCAGAACCTGATGGACGAACTGTGGCGGTGCGGCCTACGTCCTCGGGATGGTACCGGCAGCGCAGGGGCATTGGCCGCAACGGAGCGGCACCTGAACGACATGCGGCGCCTGGTGTTCGAGGACAAGATTCAAGTGAGGGTGGAATCGTGAGCAAACTGATCGTTGGAACTACCGAGGTCGATGAGGTGCGCCACTTGGCGCATCTGTCGCAGGACCAGTTGAAGGCGCTGATTGCTAAGGCTGTGGCCGAGGCGGCGGGCGTAGATCTGTCGGCGCCGGGCGTCTCCGTGAAGTCCTGCTACTTGTCGTACAACACGGGCAGCATCAACGCGACGGAGTACTACGCCAAGTGCGAGATCGTGGTGGACCGCTGCCCGCAGGCGTCGCCCGAGGAGGCAGCATGCTGAGGACGAAGACGCAATTGATGATAGCTGCCTGTCTGGGTTTGGCCGCATCCATGGGCATGCCGGGTTTGAGGATGCCGAGCCTCCAGTACCGGTCGCCGCGCTCACGGTGGACAGACGGAAAGGACAGGGAGCGCATCGCCGCGGCGGAAGCCAAGCGCGAGCGCAAGGCAGCCAAACTCAGGAGCCAGCGATGACTTGCACAAACTGCGGTGGCATGGACCACGCGTTGTCGCGCTGCCCGTGGCCACTTGTATCTGGCCTGTGCCAAAAAGCGCCCCTGACCGCCACCCCGAAACCGGACACCAACCATTCCCGGATGCCAGTTCCCGACATTCCAGATGGCTGCGAGATGACCCGGAACTGGTCCGTTACGGTCGCTGCTGAGGGTCAGGATGTTCTGACCCTCTCATCGAATGGTTACTCCGGCCTGCGGGACCTCGACCCATGGGAATCGACGATTCGCGGCTGCGCGCAGCATCTGCTGGCATTTATCGGCCACGCTGGCGACCACTCCCAGGGGGAGCAAGCCGGTGTGCCTGCCGGCTATCGCCTACAGCCAATCAGCGAGTTCGATGCATATCAAGACGTATTGCGTCAAATCGGTGAGGCCGAGCGCGACAAGGCGCAGCTTCAGGTTGTGCTCGAACAATTCCTCCAGGCGGACGCTCTCCTGCGCATTATCAAGGGGAAGCACAGTGCCGGGATTCTGAGGCTGCCGCAGGCCGATCTGGAGCGAGTGGATGCCTACCTGCGTGCCGTCGGTACGCCCATCGAGGCGGTGCAGGACGGCCACCGGGATCCGACCATCGACTGCACGGATTGCCTTGATTCCGGGCGCGAGTGCGAGTGTGCTCTTGCCCCCATCCCGCAGCCGAGCGCCGCTCCCCCAATACCTGCCTGCCGGGCGAATCCGATTGACATGGTGTTGCACTGCCCGTGCTGCGGCGTGCAGCACATCGACGCGCCCGAAGAAACGCAGCAACGGTACTATGCGGCTGATCTGGGCAAACCTCTAACTATCTGGACCAATCCGCCACACCGCTCCCACCTGTGCCACGGCTGTGGGCACATCTGGCGCCCTGCTGACGTGCCCACCAATGGCGTCGCATCCGTCAAGACGAAGGGCAAGGACGATAGCCCCCTTGCTCAGTCCGCTCCCGCCGAAATCTTGCGCCTGCACCGAGTGGTGGCCGGACTGCGCCAGATGCTGGAGGCAGAGACGCGCCGGGCTGATGGCGCCGTGACACTGTCCAATGCCACACAGGACCAGCTTGCCGCGATCAATGCGGGTAGCAAGGGTGAGGGGGTGCGTGAAGCACTGGCGCACCTAGTGCACGGCATGCGCTGGTGGGCGCGGCAGGAAGACGGCATCCCTGCCGAAGTTGCGCCGGCCTTCAATCAGGCGATGCTGATGCTTGGTTGGTCGTATTCGTCGCAGACCGATCTGGATGCACTGGCCGCCACGCAACCGAGCGCCAGCGCGCAACAGGCGGCGCCGGCCGACGATGACCCCACCACGAAGTCCCAGTATCGCCGCATGTTTGGCGCAGCTTGCTCAGATCTCGGCCTTATCAATGAAAAGCTCGGGCTCGATCCGAACGACGGCGGCGCCGAGCCAATTCTTGACGCGATCGACGAGCTTCGCTCCGCGGGCGAGACCGTGCCACGCACAACGCTTGATCGCTGGCTCGAGCTACTGATCGGTCTATCCGTTCAGGATGGGGTTGAGGACGTAATCCGCGAGATCCGCGCTATCCTCGCCGCCCCTGCGCCGAGCGCATCGCCTGCCGAGCGCACGGCATTAATCCCCGGTTTGCTGAAGCCAGAGGGCGCCGCGCCGTCGCCCGTTCTTGTCACGCCTGCTGACGTTGATAAGCTTGTTCCGCCTGCCGCAGAAGGGGCAAACGAAGTAAATGCCGAAGCTGTCAATGCCGGGCACAACGGCGCCGAAGGCAATCTCAGCTCGGCAGCGAATGCAGATCCACATGGAGGTCTCCATGCTATGGGCGCGGAACTTCACGATAGGCGCTCGCTGGCCACCGTGCAAGCCATCCGGAGCGGATCGCCTGCCGCGCTGACGGATGAAGCAGTTGATGCCGACGACATGGCGTACATCGCGCGCCTGCGTAATGGCTCGAAGACTTGGCTTGGATTCAGCAAATACCGTTGGGATCGACTGGATTCGACGTGGGATAAGCGAGTTGCTACATCGCCTGCCGCAACGCAGCCGAGTGCCAAGGCGGAGCAGGATGAAGCCGTTATTGGGGTAGGCGACGGCAGGGGGAAACTCTTCGTGCGCGGCCCGTATGAAGCGATACGGCGAGTGCGTGGGTTTATCTTCGATGCGGAGAAATGGCGCGGGCAGCAGGCGCAGAGCGTCAAGGTGCTTCACGGTGGCGACATCGCGGCCGGGCTGTTCCAATTCGTTGAAGGCAGAGGCTGGGTGGAGGTCGGTAAGCAATTCGCTGGGTGCCCAAGCGTAGTCACCCTGTATCACGCAGCAGGTTGGCCGATCAATGCCGCAGAGCAGCCCAGCGAGGACAAGCCCCGCTCATGCAGCGGCACACCGGATAGCTGCCCGGATAACGAAGGCTATGGCTGCTATTGCTCTGACGCCGCAATCGCCAAAGGAGAGGGGAAGTGAGCGTAACGATCGCCTACATCCTGCTCTACACCTGGGCCGGTGTTGGATATACCCCTGCATTTCTTGGTGAATACGCCAACAAGGAGGCCTGCGAACAGGCCGCTAAGGTGATCAACGCGAGCAAGACGAACCTCGCATGCGTACCGAAGTGGGTAAGGGAGAAGCCATGACTGAGAGCGCAGAGCGGCTGGCCCCGTGCCCTTGCTGCGGCGGGACCGCCTCATTCGATCATGACGATGACGGTTGGAACTGGATCGTGTGCGGCAGTTGCGGGCTTTCGACAGACTGTATGGCGTCGCTCATGGATGACTGTCGGCCCACGCTCCGCGAGAAGTGGAACCGCCGAGCGCCCGCAGCGGGGCATTGCGCTGCCGGTGATGCTTGCGTGTGTGGCGGAGATGTGCCGAGAGTGCGGGCGGGGTGTGGTAATTGGATCGTCGCCGCTCCCGAGATGGCCGGCACAGTGCGCGTCGGAGTGCTTGGGGCCGCCGCTCCTGCGCGCCCTCTGCCGGAAGGGTGGTGGCTCGTTCCGGTCCACCCGACAGAGGACATGCTGGTTTTTGGACAAGAAGCGTGGGCTACGAAAAAGCGGGAGCGCAACGCAGTGGAGGATTGCGAGGAGGCGGCGTCCGTCTATCGCGCCATGCTCGCCGCCGCTCCCGCAGCGCCCAGGGGAGCGAAGATATGACAGGCCCCCGCATCCTTTCCACCGAGGACCTTAACCTGACGGAGCGCGCAGCGCGCGCCGCTGGGTTTGAGGTCCAGCGGTACCGTGCCCGGGATCTCGAGGTGGTGCAGGTCCGTGAGCCGGGCGGCCAATGGCGCCAGTTCGACCCGCTGAGCGACGATGCTGAGACGTTCCGGCTGATGGTGGATTGCGATGTGCCGCCGATCCCGGGCACCACCGCCATCATTGCGGCCGGCGGAGCGGTTGAGATGATTTCGAACAATCCGAGCCGCCGCGCGGCATGCCGTCGGGCAATCGTGCGTGCTGTCGCGAAAGACTTCATGGCGGTGGCGTAGGTGCTGGAGCGCTCCCACTTCAATGCATGGATCCGTTGGTAGGCATGAAAGAGGAAATTCGACTGATGGTGTACACCGCAATCCCACCGGCGCCTCGGCGGTCTGCCCTGGCGTCCTACGACTACGATCCCCTTGACGACCTGCTATACGACTGGTATTGCCGGGAACACGGCTATTCGCCTGTGGTTGGCTACGGAAGGGAGGCCGCGTCGAACTCATCGGCGGTTAGCTCGGACCAGTGGGATCACGCTGACGATGTAATCAATAGGCGGATAGAGGCTTACGTCATGCCCCTCGTGTCCGCGTGCATTGACGATCTATGCGGGGATTATAGGCTGGCCATTCTCACCGAGCAGCGGAACCGGCTTGGGCCGACCGTGTACCGTAACCCCCGGGCTGGCGACCGGCAACCAGAGGTATATAAGGAGGCCAAAGACGCAATTGCGCCCAGGTTGCGCCGCAGAGGCGTTGAATGGTAGTTGCGACCCCCGCGATTTTGTTTTAATATTCTCCGCAGAGGGCAGAGTTGCGCCCTGAAAAAGCCCGCTCGGTTCGTTCCGCGCGGGCTTTTTGCATTGGCACTTCGATTCTCAGCCGGCCGCCACGCAACCCGCCGTCTCAACCGTGTCTCCTCGGGCATCTCGCCCGATTTGCCCCGCCCGTGTCATGCCGGCGGGGCTCTTTCATTCGGAGGTCAGCATGTTCCTGCCTGTGATTTTCTTCCTGTGGTGGGGCGTCATGGTGCGGGCGTGCTGGCCGAACAACGACGGCTGAAGGCTGCGGTGGGAATTTGCTCGGTGGCGGCCCTTACCGCTGACTTGAATCGGTAATACCACCAAAGCGAAAGCCCCGCCGGATTTACGAAGATGAATGTTATAGGTCAACTGAATGCGAAGGGAGCCGAGCGTCTTGCCGCGCGCGTTGGGCTCTCATACGTCGTGGCCGCCATCGGCGGTGCGCTGGCGGGCTTGGCTGCGGTGATCTATGCGGTCCGTTGGTGGTGAGAGATGCCACCCGCGTCCCTCCGTCCATGTCGCCACCGCGGCTGCAAAGCGCTCGTGCGCGGCGGCGGCTACTGCGAGGCGCACAAGGCCGAGTCATCGAACTGGTCGAAGGGCGAGGCACGGAAGGGAAGCACGACTGCTCGCGGCTATGGCTATCGATGGCAGAGGCTGCGCGAGTTCATCCTTGCCAGGGACTGCGGCATTTGCCAGTGCGAAGAATGCAAGGCGCTTGGCCGCGTTCGTATCGCGACGGAGGTTGACCACCGTGTCCCCAAGGCGGAAGGCGGAACCGATGACCCGGAGAACCTCCGAGCGATCAATGCCGACTGCCACAAGGCGAAGACCGGACGTGAGGGGCGGCGCGGTCAGGTAGGGCGGCGCGGGTGATTCGTGTGGCACATTGTAAATGCGATCGATTCCCATTTGCTGGGGGAGGGGGAGGGAAATCCCTGGGGCGAACGACATGCCTGACGGCCCGTTCCGTCAAATTTCTGTACCCGCGAAATATGAAATCGAGGAGTTGACCGATGGCAGGGGTTGCAGGGCGCTCCGGCCGGAAGCCGAAACCCACAGCCCGCAAGGCTTTGGCGGGCAATCCCGGCAAGCGGGCGCTGAACAGAAGCGAGCCGGATTTCGGGCTGGTCACGACCATTTTCGCGCCGGATTGGTTGGAAGGGCACGCGCGCGACCTGTGGGAACACCTGGCGCCGCTGCTCTGCAAGCAGCACATCCTGCAAGCGACCGACATCCAGAACCTGGAGGTTTACTGTGCAGCCTACGGCCAGTTCCGCAAGGCGGAGGAAGACGTCGCGCGCAACGGACAGGTCGTGGCTGGTGCGCAGGGTGGACCGATAAAGAACCCGGCGTTGACCGCGAAGAACGAGGCGGTCAAGCAGATGGTCACTTACGGTGCGCTGCTCGGGCTGGATCCGTCCAGTCGTCAGCGCCTGCTTGGGCCGAAGAAGAAGGGCGAGGGTAATCCGTTCGCAGCCCTGCTGGGCTGATCATGGCGGCAAGGGGGAGTTACCCTGGGGTGGCCCAGGCGAACCAGTTCGCCCGCGATGTCGTGCGCGGCAAGGTGCCGGCGTGCCGTTTTGTTCGGCTGGCCTGCCAGCGCCACCTGGATGACCTGGCGGCGAGCAAGTCGGCCAAGTACCGCTACAAGTTCGATCCGGCCAAGGCGGAGAAGAAGCTCAAGCTGATCGAGCTGATGCCGCACACGAAGGGCGAGTGGGCATTCAAACGCCAGCTCGTCACGCTGGAGCCATGGCAGAAGTTCGGCCTGGCCTGCACCTTTGGCTGGGTTCACAAGAAGACCGGGCTCCGGCGGTTCCGCGAGTCGTACTGGGAGGTGCCCCGGAAGAACGGGAAATCGGTGATTGCGGCGGGCGTGGGCATCGGCATGTTCGTTGCCGACGATGAGTTTGGCGCCGAGGTCTATTCGGGGGCGACGACCGAGAAGCAAGCGTGGGAAGTGTTCAGACCTGCCCGGTTGATGGTCAAGCGCTCGCCGATGCTGGTCGAGCACCTGGGTATCGAGGTCAACGCACAGAACCTGAGCCGTCCCGAGGACGGTAGTCGCTTCGAGCCGATCATCGGCAACCCTGGTGACGGTGCCTCGCCCTCGTGCTCGATCGTGGACGAGTACCACGAGCACGACAGCGCCTCGCTCTACGAAACCATGCTGACCGGCATGGGCGCGCGCCGCCAGCCGCTGATGTTCATCATCACCACGGCCGGCGCGAACATCGAGGGGCCCTGCTACGACAAGCGGCGCGAAGTCGTCGACATGCTTGAGGGCATGGTACCGAACGATGAGCTGTTCGGCTGGATCTGGACGATCGACGAAGGGGACGACTGGACCGACCCGAAGGTGTTGGCCAAAGCCAACCCGAATATGTCTGTCTCGGTGTTCCAGGAATACCTGGAGAGCCAGCAGCAGCGCGCCATCCGGGTTGCGCGCTTTACCAATGCCTTCAAGACGAAGCACCTGAATATTTGGACTTCGGCGAAGGCGGGCTATTTCAACCTCGAGTCGTGGAGGTCGTGCGAGGACACCTCGCTGACGCTGGAGGCCTTCGAGGGGCAATCCTGTGTGCTCGGGTTTGACCTGGCGCGCAAGCTGGACATGAACAGCATGGCGCGCCTGTTCCGGCGCTACATCGAGGGCAAGCGGCACTACTACTGTGTGGCACCGCGGTTCTGGGTGCCGGAAGACACCGTGCGGGACATGGAGAACCGCCGGATCGCCGAGCGCTACCAGGCATGGGTGAACTCGGGTCACTTGGTCGAGACGGACGGTGCGGAGGTCGACTACCGCGAGATCCTGGCCGAGGCGGTAGAAGCGAGTCGACTCAGCCCGGTGGAGAGTTCTCCGATTGACCCGTTCGGTGCGACCGGACTGTCGCATGAGCTGGACGACGAAGGACTGTCGCCGGTGGTGATCACGCAGAACTTCACCAACCTCAGCGACCCGATGAAGGAGTTGGAGGCGGCGGTGGCCGCGGGGCGCTTTCACCATGATGGCAATCCCATCATGACCTGGTGTATCAGCAACGTGGTGGGGAAGAACCTGCCAGGCAATGATGATGTTGTGCGTCCGATCAAGCAGGGGAATGACAACAAGATCGACGGCGCTGTGGCGCTGATCATGGCCGTGGGACGCACGATGCTGCTGGATGTGACGAATTCGGAATCGATCTACGACCAAGGGGTGGGAATTTGAACGTCATCGGACTGCTCGCATGGGTGATCGGGCTGCTCGGGTTTGGGCTGCTGATTGCCGGCGTCGCGCTGATCAGCGCGCCCGCTGGTCTGATCACGGCCGGCGCTCTGATGCTTGCCTGGGCCTACCTGGCGGATCGCGCCAGCGCACGGGCATCGCCGCCGGCGCCGCAAAAGGAATAGTCCATGTTTTTCAGTAAGCAACTCCTGTCCGGGCCGGCGCAGGGCGGCGGCGTATCCGGCTGGGTCTCTGCGCTGCTGGGCAGCACGAGATCGGATGCCGGTCCAGTGGTGACGCCGGCTTCGGCGCTCTCGCTCACGGTCCTGCAGAACTGCGTCTCGCTGCTTGCGGAGAGCATTGCGCAACTGCCGCTCGAGCTGTATCGGCGCGCCGGCGGCGACCGCGTTCCGGCGGTCGACCATCCGCTGTACGCGGTGCTGAAGTATCAGCCGAACCCATGGCAGACGCCGTTCGAGTACCAGGAGATGACGCAGATCTCGGCCGGGCTGCGGGGGAATAGCTACAGCTTCATCGACCGTGATGCTGACGGGGTCGTGCAGGGGCTCTATCCGCTGAACGGCGAGGCCATGACGGTCTTGAGGGGCAGCGACCTGAAGCCTGTTTATCGGATGTATGGTGCAGAGCCAATGCCACAGCGTTTGGTGCATCACGTGCGCTGGATGTCCCTCAATGGCTATACCGGTCTCTCGCCGATCCTGCTGCATGCAAACGCGATCGGGTATGCACAGGCGATTCAGCAGTACGCCGGCAAGTCATTTCTCAACGGCACCGCGCTGTCGGGCGTGATCGAGCGTCCAAAGGACTCGCCCGCCATCAAGGACCAGTCCAGTATCGACAAGATCACGGGCGACTGGGCCGAGAAGTATGGTGGCGCATCCAATGCCAAGAAGGTCGCCTTGCTGCAGGAGGGCATGACCTTCAGGCCCTTGTCGATGACCAACGTCGACGCAGCGCTGATTGATGCGCTGCGCCTGTCGGCAATTGACATCGCCCGGATCTACAAAATCCCGGCGCATATGGTCAACGAGCTGGAGCGCGCGACGTTCAGCAACATCGAGCATCAGCAGATCCAGTTCGTCATCTACACGCTGCTCCCCTGGATCAAGCGTCACGAGCAGGCCAAAAGCCGCGACCTGCTGTTGCCGTCCGAGCGGCGGGAGTACTTCATCGAGTACAACGTCAGCGGCCTGCTGCGCGGCGACCAGGCGTCACGCTACGCCGCGTACTCGGTGGCGCGGCAGTGGGGATGGCTGTCGGTCAATGACATCCGCCGACTGGAGAATTTGCCGCCGATCGAGGGGGGCGACATTTACCTGAGCCCGCTAAATATGGTCGACGCGACGAAGCCAATTCCGCTTCCGCCGGGCAAGAGCGAGCCTACCCGAGCCGAAGTCAAGGAAATTGAAAGGATCCTATCGTGAAATCGCATCTCCGCCTCGCGGGCATGATCTTCAATCAGCCGCACCTGGTGACCGATCAGTTGATGGCGCTGGCCGTCCAGTGGGCGAACCAGTCGCTGAACCTCAATATCGTGAACCTATCGGTGCACGGCGTGCAGCCCCAGCTGATGGAGGACGATGGGCCGGGGCCCCAGATGGCTTCCGCGGCAGACCGGCGCCGTTCCGTGATTGCCGAGACAGGCTTAGACATCATTCCGGTGTCCGGCATCCTCGTGTCGCGATCGGCCCACGTGAACCCGTGCGAGACCATGACCAGCTACGAAAGCCTGCGCACCGCCGTGCACGGCGCCGTGGCAGATCCTGCGGTGGAGCACATCGTGCTGGACATCGATACCAATGGCGGCAGCGCAACGGGCGCATTCGAGCTGGCGGACGACATTCACGCCGCGGCACAGGCAAAGCCGATCACGGCTATCGTGAACTACTCGGCGTTCTCCGGTGGTTACCTGATCGCGGCGGCGGCCTCCGAGGTGATCGTGAGCCGGACGTCCGGTGTCGGCTCCATAGGCGTGATTGCCAAGCACCTGGATGTCTCCCAGCGTGATGCGCAGCAAGGCGTCAAGGTGACCTCGGTCTTTGCCGGCGATCACAAGAACGATTTGACGCCGCACGAGCCAATCAGCGAGCAGTCCCTCCAGTTCCTGACCGAGATGGTGCAGAACAACTATACCCAGTTCGTCGACGCAATTGCGCGCTATCGCGGCGTCACGACCCAGGTGGTGCGTGACACGCAAGCTGGCCTCTTCTTCGGCCAGCAGGGCATTGATGCAGGCCTGGCGGACCGCCTTGAGGCGCCCCAGGCTGCCGTGAACCGGATTGCTGCGGAGATTCACGCCGCGCGCGCCGAGCGGCAGAAGAGTGGCCCACGGCGCAGCGTCGCCGCCCAGGCCGCCGCAATGAACATGCGCGCCGCGCTCTGACAGGATTTTTCTGAGACTCATTCGTACTTGAGCGCGTTCGCGCCTCAGTCGAGCACCGCCGCCTCCGGGCGGCATTTTTTATGGAGATGAGAAGTGAACATCAATGAACTTCGTAGCGAACGCGCCAAAGTCAACCAGCAGGTCCAAGCGCTAGCCAAACTGGAGGCCGACGGCGCGGCCCTGGATGCCGCCCAACAGGCCGAGTTCTCCGAGCTGAGCGCAAGATTCAACGAACTCACTGCCCAGATCGAGCGGGCCGAGGCGGCCGAGCGCATGGCGACTTCCGCTGCAGTCGTGATCGACCCCAACCCGGCGACGGTCACCACCAGCGCCACGGTACCGGTCCAGCCGCGCACCCCGGAAGTCAAGGGTGCCAAGGTGGCGCGCATGGTGCGCGCGCTGGCCGCCGCGCGCGGTGATGCCCAGCTTGCCGCCAAGATGGCTATCGAGCGCGGCTTTGGCGAGGACGTGGCCATGTCCCTGAATACGCTGACTCCGGGCGCCGGCGGCGTGCTGGTACCGGAGAACCTGTCGAGCGAAGTGATCGAGCTGCTGCGCCCCAAGTCGGTGGTACGCCGGCTTGGTGCACGCAGCCTGCCGCTGGGCAACGGTAACCTGGCCATTCCCCGCCTGAGGGGCGGTGCTGTGGTCGGCTACATCGGGGCCGACACGGACATCCCGGCGACCCAACAGCAATTCGATGATCTGCAGCTGACCGCGAAGAAGCTCGCGGCCCTGGTGCCGATCGCAAACGACCTGCTCAAGTACTCCGGGGTCAATCCCAACGTCGACCAGATCGTGGTCTCCGACTTGACCAGCGCCATCGGTGCGCGCGAGGACAAGGCCTTCATTCGGGACGACGGTACCGCAAACACCCCGAAGGGCCTGCGCTTCTGGGCGCTGCCGGGCAACCTGATCCCGGCCAGCGACGGCGCCACCCTGCAGAAGGTGGAGGACGACCTGAACAAGGCGATCCTGGCGCTGGAGAACGCCGACTCCAACTTGATCGAGCCGGGCTGGATTATGGCGCCACGCGTCTTCCGTTTCCTGGAGGGCCTGCGCGACGGCAACGGCAACAAGGTCTATCCGGAACTGGCCCAGAACATGCTCAAGGGGTACCCGGTGGGCAAGACCACGCAGGTTCCCACGAATCTCGGCGCCGGCGGCAAGGAATCGGAGATCTACTTCACCGACTTCGGTGACACGTTCATCGGCGAGTCCGAGACGCTGGAGATCGACTACAGCAAGGAGGCCACCTACAAGGACACCGGCGGCAACGTGGTGAGCGCGTTCCAGCGCGATCAGACCCTGATCCGCGTGATCGCGAAGAACGACTTCGGCCCGCGCCACGTCGAGTCGATCGCCATCCTGACCGCCGTTACCTGGGGCGCCTAAGCGCGTGTATCTCACCTGGGCCGCCGCGCTGCGGCCTGGTTCACTCCACGAGGTTTGCCATGAAGATCCTGAAATTCAAGCGCCATCACCGCATGTACACCCCCGGCGACGTTGCCGGCTTTGCCGACGACGAGGCGCAGCGACTGATCGATGCCGGCGTCGCGGCAGAGCATACGGACGACGCCAAGGCCGAGGGTGACCCCAGCAAGGCGGAACCGACGAAGCCCGCAGGTACCAAAAAGTAACGGTCATGCCGGCGGTACTGATCGATTACCTGGCGGATGAGCCCATCAGCTTTGCCGACTTCGAGGGCCAGTCCCGAGTGGACGGCGACGAAGAGCAGGCGCATATCACGGGCGTGGTGATCCCGGCCGCGCGCCAAACAGCCGAGACTCGATCCGGGGCGGCGATCCGACCTGGCCGCTATCGGGAGCGCCTGCCGGGCTTCCCGCCGACGGACTTTCCGCTCTCGATCGGGCAGGTGACGGAAATTGAGAGCGTTCAGTGGCGCGCGTCGGAGGGGGATTTCGTCACGCTGTCCACCAATGCGTATGAGTTGCTGGACGAGGGGCGTGAGTCCCGACTGGCACCGGCGCCTGGGTTCTCATGGCCGCATGCGGTCGCCGTTTTGATCACCTATAAGGCTGGGACAGACCTGGAGAAGCATCCTTCTGTCCGGCAGTGGCTGCTTTTGGCGGCGGCCTGGATGTTCGAGCACCGTGAGCTGTACGGCACGCAGAGCATTGTCGAGATGCCGCAGGGTTATGCGGACGGGCTTCTGGCGCCGATTACCGTGCTGCCGCGATTCTGAGCAGGAGGCGCCATGGAGGCTGGCAAACTCAATCGCCTTATCACCATCGAGCGCCGTACGGGTGATCGTGACTTGGCCGGCGGCGCAGATCCTGGAGGCTGGGTGAGGGTGGCTAAGGTCTGGGCCAACATCCAGAAGAAGTCAGGGCTCGAGACGATCAAATCGGACACGCCGATTTCGGTTGTGCGTGCCAGCATCCGGATTCGGTACCTGACGGGTATCGACGCCGGTATGCGGATCCGGCATGGCAGCACCATCTATGCCATCAAGGCGGTCGTGTCGGACGAGGTGCGCCGGAGACACGTCGATCTTGTCTGTGAGACGGGGGCATTGCGATGAAAGTCGAGATGAGCTTTTCCGGCGATCTGCTGGAGGGGTTGAGGCAACTCGAATCCGACATGAAGGAGCATGTGGTGCGCCCCGCAGCCCGTGCCGGGGCACTCGTATTCTACGAGGAGGCGCGGCGCTTGGTCCCGGTCTACTCAGGGACGGCTCGTACTGGTATCAAGCCGGGGCAACTGCGCGATGCCATCTACCATGTGTTCTCTGAGGACAAGTCCAGCGAGCTCGTGAAGGTGTACGAGATCAGCTGGAACGCGCGGAAGGCGCCGCATGGGTACCTCATTGAGTATGGCCACTGGCGCGTGAACAAGCTGATTCAGGTGAACGGCCGCTGGATGGCGACGAGTGAGCGGCTAGAGAAGCCGGTTTGGGTGCCAGGGGCTGCTTTTATTCGGCGGTCCTATGATCAGGCCCAGATCGCCGTGGCCGCGATGCAGAAGCGCGCCGCGGAGCGGACCGCCGAAGTACTGGCCGGGCACAACGGGGGCGGGGAATGACCGTCGAGTCCGACATCGTCAATGCCCTTGCCGGGCTCGTGGATGGGCGTGTTTTCCCGGACGAGGCCCCATTTGGGACGGAGGCCCCCTACGTGACGTACCACCAGGCGGGTGGGGAGCCGCTGAACTTCCTGGAGGGCATTCCAGATAAGCGGAATGGCCGGTTTCAGTTTGTCGTCTGGGCAACGTCGCGCCCTGAGGCGTCGCGATTGATACGGCAGATCGAAGATACGTTGCGGCTCGATCCAAAGCTGCTAGCGCACACGTTGGGCGGCGCGCTTGGGTTGCGCCAGTCCGACTTGGATCTGTTCGGCGCCACCCAGGATTTCAGCATCTGGTTTACTGATTAGCGCCCGTTTGGGCAATCAACCGAAGGCCCGCCTTAGCGGGCCTTCTCCATTTGGAGTTCATCATGACTGTACGTTTGCCGAACGGGGCAATCTTCTCCATTGCATCGGCCTACGGCGCGCCGAAGCAGATCAGCGCGCTGTCCAATGCGAAGCCGCCGGTAGCGACTGCCGACGCGCATGGTCTTCTCGACGGTGCGATCGTTGAGGTCATGTCGGGATGGCCTGGCCTGGATGGGCGCGTTGCACGCGTCGATGCGGTGGATGTGGGCAGCTTCGCGCTCGAGGGGCTCGATACGACCGATGCCACGCGATACCCTGCCGGTGCTGGCATCGGATCGGTTCGGCCCGTCACTACCTGGCAACCGATCACCAGGGTGCTGGAAGCGTCCATGTCGGGCGGTGACCAGCAGTTCTACAACTACGGCTTTCTGGAAGATACCGGCGATGAGAAGCAGGTCCCGACGACTCGCAGCGCTCGCTCTATCGGCTTGTCGCTGTCGGATGACGATTCGCTACCGCATTTCTCGATCCTGCGCCAGGCTGATGAGGATCGTCTGCCAAGGGCGATCCGCTTTCAATTGCCCAGTGGCGGGGTGATCTACTACGTCGCGTACGTGTCCCTCTCGACCATGCCGACCATCACCAAGAATCAGGCAATGGCGCGGCAGCTCACGCTGTCGATGCTCGGTCAACCCACTCGCTACAGTGCGTGATCCCATGTTCCAGATCAATCCTGATCCGACGTTTGTCGGTACCGTGAAGATCCCTGCGGCGGGTGGCAAAGAGCAAGAATTGCGCCTCGTCTTCAAACACAAGACGCGAGATGAGGCCAAAGAGTATTTCCAGCGCGCCACCGATAGCGATGCGTCGGACACGAAGCTGCTGCTGGAGGTCATTGCCGGCTGGGAGGATGTTGACGCGGAGTTCTCCGAAGAGGCGCTGAATAGGCTAATCCAGAACTACCAAGCGGCGCCGCGGGCGATCTTCGAAGGCTATCTCGCCGAATTGCAGGTGGCCCGCCTGGGAAACTGATTGCCGCGGCCCGCGCTATCTACTGGACCCCGCCGAAGGCAGAAGAGCTTGCTGCCTTCTGCCTGACCCTGGCAGACGTGGCACCCCCGGACGTTGCGCTGTGGCCCGACGTCGTGATGGCGGTGAAGGTGTTTGCCACGATGGGGAAACAGTGGCGTGCGGGGGCTGGCGGCCTGATGGGGTTGGATTACACCCCGCTGCCATTCGTCCTGCGGATGGCCAGAGTGCCTCGTGCCGAGTGGCCGGACGTGTTCGAGGATTTGCGCGTTCTGGAGGACGCGGCGTTGAAGGAAATCTACGGAGAGTGACATGTCCCAGGTGGTCGGCAAGGCAACACTGGAGGTCGAAGCCGATGCGTCTTCGTTGGAGGCCGGGCTTGCGAAGGCCGAAGGCTCCATTAAGTCGCTGGAGACGACTGCGGCCCGATCCAGTCAGCGTACGTCCGGTAGCTTTCGCTCCGTGGGGGATGCAGCGGGCGAAGCGGCGCAGCGCATGGAAGCGCAGTCGCGCCGGTACCTTGCTTCGCTTAAACGTGAGTCCGACCAGGTTGGCCGGACGAGGTCCGAGTACCTTGCATTGCGCGCTGAGGAGCTGGGCGTTAAGGATGCGGCGCAGCCTATGCTCGAGCGGATGCGGCAGGCCGAGCAGTCCCTGAACCGAGTTGGCGTGTCTGCCGCGCAGACGGCGGCTGCCATGCGGATGGTGCCTGCGCAGATGACCGACATCGTGACGCAGCTCGCCGGCGGGCAGAATGCCTTGCTGATCCTGACCCAGCAGGGTGGTCAGCTGAAGGATATGTTCGGTGGAGTCGGCCCGGCGATTCGTGGGCTGGGCTCCTACGTTGCCGGTCTCGTCACCCCGTTGACGGCCGCCGCCGCGGCGGCCAGCGTCTTTGGCCTTGCGATCTACAAGGGCTCGCAGGAGGCGGTCGAGTTCAACAAATCGCTGATCCTGACGGGAAACTACGTAGGCAAGACGGCCGAGCAGTTGTCCGAAATGGCCGGGCAGATCAGCAAGACGATCGGGACGCAGGGGCAGGCCTCGGAGGTGCTCAACAAGCTGGCTGGCACCGGAAAGATCGCGGGGGATCAGATCCAGGGTATCGGCGTGGCCGCCATGGCGATGAACAAGGCGACCAGCGCATCGGTGGATGAGACCATCAAGATGTTTGTTGCCCTGGGCGAGGAGCCGACCAAGGCTTCGGCGAAGCTCAATGAGCAGTACCACTACCTGACGGCTTCAGTTTACGACCAGATTCGAGCGCTGGAGGAGGAAGGGCACAAGGAAGAAGCTGCAGCCCTGGCACAGCAGACCCTCGCTGTCGCGATGAAGGAGCGAGCAGATAAGGTGCTCGAGAAAGTCGGTTTTCTTGAGCGGGGATGGAATAGCGTTGCCACGGCGGCGAAGAAAGCCTGGGATGAGATGCTCGGGTGGGGGCGTCCCGAGACGCTTGATGATGTCAAAGCGAAGATTGCGGCGGCGAAGGCCGAGATCGCGAAGATGGGCGATGCGGGTCCCGGCTGGGATTCCACTGCCGGTGGTGCGGCCGTCGGCAACGGCAATAAGCGGAGAGCCGCTGCGGAAGCCAAGCTGCGTTTTCTGGAGGCGAAGGCAACGGAGATGGAGGGGCAGCGTTCGGTGGCGGATGCTGAAGGGCAGCAGACGAAGCAAAATGCCGAGGGGGTCGCTGCCAAGAGCCGTCTAGCCGAGCAGGACAAGCGTATGCGCGGTCGCGCTAAGCAGCGCGAGGACGAGATTGATCAGCTCAAGCGGGACGCCAAGACGACGGGGATGGCCCAGGAGGAGTTCCAGAAGCGCTTGGCGTTCATCAACGAGCACTATAAGGATAAGGGTGCCGTCAATACCGCCGCCGCAGCGGTTCAGAATGCGCTCGCTGGGGAGATTGCCGCCTTGGAGGGATATGGAAGGCAGGTCAAGCAGATCGAGAAGCAGACGCAGCTTGATCTCGAGTTCGAACGGAACCTAGGCCTCATCTCGGAACGTGAGTTCATCCAGAAATCGAGCGAGAACAAGGAAAACGCGCTGATCGATCAGCAGGCGATCGCGGAGTTGGAGGCAGAGACTGCAGGCGGGCGTAAGTCCTTGGCGGAACGTGAGCGCTATGCCGCAAAGGTGCGCGAAATCGAAGAACAGATTGCCAATGTTCGCAAGGAAGGTGCCAATGCGGTTGCGGCATACGACAAGAAAACTAGCGATTCGCTCAACGCCTACATTGGCGCGCTGGACAATTCGCTGAAGGTGCGCCTCCAGGAGATCAGCCAGAACATCGGCAGCATGGGCCTGGGCGATGTGGCGCGTGATGAGTTGAACAGGATCCAGCAGGCCAACCGCGACTTCGACCAGAAATTCTATGATCTCAGCCGATCCCGCAGGGAGAACAGGATTGGCGAGGATGAGTATCAGGACCAGTTGGCCGCGCTGAGGAAGTATCAGACAGAGCGGGTGCTGGCCGAGCAGGGAGCAACCCAGCAGATGCGCGATGCGCAATCCAGCTGGGCACTCGGCGCTTCGCGTGCACTGGAGAACTATCGGGATTCGGCGGGCAACGTCTTCAAGCAGACCGAGGAGCTTGCGAATCGGTCGTTTTCTGGGATGGAAGACTCGATCACTCGGTTTGTGACCACGGGAAAGCTGAGCTTCAATAGCCTGGCAGAGAGCTTCATCGCAGACACCGTTCGGATGCAGGTCAGGGCTGCGGGTTCGGGTGTGCTGGGCATGCTTGGTCCGGCGATCCGTGGCATGTTCGGGTCCGCCGAAATGTGGAATGGCGGGATTCAGGGCGTAACGGGCGAGCTGAGCGGTTCGCCGTTGACAGGCGTGTTCCTCAAATCGTCCGGGGGCTTGATCTCTGGTCCCGGGACGGGCACCAGCGACAGCATTCCGGCGATGCTCTCGAATGGCGAGTTTGTCGTCAAGGCCGCGGCGACGGCGCGTCACAGGGGCGTGCTGGAGGCGATCAATGCTGGGGGCGCGGCTGCCCGGTTCGCATCCGGTGGCTACGTCGATGGTGCTGCTGTCTACCGGCCCACCCTGAATGGAAGTGGGGCGGTACCACAAGGCGCGGCAGGCGGTGTCACGGTCAACGTCACGCTGGTCGAGGACTCAAGTAAGGCTGGCCAGGTGGAGCATCAGAGGAATGGGTCTCAGGTTGATATTCAGGCCTTTGTGGAGCGAATCGTAGATCGCAGAGTTTCATCCTCCATCACCAGTGGGGGAAACATGATCTCGAACTCGTTTGAGCGTAGCTACCTCCTTAGTCGGACGAGGTGATAACGATGGCAGTACCAGTTTGGCCGAGAACGCTCCCGCAGCCGACACAGAGCGGATATAGCTACCAGCAGAAAGCTGCATCGGCGCGTACGGAAATGGACAGCAGTACGGCCAGGGTACGGCGGAGATATACCAGGGTACCGACACACATCACGTTGCGGTGGGTTTTCCGGGATGCACAGCTTGCCATCTTCGAGTATTTCTGGCGCAAGGAACTGCTTGATGGTGCGGCATGGTTCGACGTGCGGGCGCTCAGCGGCGTTGGCTGGAAGTTGCTGCGTGTGCGTCCGGTCTCTGACGGCTACCAGGTGTCAATGCCGTCTCCAGGTATCGCGGAGGTGTCGATGCAAGTCGAGGCGATCGATATGCCGGTCCTGTCGGGTGAGGCATACGAACTGATGCAGCTATATGGGGCGAATCAGATTCAATGGATTGACGAAATTCTGGACCGCTTCATCAATGTCACATTGCCTGCAGTTGAGGCGGGGAGTCCTCTATGACGGCGCTCAAACAGGCGCTGGCCGAGGCCTACGCGTCCGCGCCGGCGGATGACGTGATCGTCGATACGCTGGAGATTCGTCATCCGTCGTTCGTAGATGACAACGGACCCACTGCTATCCGCATTTGCCGCGACCGCGTCGACTTCCAGGCGCGCTTGGAGCCATCGGCGCCGATGCACCCGGGGGCGCTGGTGACATTTCTGGCCTGTCCCTTCGACTTCACGCTGCCCGGCATCGAGGAGGGGAGGGTGCCGCAGCTGCAAATCAAGGTCGACAACGTTGATCGGGAGATTACGGCTGCCATCGAGTCGGCGTATCAGCAGCACGCGCCCATCGAGGTTACCTACCGTCCATACCTGGTTTCGGACACGTCGGGCCCACAGATGGACCCGCCGGTCACGATGGTATTGACCCATATCGTCGTCAATGTCTTCGTGATCACGGGCACGGCGACTCTCAATGATGTGCACAACTGGCCCTTCCCCAATCGGACCTATAGCGCGACGAGCTTCCCTGGATTGACCAGGTGACAGCGTTTATCAATGGCAGGCGCGGCCGGCACATGCCGGCCTTTTCGTTTCTATGAACGCATCCGACATCAATCGGTATATCGGGCTGCCCTATCTGGCAGGCGGCCGCGGCCCGGAGGCCTTTGACTGCTGGGGGCTATTGCTCTTCGTTCAAGGTGTGCACTTCGGCCGGCGGCTTCCGGACCTGCAGATGGGGGATGCCGTTGCCTCGTTCGAGGCCTATGAGAGTCGGCGCGCCTCTGGTGAGTGGCGGACCATGGCGCGCCCGGTGCACGGGGCCCCTGCGCTGATGCGGGCCGGCATGCATCCGCACGTTGGCACCTGGTTGGATGTCGACAGCGGTGGTGTCCTCCACGCACAGGAGGGTGTCGGGGTCGTTTGGACCCCAGGCAATCGTCTCAACATGGCGGGCTACGGTCGTGTCCAATACTACGAGATCCATGCAAGCGACTCTGATTCAGATCACTGACCCGATGCGCCCGCGGCTCGGGCGGCGTATTGCTACGCTTCGACGCAGGACGCGCGTGGCGACACTGCTGCGCCGTCGAGGGCTTGTCACAAGCGCGGGCGCCAGAAGGTACCGCCTAGCTGCCCCGTTCATCGTCGTGCTGAATGGGGAGCCGCTGGTTCAGCGCGAATGGCGGCGCTGCGTCGAGGATGGCGACATGCTGGTCATCATGCCCTTAGTGAAGGGAGGCGGTGGATCGAATCCGCTTCAGATCCTGGCCATGATCGCGGTGGTCATCGTCTCGATCTATGCGCCGTACGCTGCCGGCCTGACTCAGACGATCGCGACGGCTACCGGTACGATAACCACAGTGACGGCAGGTGGTGCGCTGCTGTCAGCAGGGGTGATGATTGCCGGCAGTATGCTGGTGAACGCAATTTTGCCTGCGGCACGGCCCGACCTCGGGCTAGGGCAGCAGGGATCGCAGCCGAGCCCGACCTACGGTATCAACGCCCAGGGAAACTCGGCGCGCCTGCTGTCGGCGATTCCGGTGCTATATGGCCGGCATAAGGTAGTGCCGGACTTCGGCTCGCAACCCTACACCGAGTACATCGGCAACGAGCAGTATCTCTACCAACTGTTCGTGGTGACGCAGGGCAAGTGTGCGATCGAGCAGATCCTGATCGGAGAGTCGGACATTTCGGTGTTCGATGAAGTGCAGTACGAGATCATCCCGCCGGGTGGTGGAGTGACGCTCTTTCCGGACAATGTGGAAACGTCCACGGCGGTGTCAGGGTTGGAGCTCAAGGGGACCAATGAGGCGGGGGCGGACTACGTCGGTCCTTTCGTGGCCAACGCTTCTGGCACCCAGCTGAACTACATCGGCATCGATATTTCGCTGCCGAATGGCCTGTTCTACGCTAACAACAGCGGCGGGATGGACGCGCGCACAGTGAGCTTCGTTGCGGAGGCGCAGTGGATCCGCGATGACGGCTCGCCGTTCGGCAACTGGTGGGAGATGGGAAGCGACACCATCACGATGGCGACGAATACACCGCAGGTTCGATCTTACCGGTGGTCGCTCGGGACCGGTGGCCGCGCCCAGGTGCGGATGCGTCGCACGAACGAGAAGGATCTGGACGCCCGGACCGGCAATACCCTGGTCTGGGCCGGGCTGCGCAGCTACCAGCCGAGTCGGCGCATCTACGGCGACGTGACCATGATTGCCACGCGGATCCGTGCCACAAACAACCTGAACTCGCAGACGGCGCGCCAACTGGGTGTCATTGCCACGCGGATCCTGCCGGTCTGGAATGGTGGCGCCTGGATGGATCAGCCGACGCGGAACCCCGCCTGGGCGCTGGCGGACATCTTCCGCAATACTGGCTACGGGCGGGGACTGCCGGATGTGCGCCTGAACCTGGCAGGGCTCCTGCAGCTGGCGGGCACTTGGGACGCGCGGGGCGACCAGTTTAACGGGGTGTTCGACAGCTCCGTCACGGTCTGGGATGCGGCGACCAGCGTCGCCCGGGCGGGTAGGGCGCTCCCGATGTACTACGCGGGCGTCATCGACGTGATCCGCGATCAGCCGCAGACGGTGCGCAAGGCAATGTTCTCGCCCCAGAACATCAAGAAGGGGAGCTGGTCGGCTGAGTATGCCCTGCACGACTTTGATTCGCCTGACTACGTGATCGTTGAATACGTCGATGGCACGACATGGAAGCCAGCGGAGGTGGATTGCGCCCTGCCAGGTAGTGCCAAGAGGAAGGCGGAACGCGTGCAACTTTTTGGCTGCACCAGTCGGGATCAGGCCTGGCGGGAGGGCATGTATATGGCCGCCAGCCACCGGGATCGGCGCCGCTTCATCACTTTCACGACCGAGCTGGACGGCCATATTCCCCAGTACGGCGACCTGGTCGCCCTGACGCATGACGTGCCGGCCTGGGGTTACTCCGGTGTGGTGACGGCGTACAACCCAAGTACCGGTCGACTGCAGCTATCGGAGGTGGTGCCATTCGAGGGCGGTAGCTCATACCAGATCGCACTGCGGCGGCGGGACGGCAGCGTGGACGGGCCGCATTCCGTTGCGCCTGGGGACGGCGAAGGTGTCGTGATGCTGCAAGGGCTGTCGCAGGCGCAGCGCAGCGCCATCTACGTGTCCGATGGGGCAAGGGAGGAGCCGACGATCTACGCCTTCGGGCCGGTCGATCGATTGGCCTTGGATTGTTTGGTCACAGCGGTTCGTCCACAGAGCGATCTGGAAGTTGAGGTGACGTGCGTCAACGTCGCCGACAGTGTGCACACGGCCGAGGCTGGCGGGGATGTCCCGCCGCCGCCAAGCCCGTCGCTACTGCCAGGCAACAACACGGCATCAGTGATCCGGTCGGTCCAGGTTCGCACTGTCTGGAGCGGGACGGTCTCGATCACCGCGGCGGTGGCGCGTAATGCGATCCGCTACGAGTTCCAGATCAGCCGGGACAACGGATCGTCTTGGGTCTATCTGGGGGATGCTGCGGGTCCGCAGCTGACTGTTGCCCTGGCGCCGGGTGCGGCGCTGGTGCGCGTGCGCGCCATCGGTGCGGCCGCGCCCGGGCCGTGGGCAGTGTGGACCGGTACGATCACCGAGATGAACTACGTCCCGGGATCTCCAACCCTGGTGCTTCGGACGCCTTTTGTTGGGCGGGTGGTCCAGGTCGACATCGAGCAGCAGGCCTATGTGGCCTACCACGAGATCGAGGTCTGGACCGGGGGTGTCAAGCGGCGCCAGTTCCAGGTGAGCGGCTGGAGCTTCGACTGGAGCATCGAGGACGCGACCAACGCGAATGCTGTCTCGCCGGCAATCGCCTTCATCGCGAGGGCGGTCAACAGCAGCAATCAGGCCTCGCTTGACAGTAGCTTTCCAGTGACCAATCCGCCGCCGCCGGAGGTCGGTCATGTCTATTCGGAGGTGGGCTGGCCGCCGACGCCGCAATTGGCGATCACGCCCGCGACCGATACCGACCTGGTTCGCGCCGAGTTGCGGATAGCGAGCACGGACGGGCAGGTTGTTTGGTCCGGCACAGCGCCTGCCACCATCGCTCTCAATTGGACGCAGACCTACAAGCTGTTCCAGGTCGACGTGTGGGGAAACATCAGCCCCGTGTCGACGATTAATGTCCCGGCGCAGGAGACCGGGGGAAGCTGATTGACGATGTCACGGCCGCCTGCGGGCGGCCATTCTTTTGGGTGAAGAGGAAATGCCGACAGCAAATGAATTCACTGGCTCTGCAGAGCGGATCGTTGCCAATGGCGATCGGTGGGAGAAGATCATCACCGGTCCTGCGGCCGGCCCAGACAGCTTGGTGGACGCGCCTGGTGGCCCGATCCCGACGGTGCGGCGGGTGCTCGCGGAGGTGCCAAGTGCGCAAGCGGATCGTGCCGCAGCTGAAGCGGCTGCGGTCGCAGCTGAAGGCAAAGCAGATGCAGCCGAGGTCAGCGCGGCAGCCAGCGACGCCGCCAGGCTTGCAACTGAAGCCGCGCGCGACTCCACGCAAGTGCTGGTCAACTTCGTTGGCAGCATCGCGGAGGGGCTGAGCAAGACGACCGATGGCCAGTACTTCAGCATCCCGTCAGGGGTCTCCGCCGAATACGTGCTCCTCTACCGGAACGTCGCCGGCGCTCCAGTTCTGCAGAAGCGGTGGCCGTCTGCCGATGCGGTGGACAACGTCCGGAAGGACTTTGCTCGAGCGGGAGCTGCGGACTACACGGGAAAGGGCAACATCCTCCCTTTCCATGCGGACCAGTTCGGTCACGCGATGTTTGGATTCAACCTGCTGACAGGTGAGTACTTTGCTCGCGGGCTCCTATCGGCATCCCAACTGCCGGCCGGGATCGAATCTGCGCTCGGCAAGTACCGGCAAGCGGAGTGGATCGGGACGGGGCCGATCATCCCCTTTGAGATCGACCAGATGGGCCGCGTCACGCGTGGCTACGACCTGGTGAAGAAGAAGCCGATCATCGCGGGCATTGCCGTTTCGGCGGAGGCGGCGGGCCCAACCAGGCTGGAGGACTTGCCTGCAGCGCTCAAGCCGGTGGCAAAGACTGTTAATCAGCTTCTGCTCTACGGTGAGTCGACGTCGGTGGGCGCCGCCAGCACGCCGCCGATTTCGCTCCAGCAGCCCTATTACAACATCACCTTTCGCGGCGGCCCGCGCGCATGGAGTGGCGTGGATTGGGATTTTGGACCGTTCAAGCCGCTTGTCGAGGATGCGGTTTCCCCTTCGCCTGACGGCTTTACGAACCGCGGTGAGGCAGGTTGCGCAGGGGCGGCGAATTATGCCACCACACTCGCAGCGCTGGACGGCCACGCGCCGGCAGATCACGTGATTCTCGCAAGCACGGCAGGACATGGTGGCTACAAGATCAGCCAGTTGAAGAAGGGAACCGCTCAGTACGCGATCCTGCTGCGACACGTCACGGAGGCAAAGGCACAGGCCCCGGACATCGCCGTCCACGCGGTGTATTTGCGCCTAGGCATCAACGATTCGGCTGCGCAGACACCGTATGCGGCCTACCGGGCGGATGTCGAGCAATTACAGGCCGACATCGAGGCGGACATCAAGGTGATCACCGGGCAAACAGGGCCGGTGTTTATGCTGCTGAATCAGATCTGCTATGGAGCGCGCACCTGGTCAGCTCAGGCCCTGGCGCACCTCGATCTCGCTAAGAAGAACAGCAAGTTCGTCTTCGTTACGCCCGAATACCAGTTCCCAGTGGCGGGAGATGGCATCCACATGTCGAACATCGGCTCGAAGTGGAGCAGCTTCTTCGCGGGACGCGTCTACAAGCAACTTGTTAGGGATGGGAAGAAGCCGAAGTGGTTGGACCCCATCTCGGCGACGCGGCGCGGGGCGGAGATCCGCGTCCGCTTCGACGTGCCTTGCCTCCCCCTGGTTCTGGACACAAAGAGCCTTGCACTGACCACCGACAGCGGCTTCAAGGTCCTGGATGGCGCGAACCCGGCGACCATTCTGAGCATTGCCATCGAAGGGGACGAACTCGTTATCACGCTGGCTGTGGCCCCTGCGGGGGCATCGACAGTGCGTCATGGGCTGGACTACCAAGGAGCCGGGCTGACGGCGATTGGTGGTGGCTCTGGAAACTTGCGCGACAGTACCCCGGGGATCGAAACGATCGGGGGTGTCAGCTGCCCGCTTTACAACATTTGCCCCATGTTCGAAATGCCCGTTGTGGCGCTAGGAGAATAAGTATGAGTCTCGTGACCATCCTGCCTTTTGTAGTCAATGATGCGACGTTGCCCGTCATCTCACCTTCGGATCTGCGCCTCTTCTCCGAGATCGAGGTGCTCTCCTACGAGCACTGGATTTTCGATGCGGCTTCGCCCGACGTTCTGGTTGGTCGCAACAACGGTCGGCATCTGACGCCGCAATCGGTTGCACCGACGTACTCATCCAACTTCCTGACGATCGACGGCGCCATGGGGAAGGCGCTGCTGACGGACTTAGGTGAGACCGTCGGTGGGGCGCGAACGATCTGGGCCGTGATTCGCGATCCCTATGCCGGTGGCGGCATCCGCATTCCCTTTGGCACGCTGGATTCTGTGACCAACAAGGGCGGTGCTCCGTTCATGTCGGGCTCGGTCTATCCGCGCTCGCTGTTCCATACCTATCGGGGTGTCTCCAATAGCGTCAACACAAATATGACGGTCGGGAATACAGGCTTCGTGTTCCTGATGCTGAGCTATGACTTCACAGGGCCGACGAAGATCATTCGGACGCTGGTAGGCGGCCAGGCGGGCCATGAGTTCACGGTGTCCACACCGTTCGCAGCGTCGTCTGCCAACAAGCTTGCCCTCGGGAACGCCTTCTACGGCGGTAGCGGTCCCGGGGGCATGGATGTCGCCGAGTTAGGTACCGTCGACGGCATTGCCTACACGCTGGCCGACGGGGAGGTACTGCACCTCAGAAGCAAGGATCGGATGACGAAGCGCGGTATTGCGCTGGTTTAATCCTTCGGCGGCTTGGGTGCCGCCGAGAGCATTGCGGCCCAGATCCCGCCTTTCAGCTTGCGGTCGGTGATGTCTTCGTCCTCAGCATCTCCGGGTGCACTTGGCAATATTGAGAGCCCCTCTCTGCTCTCGATGCAGCCAACCCAGTCGGCGTAAGAGCCCGTCTCGATCATCTCTTTCGTTGGCTCAATTGGGACGAGCGTCCAGCCGTCAGGAACCTTGCACATGGTGGGTATTCGATAGTTGGGAAAAGCGGTACTCAGTATAGTCAAGCGCATCGTCACGTACAGCCCGCCACGAGCGGGCATTTTCATTTCCGGGGTCACAAATGTCAGAACCAATCAGCGGCGGTGCCGCAGCGGGAGCCGCTGGCACCGCCATCGCGAAGTACTTCGGTCTCCAGTTGGGTGCTGGGGCTGTGGCGGCGGCGCTGGGATTCCTTGTCCTATGGCCGAAAACGGCACGAGAGGGCTTTGCCAGGCTCGTCTCGTCAATCATGTCCTCGATCGTCTTCGGGCCGGCGCTGGTCGCCTTCGTTTATTCGCGCTACCCCGACGTTTTCGCTTCGGCGCGCACGCTGGCCGTGGCCGCAGGCGTTAATCCCGAGTTCGGGATGCTTTACGCTGGGGCCCCGCTGCTTGTGATCGCCGGGCTGCCGGCTTGGTGGGTTCTCGGGGCGATCCTGCGCTGGTTCGACAAGCGCCGCGACAAGGACATTGGGGAACTAGCCGAAGACGTCCGGGACGCAGTGGGAGGTGCGAAGAATGGCTGACATCGATACACCGAATATCCGGGCCTTTCTGGACACCATCGCGGTGTCCGAGCTGGGCCGCGCGCTGCTGGCGAAGTCCGACAACGGTTACAACGTCCTGGTGGGCAGCACGCCGGCGGCGCCGATGCTGTTCGGCAGCTATGCGGACCACCCGCGGCGGTTGATCCAGATCCGGCCGGGCCTTGCGTCTACGGCGGCCGGCCGGTACCAGCTGCTGGCGCGCTGGTATGACCCCTACCGGAAGCTGCTGGGCCTGCGCGACTTCAGCCCGGCGTCGCAGGACCGGATTGCCGTGCAGCAGATCCGCGAGCGCCTGGCGCTGCCGCTGATCGCCGCCGGCCGATTCGACGAGGCTGTGGCGCGCGTACGGAACATCTGGGCCAGCCTGCCGGGCGCCGGCTACGGCCAGAACGAGCACTCGCTGGACTACCTGCGGGACGTGTACCTGAAGGCGGGAGGCGTATTGGCATGAGTGCGCTATCGAAAGTCCTGCGACAGCCTGCCGCCGGCTGCCTGTCTTTCTGGTGCCCAGGCTGCGGCATCCCCCACACGATCCAGCATGGCGATGGGCCGGGCCCGCGCTGGGGCTGGAACGGCGACGCCGAGCGGCCGACCTTCACCCCCAGCGTGCTGGTGACTTGGAGCGAGCCGAGCCACAACCCAGGCGAGTTCGACGACCAGAGGAAGGACGTGAAGAAGGCCTGCCACACGTTCGTGACCGATGGCCGGATCCAGTTCCTGGGCGATTGCACGCATGCACTGGCGGGCCAGACGGTGCCAATGGCTGAATTTCCGGAGGGATGCTGATGCCGACGATTCCATGGCGCGCCTGTGGCGTGGCCGCGCTGCTTGGCGGCGTGCTTGCGGTGGTGCTGGCCCACCTGCTGTACTTTGCTCCGCGGGCGGACGCCGCCGCCCAGGCGCTGCAGGCTGCCACCGAGCATGCCGGCCGGGTGCAGGACGCGAACGAGCGTTGCGCCACTGATGTCGAGAAAGCGAACGGCGCTGTCGCGACGCTGAAGGCGGCAACGGCCGAGCGCGCGGGCCAGGTTGCCGCGGCGCTGGCGCAGGCCGAGAGCCGCGCCGCGGCGGCGGAGGGCAAGGCCGCCGGCCTGGCGCGCCGGCCACCGGCCAGGCCGGCCGACCTGTGCGGCTCGCTGGACGAGCTGCTGACCGAAGTGATCAAGGAACGGAGGGCAGGGCGATGAAGGGCATGCAGGTGGTGCAGGTTGTGCGAAAAACTGCAGGTCGTGCAGGCGAGTCCGCGCCCGCCCGGGCCGCAATCCCAAGCGCTGCAAGGCGTTGCGGCAATTCTGCTTGCAAATTAGGCATCGCGGTATCCCTGGTGGTGGCCGGCTGCGCCAGTCCGCCCCAGGTGATCACGCAGACCAGGACAGTCGAGGTGCCCGTCGCCGTGCCTTGCAAGGTGGAGCCGGTGCCGCGGCCAGCCTGGGCGCTGGATCAGGTTGATCCGGGCGCGGACGTGTTCACAAAGGGGCGGGCGGCGCTGATGGAGGTGGAGCAGCGGAAGGGGTACGAGAGCCGGTTGAAGGCGGCCATTGCTGCGTGCCAGTGAGGAAATGGGAGTTCCTGCCGCACAGGTAATAGCGCGGAGAGTGGATCGAGATCATACGACCATGATTACGCACGCTACCTGAGAGGGGCGAATGCGGCATATTCAGCCTGCGGGTGAATATGCCGCACAGCGAGCGGCTAACATAGTAGACTATTTTTTTCCATTCGCTAGCGCTTCTCGCAGAAGATCAAGTAACTTATCTGGCGAAATCTTGTCGATGGCTTGGCTTAGCACCGCATTAAATGGGGACTCCGGCTCGTCGTCCTTGATCACGCGCATAGGATTGGCGCCGAAATTTTTGATGGCATACTCTCGGAGGAGTTTTATCATTTCTGTGTCATCTCCCATTTCAGCCCGGTAGCCGACAAACGCATGGGCAGCTGCTTCTTTGAAAGCGTAATCCTCTCCAAGTCGTAGCGTGTGGCCATATTGTCTTGCTGCGAACCAGGTTAGCCATATGATGGGCATTATTACCAAATATCGTGAGATATTTAACCAAAATGCTAATGTGTTTCCGGCTGCTCCTTGATGTGGTGGGTTTTTTGTAATGGCGATGATCATGCCATCCCAGATGCTCATGCTTACCAGTACTAGCGTTGCGATGCCTAATACGAAGATTACTCCCCATATTATTTGGGTTGTTTGTAGGGTGCTCTTTCTGGTGTTGAATGACTTGGCGAGGGCAATCTTGCTAGCGCCTTGCAGAGTGCCTTCGATTTTGTCTCGCTGCTCCTTGAGTTCCGCAAATAACCGTTGCTGCTGAGTCATGCCGTCTTGAAGTTTTTGTAGAATCTGCTCTGCTTTGTTTTTTTCCTCTTGTGCGGCGGCTGCACTCGCCTTCGCGTTTGTTTGGGCGGTGTTGGCAGTCCTCTCATAACCTTCGATTCTAGACAGCTCTTGCTTTATTTCCTGTATCTGTTTTCTTGACTCGTCAGCAAGCTTTTCGTATTTTGCTATTTCGGAAAGTGCCTCGGAGTGGATTTTTTGCAATTCACGTGGGATATTTAAGAGATCAGATATTTTTTGTGGATCTACGATTTGACCGTGGTTGAATCTGGGAGTGAAAATAAAGAAGAGTGCTCTACGAATGATCCACATGGCTGTATGGAGTTCATGTGCATTTTGTTGTAACCATAGGGCTCCGTTAGCGGCAACCTCCTTCATATACGCTGCTATTTTGTTGCATCCGTCATACACTTCAGATGAGAGTGCTGATTTTATGGCTGGGTCGAGTTGATTTTGCTCAAATAATGCGACGCCACTGATGATGGCATCCCACCATTCAGGGTAACTTTCTTTAGGGATTGGCAAACCATAACTTCCGGGAATCTCGGAGGGGAGCTCATCATAAAAGCCGTCCCAAATCTCACGGTCTTGAATTAGGCGATCTAATACAGGACTTTGGGTCATTATAATCTTGGCTCGGTCAAGGTTGGTTAGTTTGCGTGCTGCTGATCGGGAACGGGTTCGGCCTTAAAGTGGTTCGTGAGCTGCAGTATGAAGAAGTTTCGGGTGACCTCCGAGTCCCGACAAGGCAGCCAGTCGTCCATAGTGAACGAGCGATCCCCGCCCGGCTGAATACGCTGACGCCGCCCGCATCGCCGACCACGCCTGCGAACGGGCCTACGACTCGTTGACAGTGCAGGCGTTGCGATAGGGTGGCGCTGGAAGGCGGTGAAGGTGTGGCCGAAGTAGGGCCTAGGAGTTCAAGTTGACCGGCGCTGAGGACGTGTCCGTTTCTCGAAGGCGGGAAGCCGCTTTCGAAAGAAGACATCCCCCTGAATAATTGATCATTTGATCTAGTCTCGCCAGGGCTTCGTCCAGGTCACTCAACTGGTCGTCGTTCAGTCCACCCGCCTGCGTCAGCACTTCAGCTTCCTTTATTAGCCGCTTACCCAATTTTCTGACCAGTTCAGGGTCGAGTTGGCCTTGGGATGTGACGTGTACCAAGTGCTGCAGCAGGGCGGTCAGACCTTCCGGGGTGGTCACGGTTTGCGTGTCGTTGTGGGCGTCTTTGCGTGCGGTGGGCATGGTGTTCCTCCGGGGTGTCCGTGCGTATTTGGTGTGCGGTGTGCGCCTGGGGTACTAGACCGCCGCTCGGTTGCTGGCGGCAACTTCCATGGTACTGTCAGTGGGTGTACCGTCGAATAAATTCTTCCTTGACCGTCGAAATGGTATGGGCCACCTCGCTGGCGGATTCGATGCCGACCGCTATGATGAGCTGGGCCCCGTCGCCCAGGTTGGCAACCAGTATGAACTGCCGCGAAGCGCCGGACCGAAATTCATCGACTGCCCGGAAAACCGCCGGATCCAAATCGTCAACAGCGTCGAGATCATCGATGTGACCTGATGACCAAGTTAAATCGTGGTGCTCCATAAGTCCGATCAGCAGACGTTCCTTGACAGGCAGTTGTTCGATTTCGGCGAATGCTTCGTCAAGCGTCATGGCGGTCAGGCGGATATGGCTACGCGGCGGGGTAGGAAGGCCAGTGAAATGGGCTGCACGATCTCCCCCTCCCTGATGTAATTTCTCGTGCTCTTGTACCAGACCCGGCCGGGGTTAGCGATCCGCCAATCGTTGGGTAAGATTCGTTACCGTGCAACACCACTGTCGCTATGTTTGGCGAGATTGCTGCGCGTCACCTCCGGATTCCGGCATGTCAGCCAGTCGTCCCACTGCCCGCACGGCACGATCACGATGCCACACTTCTCCTTCCCTGGCGCGTGCATGCGCTTCATCACCGGGTGATGGTCGGCAATCACTGTCAGCATGGTGAACGAGTAGGCTTCTTCGGGCAAATCCTTCCGAAGTCAGGCCGGCACGCTGTTGCGCTGGTCGTTGACTAGCGTGTCGTGAGCCAATGGTGGACCCGGTGACCTGGGCTCTCAGTCAGGACGATCCAGCCGCACACGTGCACCCGAAGGGGCGGGCGGCGCTAGTGCGCGCGGCGTATGAGATCCGTCTGGAGACGGCGGTGGCGGCTTGTCAGTATGTCACCAAACGAGAGTGACTAAGCCTTGATGGTCGAGATTTCGGTCTGGAACACCGCTTGAGCATCAACTATCGCTGTTTTGATAAGAGGTGTAGCAATCGCCGCTCGGACCGAGTCGGCCAACTGCAAGAGTGCTTGTGTCGGCATGACGATCGTGACTACCGGCCTCGGTACGACATCGGGGACGCCGTCATCCATGCCCAGAGTCAGCTTCGTCACGAATGGGCCGATCGCTAACTGGGCAATCTGGTCTGCGTACACCAAGGCGGGTGAATTGAGTACAGGAGCATTGACGTCAGGTTTTGGGAGGTGGCGCGCAGTGGTCATTTTCTATTACCTAATAGATGAGTGTGTGGGTCGAACGGCGCAGCAAATAGAGCGTCAGGGCTCAGGTCGTCGCTCTCCACAGAGAGTTGCGCGTAAGAGATGAGGCGTACCGATAGTGCGCAGTCAAAAGCATGCGCCACCTTGACCAGCGTTTCGAGATTTGGCAAACCACTCATTGGGTCTTCGAGACGGGAGATAGCCGACTGATGAGTCCCAATCACGTCGGCCAAGTCTCGTTGGCTGAGGCCCCGCTGCTGGCGATTTGTTTTGATTTGCCACGCTACACCTTGCTCAATTGACTCTTCCAAGTATGCCTGCCGATACTCTATATCCTTCCATTCACTTAGACGGATGTTGTAGTTGATCGCAGAAATGTGACGTGTCGGGCTCGCTGGCGTCAGGTAAATGGCTCTCGGCACAGGAGGCACAACGGCCTGGTACCGGTCGTGTTCTGTTTGTGAAGTCTTTATCACAAACATCCCTGTTGTCAGCTGATCGAGTGGCGTAATCGCTTGGGTCATATATTCCGTCCTTTTCTTCTCCACTCAGAGTGAAGACGAAACAATGATGCGGGTCGTAAAAGTGACCGAAAAGGCGAAGTTGTTTTCTGGATTCGTCTTTGAATCGTATCACATAAATGTTATGGCCGAGCGAGCTTGCGTGCGGTCGGTCCCATTGTGTTTTTGGTTGGTCTCGCAACTGGTCTAGTGCTCGATCCAAGCTCGCGCGAGCACGTACGGAGATGTGCTCCCGCCACTTTGCGATGACGTCTCGCGATGAGGTAGTCAGATACTGATGAAAATTCCACCTGCCGCGTGAAGTATCGCCCATTGCTTCGTCGTGTGTTTGCTAGGTTTTGATGTAGGCGGAAGTATGGTCCTGGATCCTGCCCGCAGGGACCACCAATCAGTGGGGGCTATCCAGCGCCGACTGCCTCTGCGCGGTAGTCCGACCAATAGCAGTGCGAGTACTTACCGCGGCGCGCGGTCTTGCGCTCGACGTAAAGGCGCACGCGACCGACAGGGCCGGCGTCTATCACTACCTGGTGCTCAGCGATGCCATCCAGGGTGGGTGCCGGCAGGCTGGCGAGTGCACTCGCGACGTAGTCGCCGCGGACTGACGCCAGGATGCCGTTCCTGGCGTCTCCCTGTTTCTGGCCGGTGGCGGGTGACGGGATCTGGCAGCCGAAGGCGGATTTGCTGTTGCCCATGGGACGCCTCTAAAGTAACTGTATGGATATACAGTATCACGGAAAGAGGTAACAGCGGGAGACTGAGGGCCAAGGTGGACCCATCCCGTCTACAACGCGCTTGTAAGTGTTTGATTCTATTGGTGCCGTGGTGTGCAAATATATGCATCGATAGCATCCATTGAAATGACGCAAGCACCTGATTTGCAAAGATAAACCGTTGATTGATGTGTCTTACCCGGCAGGTAATGACACCATCGCGATGACGTCTCCGGCGTCTTGCTTCGGTTCGCTTTTCGCCTCGCGCTACTTGTAACCGGGTTAAGAATTGGTAACTTCTCGATTCATCGGCCTCGGATAGACTCGATTGCAAGACCTCGATCGAGAGGGCTTCAGGAGAAATGAATGAGGAAGAACCAGGTAATCACGAGCTTGTTGCTGGCAGCGTGCGCATTCACGTCGGTCGCGGGCCATGCCCAGGACAGGGGCCCCGGCGGCGATTATCGCGGCGGGCCTCAGATGGAGCGGGACCGCGATCATGGTCCCGACCGGGATCGCGGCCCTGGCGGACCTGGCTACGAAAGAGACAGGGGCCGCGGCCCGATGGACCACCCGGCGGAATTCGACCGGCGTGCCGATCGTCCCGGTCCCGGCCGGTGGCACAAGGGCGACAGGATGCCTCCGGAATATCGTCATCGGCAATACGTGGTCGACAACTGGCGCGATTATCGGCTTGCCCCTCCGCCGCGCGGCTACAACTGGGTCAGCGTCGGCGGGGACTACCTGCTGGTCGCGATCGGGACTGGCCTGGTCTTCAATGTGGTTACCGGACGCTAGACTCCCGCTGGGAACAAACAGCCCGCCAGTTGGCGGGCTGCGAGGATCGGCCTTACGGCCCGGCGCCTGGTGCTCAGGCCGGATTGCAGGCCTGGCATGAGGCGTGCCGCCGCCGCGGCGGCTTGTGCCGGGCGCAGATCAGCTCAGCGCTGGCGAGGGGCCTTTGCCGTTAGCGGCTGGCTGCGGATCGCTTCCTCGAGCAGGTCGGCAAGCGCCCGCGTGCGTCGTTCCGCAAGCTGTTGGGCAGTGGGTTGCTGCGCGGGCGGCCGCGTGTCGGATCCCATCTCCTTCGCGACATCCACGCGACGGAAGGTATCGATCATCGAATTCGGATTCTGGAACATGAAAATCAGGGTCCAAGGCTGCTGGAATTGGTGCGATAAGGACTGGTAGTCCCGCGTCGAGCGGTTTGGCCGCATTGTGCGCCCGCGTGGACCGGGAACGATCCCCCTTGTCGGGGTAATCGGTTGGGACTGATCACAGTGGGCGGGCGTTGCCCGAAGCCCCTGCCGCTGGCGAAAAAAAAGCCCGCCAACTGACGGGCGGGCACTAAGAAGTGACGTTGGGCGGGACGCTTTTCCCGCCCGCGCATAGTGTCTCATTGCGCACCAGGGCCGGGGAGCCCCAATAGGGAGGGGTTTGTGCTTCGCCACTGACTTGACTTGGATCAACATCCCACTTACGGCGGCATGTTCTCCGGCCCGGCGCGCAAGTGGTCCCAGGGCAGGCTTCAACGACTCTGGTCCGCCGTGCGCGGGACGAAGCGCCAGCCACTGCGTTCCAGCGCAAAGGCAAAGCCCGTCACACGCTTGTCGGGCTCGCCGCCCATCGAGACTACGGCGTCGCAGGCCAGATTGCCACTGCCGCGGCTGACCTCGCAGTCGTTCAGTTGCTTGATGACCAGCGACGACGATAGCGCGGTCAGCTCGGTGGCGTGCTCTCCGGACAGGCCTTCTTTCAACTCGTTGCGCAAAAATTCGCGCATCAAAGCCGTGGCCTGGGCTGCGTCGGGCCCGTTCACGGCAGGCGTTTCGCGCCGCGCGAGCACCCAGGGCTCGGGGTTGTCGCGAAAGGCCAGGGCGCGGAAGCCCTCGCGCCGGCCCGCCTGGACGCCGACGATGCAGACAATCTCGCCGCCGCTGGGCGGCAGGCAGCCTTTGACCGTGTATGCCTTGATGGAAGCCACCAGTGCTGCGGCGAAGGGGGAGCGGGCACGCTCGGCCGCGGCCGGGTCGGTCTGTTCCAGTTGCCTGAGATGCTCGGCTTCCGACTCCTGGATGGCGACCGTTACCTGCGCTGGCGTGGGGACCAGTGCGGAAACGGCGGCCGCCGCCGGGGCTGCCAGCACGTTGGCACTGGCACATGCCAGGCAGAAAGACAGGGAGGCGAGAACTGAGGCGCGCATTGAGGCGAAGGCGGATTGGCAAGAAAGGGCGGCAGTTTAGCACTTGGGCTGTTGCAGTGAGCAGTTTGCATCACTCGCTGCGTATCGTTCGGTTTTTGCGCCGATTTTGCGAAAAGACCCTGCATATTGCGCAAAGGAAGTCGTCGCATGGGGGCCCTGCACGCGCGATTCATGTGCCCGCCGGCCTCCGCACCTGCCCTTGAAGCTCTCCTTCCTCGATGACTCACTTGCGGCGATGAACGATGCGATCCCACCAGTAGTGAAAGGGGTGAGCGTGTTCTGGATACAGCAGGGATTTATGGAAAAATCCCGCACGGATCACGAAAGCGTAAAGCAGGACGACTATCCCGAGGAATAGCAGATAGGCTGTCATGGCGGCTCCCTTGTCGGTGACCATGATTGATTGTAGGACGCCGCCCGCAGCCGCGATGGGCCGCTTGGCGCGCCAGCACTCGCGGGACGGCCGGGGCAATCCGGGCAGGTCGCCGGCCAGGGCCGCAGGAATTCCAGGAGCGTGGCGCGTCTGCCGTACCCGGCTCGCCGTCAAGCACGGGAATGGCACGCACGGGAGCTTGCACGGGATCCACCTATGATGGAAACGCGCCGGGATATGAAGTCAGGAGTCAGGAAGCCGCGCCCATGCCAGCCGTCCAGAGTGATATCCCTGCCCGCCTCGACCGCCTGCCGTGGTCGCGCTGGCATTGGCGCGTGGTGGTCGCGCTGGGCGTAGCCTGGGTGCTGGACGGGCTGGAGGTGACGCTGGTGGGTTCGTTGGGTGGCGTGCTGGAGCGTTCCGACGGACTTGGCCTGAATGCTTCCCAGGTGGGTTGGCTCGGCTCGCTATACGTAGCCGGCGCGGTCGCGGGCGCGCTGGTATTCGGCAGGCTGGCAGACCGGCTGGGCCGCAAGACCTTGTTCCTTGTGACGCTGGCCGTGTACATGGCCGCCACGCTCGCGACGGCCTTCTCCACCGGCTTCCTCTTTTTCGCGGTGTGCCGTTTCCTGACCGGGCTGGGCATTGGCGGAGAATACGCGGCGATCAACTCTGCGATCGACGAATTGATTCCGGCCCGTGTGCGCGGGCGCGTCAACCTGGCCATCAACGGCAGCTTCTGGCTGGGCGCGGCGCTTGGCGCCGGCCTGAGCCTGCTGCTGCTGGATCCGCGCGTGCTGGGTCCGGCGTTGGGCTGGCGCGCCGCCTTCCTGTTGGGCTCGGTGCTGGCGGTGGCCATCCTGCTGGTACGCCGCAATGTGCCGGAAAGCCCGCGCTGGCTGCTCTCGCACGGGCGCGGCGGGGAGGCCCTGGCCATCGTTGCCGCGATCGAAGCCGAGGTGGGGAGGCAGCACGGTTCCCTGCCGCTGGCCGTGGGCACGGTCGCTTTCCACCGCCGCGCGGCGCCCACCCTCGGCGAGGTCGCGCGGGTGCTGTGCCGCCGCTACCGTCTGCGCAGCGCGGTGGCGCTGGCGCTGATGGTCTCGCAGGCGTTCTTCTATAACGCGATCTTTTTCACCTATGCGCTCGTGCTGACGCGATTTCACGGCGTACCCGACAACCGCGTGGGGCTGTATATCTTTCCGTTCGCGCTGGGCAATGTACTGGGGCCACTGTTGCTGGGACCGCTGTTCGACCAGATGGGCCGCCGCCGCATGATCGGGCTGACCTATGTATTGTCGGGCGTGGGCCTGGCCCTGACGGGTTGGGCCTTTGTGCAGGGCTGGCTGGATGCGCGCAGCCAGGCACTGTGCTGGTCGGCCGTATTCTTTCTCGCGTCGGCGGCGGCCAGTTCGGCCTACCTGACGGTCAGCGAGGTGTTTCCACTGGAAACCCGGGCGCTGGCTATCTCCGTGTTCTACGCGGTGGGGACCGGCACCGGCGGCTTTGCCGGCCCGCTCCTGTTCGGCGCCCTGATCGAAAGCGGCAGCCGCGGGGCAGTGGCCGCCGGCTATGGAGTCGGCGCAGCGCTGGTGATCGGCGCCGGCCTGTTCGCCTTGCGCTATGCGGTCAATGCGGAAAAACGGCCGCTCGAGGAGATCGCACCGCCGTTGCCGGCGCGCGAATGAGGCCCGCCCGCGGCGCCGCTGCGGCGGCAGAGGACACCAGGCCCTGTTTACATTTGCCGAAATGTGTTCACATCCTGTCATCTGCGTGAGCAGGACAGGATGATTCGAACGCTGCTGAGTGACGATGAATGGAAAAAAGTCGAAGCGATCTTGCCGGGCAAGGAAGGCGATCGGGGTCGAACGGCTATCGACAATCGCTGGTTCCTCGAAGCGGTGCCATGGATAGGCCGCACCGGCAGCCCGCCCTCCATTCTGCTTCACCAAGGAGACGGAAGCGACAAGTATCCTGACATGGAGGGAACGCAAGATCGAGTTAGTCGCCTTGGATCCGGGTGATTGACGCGAATCCCTCCTCAACTGTTGGAGGTTCAAAGAGGGAAGCTACGCTTTCGATACTTTCGTCGGGGACGCGCTTATCCACTGGTCTCTGTGCGTTCCGTATCTTTGCGACGTTAAGCGGCGTGTCAATCCAGATCGCGTGTATTGCTGCATTTCTTTGACGTGCAATATCTATGATTGGCTTGCGGTGCCTTGCGCCAGGCAAGGCGGCATCAAAGCAGATACACGGCGCATGCTCATGCGCGTGCCTGCTAATCCAGTACGATTTCCCCGCCCCTTGCACTCCACAGACGACAAGGATCTGCGGGGGACTTTCCACGTGACCGGCTAAAGCATGCTCAAGCGCCGCGAAGCTGCTTGACCATGCCGCTTTACTTCTCTCCGGAGTCCACACCCTTCCCTTGGCCGTCTCCAGAAACGCATCGGGATTGATCACCTGTATGTCCATCACTGCAACTTGAACCGGAAAATTAGCCGAGCCATGCTATAGGTTTTTCTGCGCAAATGTGAACAGCTCCTAGACAGGATCCTTGCGGCGGAACGCCGCCTGCGCGGTGGCGATCAGCCGGCCATGGCTGTCGGTGATTTCGGCGTTGGAGAAAAACACCCGCCGCCCGCCGCCCACGCGCCGGCCCACCACCTGCAGCGGTTCCACCTGGGCGGAAGAGACATAGTTGACGTTCAGCGAGATGGTGGTGGCGGCGCGCCGTACGCCGTTCTCCGGGAACAGGCCGGCGTACCCGGCCGCCGCGTCCAGCAGCGTGGCCAGGATGCCGCCCTGCACCACGCCCGTATTGTTGACATGCGCGGCCTGCGGCATCAGCGACATGCGTACCAGATCGGGCTGCCATTCGACGATGGCGACATCCAGGGATTCGAGAAAAGGATTCTCCAGCGCATAGGGCTGATTGGCGGGGGCATTGTCAGGCATGGCTTGCCGGATGGCGGCGGTGAGTTGGAATGGCCGTAATGATAGCCGCCATGTCCATGCGGCGCTGTCAGTGGACCATGCCCGACAGCAGCATTGCGCATCCGCCCAGCGCGCCAGCCCAGCGGGCCGCGCGCACCGCGATTGCCGGCGCGTAGGTGAGCAGCAGCACGAGCAGCAGCGCACCGGCCGTCAGGGTGCCGATCCAGGAGGCCGTGCCCATGGGCCAGCCTTCCTGCCGCACGCAGGCCGCCAGGGCGAGGGCCAGCGCGGTCCAGCCCAGCCCATGCAGCCGCAGCCGCTCGGATACGCCGGGCGAGGCGCCGCGGCCATTGCGCTCGGCATAGTGGCGATCCAGCGTCTGGCTGAGCGCGGCAAAGCCGCTGAAGGTGAATGCCAGGGCAGTGAGAAAACCAAGGCTCGCGTTCATGCCGCACCTGTCGCGTCGGACGCTGGCATGCCGGTACCCTTGGCGGGCGCGGCACGTCGTGCGGGCGCAGGCTTGCGCCGGCCGAGGAGATGCGCCGCTCCGCCCAGGGCGATGCCCAGCGCCAGCACCGTCAGGTCGAAGCCGGCCACGGCAGCGGGCCCCTGCCCTTGCAGCAGGGTCACGCCCAGGTGGGTGTCCGTGGTGACGGCGTTGAGCACGGGAATGCCGGCCAGCATCAGCGCGCCGGCCCACATCTGCGCGCGCCACATGCCGCGCGTCGGCCGCCACTGCGCCAGTACGGCAGCCACCGCCCAGGTGATGAAGAAGGCGTGGATCTCCGCGTCCGGGCGATG
This sequence comes from Cupriavidus basilensis, assembly GCF_029335485.1. Classification (GTDB taxonomy): domain Bacteria; phylum Pseudomonadota; class Gammaproteobacteria; order Burkholderiales; family Burkholderiaceae; genus Cupriavidus; species Cupriavidus basilensis_E. The sequence continues at coordinate 64,691 of NZ_JARJLM010000484.1, forward strand.
CGCCGTTGCCACCGGCAGCAGGCGGTTCGCCCAGAAGTAGGCGGCGAACGCGATCGGCAGGCCGGCTATGGCGCCGATATTGAGGGCATCGACGAGCCGCAGGCCGAGGCCGGGACGCGCGCCGGCTGCCAGTGCCCGGGCCTGGCCCTGGCGCGTCTTTACCCCCCACAGCAGCGCACCGGTGGCGACCATGGCGCAACCCGCCAGCCCGCTCATGAAGAACAGTGCGCGCAACAGGGGGCCGGCGAAATGCGCCTCGTGCAGCCCCACCATGACGCCGCGGGTCTGGATGGCGGCTGCGGGGGCGTCGCCCACCGTTGCGACCAGGGCGCCGGTGGCGCCGTTGAAGCGCATCGAAGGCTCGTCCGCGGACATCGATCGTCCGCCGCTGCGCGACACCGTGACGGTGGCATTGGCGTCGCCAGGCAGGTTGATCACGATCCGGCCGGGCGGTGCGCCGTCCCAATGGCGCATGGCTTGATCCACCAGCGGCGCCACCGGCGTCAGCGGGGTTGCCAGTCCGCTCGGCTTGCCCTGCGGCGCGCGCCCGAAGACCTCGCTATTGAAGGCTTGCAGGTTGCCCTGGTACGCGGTCTGCACGCCCCACGGCATGTACATGAACATCAGCGTCACCAGGCCGGTATAGGTGATCATCAGATGGAAGGGCAGCGCCAGCACGGCAGTGGCGTTGTGCGCGTCGAGCCAGGACCGCTGGCCCTTGCGTGGCCGGAAGGTGAAGAAGTCCTGGAAGATGCGCCGGTGCGTGATGATGCCACTGAGGATGGCGACCAGCATGAACATGGCGCAGAAGCCGACGATCCAGCGCGCCCACAGCGCCTGCATGAAATACAGGTCGAAGTGCAGGCGGTAGAGAAACTCGCCGCCGCGCGTGTCGCGCACCTGCTGCAGGAAGGCACCGGTGGCGGGGTCGAGCATGCGGGTCTCGAAGCGCCCGCGGCCGCCGCCGATGCCCGAGGCCGGCGCGCCGGGCGGGCGCATCCACAGCACCTGCACCGCCGGATTGCGCCCGTCGGGCAGGCTGATGAACCAGCGCGGCGAGTCCGCCGCGTTGCGCTGCAGGAATTCGACCGCGCGGCTTACCGCTGCGGCGCTGGAGACCGGCTTGGTGGCCGCCCGGTGCAGTTCCGGCTTCATCCACAGCGTGATCTCGTCCTTGAAATAGCTGGCCGTGCCGGCGCAGAACACGAGGAACAGCACCCAGCACACCAGCAGCCCGGACCAACTGTGCAGCCAGGCCATCGACTGACGCAGGCCGGCCTTCATGAGGCGCTCCGCAGCAGGGCCAGCACGGCGCCGAGCACCGCAGCCGGCAGCGCCACACCGGCCCAGGCCTGCCATGCGCTGCCAGCGGCGAACACCCATAGCACCGAGCACGCATACAGCGAGAACGACAGCAGCGTCGCGGTCATGACCGCCTCGGCGGGCGGCAGCGGCAGCAGCACGGCCAGCAGGCCGGTGGCCACCGCTGCCAGCACGTATCCGCCGCCGATGGCGGCCACCACGCGCGAAGCAACGCCCAGGCGATAGCGGCCGGTCTGGCTCAGCCCCATGTCGGCTTCTCCCTCACTTGTTGGGCGCGGCCGCCGGGGCCGCCGGCAGCGCGGGCAGGCCATCAGCCTGCGTCAGCGACAAGGTGGTGACATAGCTGGCGATGTCATACGGCTTGCCGTTGCGCTCGCCGGCAGTCTTGTCGACGTGGTGCACCTCCAGCACGTAAGTGCCCTGCCACGGCTGCGCCAGGCGGACCATGCCCTGCTCGTCGGTGCGCAGCTCCCGGCCCCAGCCGGACTGCACCGCCACGCCCACCTTGGCTTTCGGCAGCGGCCGGCCGGCGTAGAACACCTGATACTCCCCGGCGCGGCCGGTCGGCAGGATGTCCAGCGCCAGCTTGGGCGCATTGCCGGCATAGCCGGCGCCCAGCAGCCGCGCGGCCGGCGTCCATGCGGTGCGGATGACCTTGTCGCCCTCCTTGCGCTCAAGCAGGGGATAGCCCGTTTCCTGCGCGACGATGGATTCGCCCGCGCCTGCGCGCGCCGACAGCACGAAACCGCTGGCGGCCTTGTCGACCTTGAGCGGCTGCTCGCCGCTTGCGGTCACCAGGATGGCGCTGGATTGCACGAACTTGTCCAGCAAGCCAGGCGAGGTCTCGCGCAGGTTCTCGTTGAACTCGCCAAAATACAACCGGGCGGCCGCGGGCGTCTGCTCGAGCCAGACCTGGTGCGCCTGTGCGGTGCCGCCAAGCACGGCGCCGCATAGCAGGGCGGAGAGAATGAGACGATTCATTGGCGATGGGTCCTTTCAGAATGGATGGGCGGTGCGGGGTGGCGCATCTTGCGCTCGCGCCGCAGGCTGTCCGGAAGTTGCATATGATAATCGTTCGCATTTGAGTTGTGTGGATTTTGCAGCATGGCAAGGGCTTGCAGGGGCAGCCGGAGCGGCGTGAAAGCGGGTGTCGCGATGGGGGCAGGCCGCGCACTATGCGTGGTCCGCCCGGCCTGTCTGGAGGCGGTTTCCGGCCATGCGGACGGGCGCAAGAGCGGGGTAAATTGGAGACTGCGCGGAGACCCGGGCCGCGCTCGGCTATCATGTGCGATCTTCAATATGACCGGTGTGCGGCGCAAGCCGCATCCAAGGCCGGGCGCCGTTTCTCCTATCTGCATTTATTGTGTCTTCCGCCATGCGTTCTTCAGTTCCCGCCGACGTCAAGAAAGTCGCTGCTATCGTGTGGATTCGTGTCCAGATGGAGCGACTCGGCATTTCCATGGACGAGCTAGAGGCGGCAGGCTGCTTTGCCCGCGTGGCGGCAGCGATTGCCGCCACGGCATCGCCTCCCGTCGCAGCCGGATCCACATCGACGCCCACGCAGGCGCCGGCGCAGGCAGCGGCGCTTTTGCCGGCGGCGCCGGTCACGGCACCACCGGCGGTGGCGCCCGTGCCGTCAAGGAAAGGGGAAGGGCGGAAACGTGTTCCCGAGCGGATGCCAGCGCCGGCGGTAACACCTGCAGCGACGCCTGCAGCGGCAGCGCTGTCGGCGGTGCCTCTGGCCGCGCCGGCAATGACGCCCGCAGCAACGCCCAGCGTGATGTCCGCAGTCACGCCGACGACCGCGCCTGCGTCAACCGGGCCGGTAGCGCCGGCGCCGGCGCGGGTCACCATGTCCGTGCCCGCGCATAAAGCGCATGCAGTGAAGCCCATGCCTGCGCAGGCAGCAGCAAAGGTGTCCGAGCCGGTGGTGGCGGCTTCCGAAGCGGCGCCGGTGCCAGCGCCTGCACCAGCGCCTGCACCAGCGCCTGCACCAGCGCGCCGCTATCGCAATGCCGAAGGGCAGGTCTGGGATGGCGAGGGCCCCATGCCCGCGTGGCTGCTGCGTGCGGTGAACGCGGGCCAGTCGGTGG
>NZ_JARJLM010000485.1 GCF_029335485.1 Cupriavidus basilensis
GCGGCCATGGGCCAGCACGGCGGAAGGCTGGTGATAGGAGCCGCGCGCCCAGCAGTTGAAGCCGTGATCGGCCTGCGCATAGACATGGATTTCCGCGTGCGGGTTGCCGGCTACCGCGGCACGCACGCGCTCGACCGCTTCGCCGGGAATATGCGCATCGAGCGCGCCGTAATGGAATTGCACCGGCACCTTGATGCTGGCTGCTTCCTGCAGGTTGTTCTGGATGCCGCCGCCGTAGTACGGAACCGCCGCATCGACCAGGCCACGCGCGGCGGCCAGGTAGGACAGCAGGCCGCCGAAGCAATAGCCGACCGCGGCGATCCTTGCGCCCGCGCCCAGCCGGGCGCGCAGGGTCTTGGCAGTCGCGGCGAGATCCTTGACCGCCAGTTCCACGTCGACCTGCTGGCGCAGCTCCAGCGCGCGGGCCATGTCGTCGCCGGCGTAGCCCAGTTCCACGCGCGGCGCCTGGCGCCAGAACACGTCGGGCGCCAGCACCACATAGCCGTCCAGCGCGTACTGGTCCGCCACGGCGCGAATATGCTCATTGACGCCAAAGATTTCCTGCACAAGCACGATGCCCGGGGCATTGGCGGCATTGCCGCCGGGGGGCAGGGCGAGGTAGGCATCGAAGGCGCCGCCTTCGGTTTCGACTCGGATCCATTGGCTGTTGTCAGGCATGGTGGCTTGCTCCATCGGTGGTGGGACTGAGGAAAGGTAAAGGCGGGGCAGGGATAAGACAGCGGTAAGGCGAAGACGGGGAATCCGGCAAACCGCAAGTGTGCCACTGTCCGGGCGGACGTGCTGGGTGATGTCCCTTGGCTTCGGACAAAACAGTTGGCTTCGCTTGTTGTGGCTCCTCGCCAATCCGCCCCTCTCCCCATGGGGGCAGAGAGCGTGGC
>NZ_JARJLM010000486.1 GCF_029335485.1 Cupriavidus basilensis
GCGGCTCGCGCGTCAGGTCGGGCGGCGCCGGATCGTGCGCGGGCACGGTCTCGGGCTCGATCAGGGACTCCTGGCGCAGCAAGTCGGTCACGCGGGGCATACGTGTATCCAGCGTGGCCGCCGCCGGCGCCAGGGGCTCGCTCTCGCGCTCGGCCTCCAGCGTGAAATCGAGCAGGCGCTGGGTGTAATCGTAGGTGGGGCCCAGCACCTGCCCGCCCGGCACATCCTTGAAGGTGGACGAGATCCGGCGCTGCAGCCGCATGGCACCCGTATCGAGCGCGACAGAATAGCCAAAGCGCGGCAGCGTGGTGCGATAGGCACGCAGCAGGAACACGGCTTCGATCAGGTCGCCGGCCGCCTGCTTGATGGCCAGCGCGGCCAGGTGCGGGTCGTACAGCGAGCCCTCGGCCATCACGCGCGACACCGCCAGCGGCATCTGCTCGCGCACCTGCGCCAGCGTCAACTCCGGCACGGCGCGGTCGCCGCGGCGGTAGTCGTCGAGCATGCGGTACGAATTGAGGATGGCGCGTTCGCCACCTTTGACAGCAACGTACATATCAATCCTCCACTTGCGTGGTGCGTGGCAGCGCGCACAGGCTATCGCCACTGGTCAGCAGCACGTCCACGCCGAGCGGGAAACGCGCATGGTTGGCATGCCACTGGGGCCAGAAGCCGGCAGGCAGGCCCTGCGCGGCCAGCGTGGCGCGGCTCTCGATGCCGGGGCCGCGCAGCGTGACGGCCGGGCCACCCGTCAGCGATACCACTTCGAGCAGCAACGTGGCGGAACGGTCGGGATAGGCCGGATCGCCCTGCGCGCAAGCCGCCAGTTCGGGCACGGCATGGCCGGCCGGCACTGCCACGAATGCCGCCTGCCCCACTTCGGCGACCAGCGGGCAGCCGCAATGAAAGCGCAGGAAAGCACGCACGCCCTCGGGCGTTTGCGGCGGCAGCCACAGCGGCGTATCGCCATCGACCAGCGTCAGCAGCAGCGCGCTCAGCGCCGGCGACAAGCCGTCCGGCACGCCGCAGGCTTCTGCCAGCACGCCAATGCTGCCCGGATGGGAGATGGCGTCCAGCGCCGCGCGGAAGGTCCGCTGGGCGGCATGCACGGGATCCTCGAAACCAGGCAGCAGCATCGGCGCAGCGCCACCGTGATGGCCCGAGGGCGTCTTGTCGAATCCAGCCGCCGGGGCGGCGATCGATTGGGCTGGCATCTCAGTCCTCTCCACGCACCATGGTAAAAAATTCAACTTTCGTCTGCGCCGCCACCGCGGCCTCTTGCCTGGCACTGGCCGCGCGGGCTTGCGCCAGCGGCGCGACCACTTCGGTGTGCACGCGTTGATGCCATTCGGGGAGTTGCAACAACGCATCCAGCAGCGCGATCTGCTCCGCCTGGCGATGCGCGCGGCCTTGCACATAGCCGACGCCGACCACGCCGGCGTCCAGCGTCACGGCACAGCGCGTCACGCTGACCTCGCCGAGGTTGAACTGCGCGCCCGTGCCGCCCGCCCGTCCACGCACCATGGCCATGCCAGATTCCGGCTTGCGCAGCAGGCGATAGGCCGGCAAGGCGCCAAGCCGGCCGACGGCCTGTTCCAGGGCTGCCGGGGCAGCCAGTACCAGCACGCGCAGCCAGGCGGCGCGGGCTGCCTGCGCTGCCTGATGACGGTCGGCCGTGCCGTCCTGCATGCCGGCACCGGTATCGGCATCGGTTCGATCCATTTTACATCCCCTATACGTCTATACGTTTAGATGTAGAATACCATCCATGGCCGAACTAGAACACAGGCAGATGAAGCTTTGATGACGCCCGCCAAGGGTGTCCTGCCCCACCCACGATGCGGCGCGGATGAGGCACAATCGCATCCAAACGTGCATTGAAGCACATCAATCATTAACGCAGGATGACGAAAAGGCAGGACGCGATGGTGGAACAGGAAGTCGAACGGGGTTCGGGAGTCGCAGTATGGCGCCAGATCGGCGAAGCCCTGGCGCTCGACATCCGCAACAAGCTCTATGTCCCGGGCGAGCGGCTGCCGCCCGAGCCCGAGCTGGCCAGCCGGTTCGCCGTCAACCGGCACACCATCCGCCGCGCCATGGGCGAACTGGAGCAGAACGGGCTGGTGCGTATCGAGCAAGGACGCGGCACCTTCGTGCAGGAGCACGCCATCGACTACGCCATCGGGCGGCGTACCCGTTTTTCCCAGAACCTGGCCAGCCAGGGCATGCGCGGCCATATCGAGGTGCTCGAGTCGCAAACCCTGCGCGCGCCCGAGATCGCCAAACACCTGGGCCTGGCGCGCAGCGCGCCGATCCTGCGCGTGCAGATGCTGGGCAAGGCCGAAGCCCGCACCATCGACGTGGCGGAGCATTATTTCGACGCCACCCGCTTTCCCGACATGGACGCGCAGTTGCGGGAGCGCCTGTCGATTTCCAAGGCATTCGCCCATTTCGGCATCGCCGACTACACCCGCAAATGGTCGCGCATCACCGCCGCCATGCCGACCGCACCGGTGGCACGCCAGCTCAACCAGCCCAAGACGCGGCCGATCCTGCAGGTGGAAGCACTCAATGTGGATCCGGACGGCACGCCGCTGCAATACAGCGTGGTACGGTTTGCCGGCGACTGGGTGCAGTTGACCGTGACCGACCAGGAATGACGGCAACGTAATATGCCGAGCCCGATGCGCTGCATCGGATACACACTACAGTTTCGCCTTCGCACGTAATCAAGAACGCAGTAGAGAACGCAATAAAGAACGCAGTATCCGGCAACACCCCAACCACCCAATTGGTCTAGACATCCGCTTGTCATCTGCCCGCGCTAAGGTCGCCAGCATGGATTCCAATCACACATTCCACCCCATCCTCGCCGGCCTGAGCGGCCGCCGCGTTCTTACCACCGGCGGCATTGCGCCGGCCGCCTTCGCGTTCCGCGACGGCTGCCTGGCCGGGCCGGCCGCCGCGTCCGGTCCTGCGCTCGATGCAGGCGACCTGCTGGTGCTGCCCGGCATCGTCGACATCCACGGCGACGCCTTCGAACGTGCGGTCATGCCGCGCCCGGGCGTGAGTTTCCCTTACACCAGCGCGCTGTTCGATGTCGACCGCCAGTTGCTCGCGCACGGCATCACCACGGAATTTCATGGCGTGACGCTGTCGTGGGAAGGCGGGCTGCGCGGCGAGGCCTACGCACAGCGCATGTTCGACGGCATCGAGCGCATGCGCGGCACGCTGGGCGCGCGACACTACGTGCACCTGCGTTTCGAGGCGCATCACCTGGCAGGGCTGGAGACCGCGCTGGCATGGATCAACGCCGGCAAGGTACGCTTCCTTGCCATCAACGACCACCTGCCACTGATGGCCACCCGCCTGCACGACGCACGCAAGCTGGCGCAGTACGCCGAACGCGCCGAATGCGATACGGCCACCTTCCGGCAGCGGCTGGAGCAGGCCGCCACGCAGGCTGGCGAGGTGCCCGCGGCCGTGGCCCGGCTGATCGCCGCAGCCCGCGCCGCCGGCCTGCAGGTAGCCTCCCACGACGATGGCGATGCCGCCACGCGCCAGCGCTATCACCAGCATGGCTGCACGGTGGCTGAATTCCCGCTGACTGTCGACGTGGCCCGCGCTGCGCGCGCCCTGCGCAATCACGCCGTATTCGGCGCGCCCAACGTGATCCGCGGCGGCAGCCACACCGGCGCACCCGACGCCACCGAAATGATCGCCGCCGGGCTGTGTGATGTGCTGGCCTCCGACTATTACTATCCCGCGCCGCTGCAGGCGGCGTTCCAGGTAGCCCGGCTTGGCGTGCTGCCGCTGCCCGCCGCCTGGGATCTGGTCTCGCGCAACCCGGCGCGCGCCGCCGGCATGAGCGACCGGGGCGCGCTGAGCCCGGGCCTGCGTGCCGACGCCATCATCGTCGACGACCGCGATCCCGCCCTGCCGCAGGTCTGCGCCGCCATCGTCGGCGGCGTGCTGCGGCATGCCACGCGCCCCTTCCCGCTGGTGCTGTCCGGCGGCGAGCTGCGCGCCGCCTGACCCTTCTCCGATCCCCGATCACGCCAGAGCCCAATGCCAAGCCCGATGCCGAACGCCATACCGGATTCGCTGCCCGGCCCGCTATCCGATGCGCCGATGGAGTCGCAGCCGAGCCCTTTGCGCCGTGCCTACCGCTACGCCATCTACCTCAACCCCGCCGCGCCCTTCCGCGAGTTCGGCGCACGCTGGCTGGGCCGCTGCGCCGACACGGGCGCAGTGCTCGCGCGCACGGCTCCCGGCGACGGCCGCATCGCGCGCTGGACCGAGGCGCCGGCCCACTACGGCCTGCATGCCACCCTCAAGGCCCCGTTCCGCCTTGCCGAGGGCCGCACCCCGGCCGAACTCGACGCCGCGATGCGCGCCTTCGCACGGGATCGCCAGCCCTTCGCCGCACCACTGGCGCTGCGCAACCTGCGCGGCTTCCTGGCCTGGTGCCTCGGCAGCGACGCCGGCGCCAATGCGCGCATGCACGCGCTGGCGGACGCGGCGGTACGGGAGCTCGATGCCTTCCGCGCGCCGCCCACCAGCGCGGAACTGGCGCGCCGCAAACCAGGCCAGCTGGGTGAAGCGGCACGGCGCATGCTGGACGCCTGGGGCTACCCGTATGCCTTCGAGACCTTTATCTTCCACATCACCCTGACCGGCCTGCTGGACCAGGCCGCGCAGGCCGATGCCGTCGCCATGCTGCAAACCGCCAGCGGCACCCTGCTGCACACGCCGATGCAGGTGCGCGATGTCAGCCTGTTCGTGCAGCCGGCGCCGGACGCGCCGTTCGTGACGGCGCGCCACTACGGCTTCGACGGCAGCACTGCCGATGGCGTCGGGGCAGCCATGCTGGAGAGCGCGGCATGACATCGGCGGCTGCCGCGGCTGCCAGGGGAGCCAGCGCTCCGGCGGCTGGCAACGGCCTGATCTACCTGATGGGCCCGTCCGGCAGCGGCAAGGATTCGCTGCTGCGCGTGCTGCGCGACCGGCTTGGCGGCAATGACCGTGTGCTGGTGGCGCAACGCTACATCACGCGCCCCAGCAGTGCCGACGAGGCCAGTGTGGCCATCACCCCCGCCGAGTTCGAACACCGCGCCGCGCAGGGCGGCTTCGCACTGCACTGGCGCAGCCACGGCTTGCACTACGGCATCGGCACTGAACTCGACGACTGGCTCGCGCAAGGCTGTTGCGTGGTGGTCAACGGATCACGCGAACACCTCGCCCGCGCCCACGCCCGCTATCCCGCCCTGCACGCGGTGCAGGTCAGCGTGCGCCCCCAGGTACTCGGGCAGCGGCTGCGCCTGCGCGGCCGCGAAGACGAACAGGCCATCGTCCGGCGCCTGCAGCGCGCCGGCGAACCGTTCGCGGTGCCGGCAGGCTGCCGCCTGTCGGTGATCGACAATAGCGGCGCGCTGGAAGATGCGGCCAACGCATTGCTGCGCCTGACGCACCAGGCCCTGCCGCATTGTTAGCCAATGCTGAGCGCAGTATTCCACCGCGGCGCTTTTTTCCGGCGCAGTCCCCTGCTATGGTTCCCGATGTAGCCGGTCTCCCTCTCTCCCCGGCCCCCGTCGCCTCCGTGGCGATTTCTTCATCTCTTGCAGGCGCGGCCTGGTTGGCTCAACCGGAATGGCCCGGTCCGGCGCAAGGAAGAAACGGTGTCACCATGCAAGCCAAAACAGTCAAAGTACCCGGCCCCGACCATCCGATCGACATCGGGCCGCAGGGCGGCCGCGTCGTGGTCACCATCGGCGGGCGGATCGTCGCCGACACGCGGGCGGCCCTGACACTGCGCGAAGCGTCCTACCCGGCGGTCCAGTACATCCCGCGCGAAGATGTCGACATGGCGATGCTGGAGCGCACCGGACACAAGACCTATTGCCCGTACAAAGGCGATTGCGCGTATTACAGCATCCCCGCCGCGGGCGAGCGTGGCCGCAACGCCGTATGGACCTACGAGGCGCCTTACGAAGCCGTCGCCGCCATCGCCGGTCACCTGGCCTTCTATCCCGATCGCGTCGACGCCATCGACGTTGGCAGCTGACCTGGCTTGCGATGCATCCGGTCCCGCGCGGCTTTGCCGGTCGCGGTGGCTATCGGCGCACGGATGAAAATTCCCAGCAGGGATTCATGCACGCTCAGGGGCCTCCAGCAACGCAATGCTGAAGCTGACCCCATGCTCGGTAAAACCAAGCCTGCGATAGAACTGGTGCGCCTGCAGCCGCTTGGCGTTGGACGAAAGCGCCAGCTTGTCGGCGCCGGCTTCCCGTGCCAGGCGCATGGCGGCTTGCATCATGGCGGAGCCCACCCCGCTGCCCCGCGCCGCGTGCGTTACCACCACGCTCTCGACGATGGCCTCGTTGCGCCCCTCGTGCGCCAGCACCGGGAATACCAGCAGGCAGAACGTGCCGAGCGGCTCGCCGGCGGCGCCGCGCATCAGGTAGCAGCGATAATGCGGCATCGCCTGGAGCTGCGCGAACAGCGTGCGCATGCGTGGCAAGGAGAGCGGCGGCTCGCCGTCCATCTCGGACAGCAAGCCGGCCACCTGCAGGAGCTCGCCGTCGCTGCCCCGGACCTCATGCAGCGTCAGGCCGCCGGCGGCGCTTTCAATTGGCTTGTCCATGCAGGATCCGGTCCTGGTTTCCGCTTCGATGGGGGATCTTGGCCACGTCTCAGGAGGCGCGCCGGATGCAGCGCGCCACCATGGGAAGGTAATGCGCCAGCGGCGGCGTGGCAAGGCCAACCACCTTGGCGAGGTCGTCGTAGCGCCGCAGCCGCACCGCGGCCGGGCCATGGGCGCGGGCGATGAAGGCTTCGGCCTGGGCAGCATCGCAGGGGCCGCCCTGCAGGACCAGGCTGTGCTGCGAAGCCGGGGACAGCGTGGCGTGGTAGGCCGGGTCCGTGGCGCACAGGTAGCGCTTGGCCGCTACGTGCAGGCGCACCGGCTCGGTCACATCGGGCCCGAACCCGACGGCCAGCAGGTCCGCCCCCACTTCCTGGTGCCGCATGTCGGTGCTGCTGTCCTCTGCCATCACAAGGTGGCCGAGATCGTGCAGCAGGCTGGCCACCACCAGGGATTCGGGATCGCCGGCCTGTTCGGCCAGTTGCGCGCACTGCAGCGCGTGCTCGGTCTGGGTGATGGCCTCGCCGCCGTAGAAGGCGGTGCCATGGCCGGAAAAAAGAATTTCGATGCGCCGGAGAATCGTCATGATGATTGGCGTGGAGTATCTGGTGGCCGGCGCGTCAGATCAGCGCCTTGCGGATCTGCGACGACAGCAGGTCGATCAGCGTGACAAAGGCGATGACGATGATCATGACCGCACAGGTCTCGGCATACTGGAAGCTGCGGATGATTTCCCACAGTACGGTACCGATGCCGCCCGCGCCAACGATGCCCAGCACCGAAGCGGAACGCACATTGGACTCGAAGCGGTACAGCGCGTAGGAGATCCACAGCGGCAGCACCTGCGGGATCACGCCGTAGACGATCTCCTCGAGGGCGCCGGCGCCGGTGGCGCGCACGCCTTCCACCGGGCGCGGGTCGATCGCTTCGACCGCCTCGGAAAACAGCTTGGCAAGCACGCCGGTGGTATGCACGGCAAGCGCCAGCACGCCGGCAAAAGGCCCCAGCCCCACGGCCACGATAAACAGCATGGCGAAGACCATCTCGTTGATGGCGCGGCAGGCGTCCATCACGCGCCGCATCGGCTGGTAGACCCAGCCCGGCACCATATTGGACGAGCATGCGAGGCCCAGCGGCACCGCCAGCACCACGGAAATGAACGTGCCCCAGATGGCGATCTGCACCGTCACCAGCATCTCGTCCACATAGATGCGCCAGTCGCGGAAGCTGGGCGGAAAGAAGTCTGCGGCGAATCTCGCCATATTGCCGGAATCTGTCCACAGGGCGAGCGGACGCATGTCGGCCCCCTTCCATGACAACGCCAGCAAGGCGAGCACTACCGCCCAGACGAACAGGACTGGCAGGCTGGCACGCGGCGGGCGGGCGGCACGAGGCGGAATGGCTGGGGTCATGGCGGGGGTGACGCGAGAATGCATGAAGGCAGGAAGCTCAAACAGCAATGAAAACGGCAATGCCGCGGAATCGGACGGCGGCGAACCGGGGCAGGCCATGAGTACACCCGGACGCGGCGATGGCCCGCCCCCGCATCGGGACGGGCCGCGCACCGGGGTTGCGCCTGGCAATCGCCTGGCGCAGGCGCGATGGGCTTACTGCGCGCCAGCCGCGATCTTGTCCAGTTCGGCCAGCCTGCGGCTGACATCGGCCAGGCGTTTTTCCTTGTCGGCGGCCGCCAGCGTGGTGTCGGTCTCGATCTTGCTTTTTTCCTTGGCCAGCTCGATCTGGCGGATCGGCACCAGTTGCGCGTCGGTGGACGGACGGAAGCCCTGATAGGTCAGCTTGGCCAGGTTCTCCTTCTCGCGCGCGGCGTCGGCACCCTTGCCGTAGCTGACGAAGAAGGCCTTGACCTTGGCCTTGACGTCGGCCGGCAGGTCTTTGCGGTAGACCAGCGGGTCCGCCGGGATCAACGGCGACTTCCACAGCACCCGTATCTGGTCATAGGCGTTCTTGCCCGTATTGATGCGGTAGCGCTCCATGTTTTCGGTGTTACCGCCACATCCACCTGATTGTTCAGCACCGACAGCAGGTTGGTCTCGTGGTTGCTCACGCGTACCGTCTTGAAGAAAGCCTTCGGATCGATATTGTGGGCACCCCAGAGGTAGTGGCCCGGCACGGCGGTACCGGAGGTCGAGTTCGGATCGCCCGCGCCATAGCTCAGCGTCTTGCCTTGCTTGAGCACGTCGTCCAGCGTCTTCAGCTTGCTGTCCTTATTGACGATCAGCAGCGACCAATACCCCGGATTGCCGTCCTTGTCGATCACCGAGGCAAAGACTTCGCCATTGGCGCGGTCCACCGCTTCGATAGCCGATTTGTTGCCGAACCAGGCGACCTGCACCTTGTTGAAGCGCATGGCTTCGATGATGCCGGCGTAGTCGGAGGCGAAGAACGGCTTGACCGTGACGCCCAGCTGCTTGCCCAGGTCGTCGACCACAGGCTGCCATGCGGACTTCAGATTGGACGAGGTCTCCGTCGAGATAAAGCCCATGCTCAGCGTCTTGCTCTCCTGGGCAAAAGCGGGCAAGCAGAGCGCGCCGGCGGCGCTCGTGACGATCAGGGCAACAAGGGTTCTGCGCAGCATGAGGGAACTCCGTGGAAAAGCCATATGGGGGTGCTTACGGAAAGACTTGCAAAAAAACAGTGGAATCCTGGTGAAAATCAGGCCGCCGCCAGACTGCCGGCGATCACGGCTGGCGCGGGGACGTCGAACCCCGCCCCATCGGGCAGCAGTTCGGCGGCTTCCGTGCCGTACAGGTCACGCAGCATGGCCGGCGTGAGCGCCGCGCAGGGGCCGTCGTAGACCACCTTGCCCTGGCGCAGCGCGACCACGCGCGTGCAGTAGCGCATCGCGACATCGACCTGGTGCAGGGACACCACCACCGCCACCTTGCGGCTGCGGTTGATCTGCGCCAGCAGCTCCATCACGCGCCGCGCCGACTCCGGGTCGAGCGATGCAATGGGCTCGTCGGCCAGGATCACCCGTGCGTTCTGCACCAGCGTGCGGGCGATTGCCGCGCGCTGCTGCTGGCCGCCCGACAAGGTCGATGCCCGCCGAAACGCATAGTCGTCTATACCAACCTGGGCAAGCGCATCGAGGCCGGCGTCGATCTCCTCATTCCTGAAGTAGCGGATCAGGCTGCGCCACAGTGGTATGCGCGGCAGCATGCCCGTCAACACATTGGTGATGACCGGGAGGCGCCCGACCAGGTTGAACTGCTGGAACACGAAACCAATCTCGCCCCGGGCGCGGCGCACATCGTTCGCCAGCCGGCCACCTTGCTGGATGGTGCGGCCATTGACCAGCACTTCGCCGGCGCCCGCCGCATCGGCCGCGATAAAACCCGCCATATGCCGCAGCAACGTGGACTTGCCCGAGCCCGAGGCGCCCAGCAGGGCAACCATTTCACCGGGAGCGACGGCAAGGCCGACGTTATCCAGCGCACGGCGTCCCGCCTGGAACGACTTGGTCAGGCCGCGCACTTCGATCGCATGCGTCATCCCACTCTCCTTGCATCAACAGTGAGCGCATTCTGGGTGGCGCTGATGACAGAACGATGAAGGCTGCACAGCTATTGCACACGCCGGATCACTGCCTGAGGGCAAGAGGCTCCGGGTCGACATCCGTAAGGAAGGAGGTACGTGAGCCCATGCAGGACGGCCAGCGCTTTCCACGCAAGGCATCGCGGCCCTCAGGGCGGCTCGCATCTGCCTGAGGAAAAGGATCATGACTCGACCTGCCCCTGAAGCATCCCCCTCATCCCGCGCTTGCGAAGCGGCGACGGCGGAATACAGCCCTGCTGCCCCGCCGGTGGCACCGGCAGGCAAGCCGGCACCGCGCACGCGCGCCACCCCAAGTGCCAGGCGCGCCGGAATCAGCCGCGCGCGCCCTGCCTGGCCCGTACCGCGCGCCAGGCGCTTGCCACCAGCAGCGAGCCGAGACCAAGCGCAAGACCGAGCAGCACCAGGGCGCTCATATGGTCGCGCACCAGCGGCACATTGCCAAAGAGGTAGCCACCCACCAGCAGCGAGATCACCCAGAGAGCCGCGCCGGCACTCGCTGCCAGCGCGAAGCGTGCTGCCGGCATGGCGGAAACACCCGCGACGAACGGCGCGAAGGTACGCACCACGGACACGAAGGGAGACAACAGCAGGGTCAGCCCGCCATGGCGCTGGTAGAAATCATGCGTCTTGCGCAAGGCATCGCGATGGATCCAGCGGTAGTCGCCGGCCAACACGCGCGTGCCGATGGCTTTGCCGATCGCGAAGTTCAGCAGGCTGCCCGCCACCGCGGCAACCAGCAGCACCGGCATCAATATCCAGAGCTTCAGCGCTCCCGAGGCGCAGAACGCGCCGCAGATGAACAGCAGCGGGTCGCCGGGCAGGAAAAACAGCGGCAACAGCCCGATCTCGCAGAACACGACAGCGAACAGGATGCCGTAGACCAGGGTCCCGTACGCCGAGATGGCGCTGCCGAGGTGCTGGTCGAAATGCAGCAATAACGGCAAGACCTGCGTTGAATCCATGCGCCCTCCCGAGTTTGCCGACCGGTACCTACAGTGTAGACGCCGCCCGATGCGGCGGCATCGAGCTTGCGATGGATCCCGCCGAATGCCCACCGGCACGCCAAAGTGAGCCTGGTTGCGCTGCGCGTGCAGGAGGTACGTAGCAAACAGGGCCACGCGGGCCTTCCCCACTTGCACGGTCCTGCGTAACATCCCATCCATCGGTCCCATCGACCAACCCATGGAATTGAATTGCCATGTCAAGCTCCCAAGCCACCGCCAGGATCGGCCAGGCCGATCCGAACTACCTGGTGCATCTCCAGGCCGGCACCCATCCGCTCGTCGGCGACGAATCCGCCGGGCTGGGGGGGACCGACCAGGGCCCGCCGCCCTTCGGCTTCGTGCTGTCCGGGCTGGTCTCGTGCACAGCCATCACCCTGAAGATGTACATGGAGCGCAAGCAGTGGCCGGCGGCGGAGATCGAGGTGACGGCTGTCTTCCAGGGCAAGGACGAGGCGCGTTTCATCCGGCGCGAAGTCAGGGTGAGCGCGGCCGGGCTGGGTGAAGCCGAACGCAAGCGGCTGGCGGAAATCTGCGAGCGCACGCCGGTGACGCTGTTCCTGAAGGCGGCATCGCGGATCGAGACGACCCTGGTCTGAGGCCACGGCGAACAGCGGCGCGCCGACAGCCGCGGGAGCAGCCACGGCTCCGCTCCTGCGGCTGGGTCCCTTGCCGCCGGCCGCCTATGCCGGGGCCGTCGCCGCCAGATGGGTGCGCACCACCACTTCGGAATGCAGGGTACGGTGCACCGGGCATTTGTCGGCAATCTCCAGCAAGGAAGCACGCTGAGCCTCGTCCAGCGGACCCTGCATGGTGATCTCCCGCTCGATCCAGTCGATCTTGCCTTCGGTCGTGGCGCATTCCGCGCAGTCGGCCGCGTGGATTTTTTCGTGGCGCAATGCCACTGCCACATGCTCCAGTGGCAGGCCCTTGCGCTCGGCGTACATGCGCATGGTCATGGCGGTACAGGCGCCCAGCGCGGCCAGCAGAAAATCGTAGGGCGCCGGGCCGCCATTCAGGCCGCCGAAGGAAACCGGCTCGTCGGCCAGCAGCCGGTGCGGCCCCGCGGTGATGCGCTGCTGGTACTTGCCGGCGTGGTTCTCCTCCACGCGCACCAGCCCTTCCTCGGCCACCGCGGCCGGCACCTCGAGCGTATCGATGCCGAGATAGCGCTGGCTCCATGCGGCGATGGTGTTGGCCACATAGACAGCGTCCTCCTTGCGTGTGAGCAGGTGGTCGGCGCGGTCCAGCGAGACAAAGCTCTTCGGGTGCTTGGCGGCAATGAAGATCTGGGTGGCATTGTCGATGCCGACGGTATCGTCCTGCGGCGCATGCATGACCAGCAGCGCCTTGCGCAGCTTCGCCACGCTATCGAGCAGCTTCTGCTCAGCCACATCCTCGATGAACTGCCGCTTGATCCGGAACGGACGGCCGGCAAGGCTGACCTCCGCCTCGCCTTCCGATTCGATGCGGGCAGCCTGGTCGCCGAACAGGCCGACCACATGGCCGGGATCGCTCGGCGCGGCGATGGCGACCACGGCCTTGGCCTCCGGTATGCCCTGCGCGGCGCTCAGCACGGCTGCGCCGCCCAGGCTATGGCCGATCAGCAAGGCGGGCGCCCGGTGATGCTGCCGCAGATAGTCCGCCGCCGCCAGCAGGTCAGCCACGTTGGAGGAAAAATTGGTATTGGCGAAGTCGCCGCCGCTGCCGCCAAGGCCGGTGAAATCGAAGCGCAGGACGGCAATGCCGTGTGCCGTCAGCGCCTGCGCGATCCGCGTCGCTGCCAGCACATCCTTGCCGCAGGTGAAGCAATGGGCGAACAAGGCGAAGGTGCGTACCGGCCCGGCCGGTAAATCCAGCCGCGCGGAGAGTAGCTGACCGTCACTTCCCGGGAACTGCAGGCGCTGGGCTTCCATGGATATCCTCATGCATGACGCAAGCTGAATGAGGTTCCCACTGTAGCCAAGTTTGCGGCCGGGTGCTACTGGCTGCGCATGCGCGGCAACATGGCGCGCAGCCGGTACGGGCTGAAGCCTTTTGCCTCCCTGGTGGAGATAGCTGGCGTCATTGTCGCTTCGCCTTGCCGGGGCAGAACTGCCGGCATGGTATGGGAAGTCCGTGCCAGGCATCAGCAGCGTGTCCAGTCCGCATGGCGTAATTTACAGGGCGCCATGGCACAAATCAGGCTGGCTGAGACCGGAAAGACGTCCGGCGCCCGGCATGGCGCAGCGCTCCGGTCAGCGCAGGCCCAGGGGAGATCCGCATCCGGTTTAAGATGCTACCTTTCCGGCCTGTCCAGCCGCTCGCCTCCCAACCAGTCAACACCAACAGACAACAGACTCATGAAGAAGATTGCCCTGCTACTCGCCGCCGTTGGAATGGCCTCCCTCGCCCATGCAGCCGCCCCCGCGGTCGAAACCCTGCCCTCCGGCATGTCCATCCAGCACATCGTCAAGGGTACGGGTGCGACGCCCAAGGCCTCGGATGTGGTCAAGGTGCACTATCGCGGCACGCTGACCGACGGCACCGAGTTCGACAGCTCCTACAAGCGCGGCCAGCCCATTTCCTTCCCCCTGAACCGCGTGATCCCGTGCTGGACCGAAGGCGTGCAGAAGATGCAGGTTGGCGGCAAGGCCAAGCTGGTCTGCCCGGGACCGACCGCCTATGGCTCGCGCGGCGTGCCGGGCACGATTCCGCCCAACGCCACGCTGAACTTCGAAGTCGAGCTGCTCGGTATCGGCAACTGACCAGGGCGGATCCATCGCCATGTCGCGTCCCCGGCCGCCCGGCCGGGGCATGGCGGT
>NZ_JARJLM010000487.1 GCF_029335485.1 Cupriavidus basilensis
GCGGCTGCGCTGGCGCTGGGTATTGGCGCGGCGTGGCTGCCGGGTGCAAGCGCCGATCCGCATGCCTTTGCGCGCCATGCCGATACGGCGTACGCCGTGTACGCCCCTGAACAGCGCCACCCCGTCGAGGTGGCTGCCGTGGACGAGGCTCACCTGCGCACCTGGCTGTCGCGCCGGCTGGCGCGCACGCTGACCATTCCTTCGCTGGACGAGTACGGCTACGCGCTGATGGGTGGCCGGCTGCTCCCGGGCGAGGGCGGGCCGGCCGCGCAACTGATGTACCAGAATCGGACCGGCGAGCGGCTCACGCTCTACATTTCGCCAGCGGCTCCCGCGCTGGCTTCCGTCGGCCTGCTGCGCCGCGCGGACCGCCGCACCTTCTACTGGGTCAGCGGCGGCGCTGGTTATGCCCTGTCCGGCCAACTGGAGGAGGGCCGGCTGCGCGCCATCGCGAGCGATGTCTGCGCCAGCCTCGGCGGTCACCCGGAGGGTTGGCGCTAGCGCGCCTTGCCGCGGCATGGCCGCGGGCCTGCCCTGGCTCTCGGCGGCGGCAGGGCATGAAATGGAATGAAACAGAATAGAGCGAATAACGCGGAATAAAGCGGGCCGCCGCTGCGTTTACCTCATGCAGGACCGCGGCTGTGTAGGGAGGCGCGGCAGCGGTCCGGCAGGCAAACCGATGTGCCGTGGGATGCGTGCGGGCCAAGGCCCGGCGCATCGCGACGTCGGGTATTCGGACCGGGGACAACATCATGGGCAAAGTTCTTGGTGCCGCGGCGGCATTGCTTGCCGGCCTCGGTTTCGGCATGCCCGCGGCCGCGCAGATGGCGGAGGCAGGTACATGGGATACGGGCTCGGCGCCTTGCCAGCAGGTGGTCGGGCAGGCGGAGATCGACGGGACGCAGCAACAGGTGGTAGGCCTGGCCTGCCTGCAGCCCGATGGCACCTGGCAGGTGGTGGACACCAGCGGCGGCGCGGTGGCCTATCCGGCGCCGGCTTACTATGTCGATCCCTGGTACTGGGCGCCGGTCGGCGTCGGCTTCGGAGCGAGCTTTATCTTCGTCGACCGCTTCCATCACTTCCATCACATGCATCGCGTGTTCATGCCGCGCGCGGGCGTGGCCGGTGGCTTCCGCGGCGGCTTCCGCGGCGCGCCGCACGGGTCGTTCCACGGGATGGAGCACGGTGGCTTCCATGGCGGCGGCATGCACCATCGTTGAGGACGCGCTGCTCCGCAGGTGAGTGGCTGGTTTCCGCCCGGGCGCTGACGGCGCATATCCCGCCGTCCGACCGGGCAGCCAGAACCGTCCGGCTCCCTACGCGCGGCGCGTCTCCGAACATGGTCGGAATGCCTCCGGCGCTGGATCTTGCCCCCGGCATTCCCGTGCCGGTGCAGCGATCGACAAGGTCGGCACCGTTCTGAACCGTGGAATTCGGTGCGACAATACAGGATGCAGCTTGCACCTGGCGGCTCCCGCCGCTTCCTGCCCGCCCGCTGATCCCATTTACCCTTCCTGCCCAAGTCTCTCCATGCCACGTAAAGCCGCCCAGCTCTCCGAAGCCGACAAGCATGCCGCCGACGGCGGCGCTGTAGCCGTGGACCGGGCCTTGTTCGTGCTTTGCGCGTTTCGCCTGGGCGATACCACCCTGAGCCTGGCCGAACTGGCGCAGCGCTCGGGACTCTACAAGAGCACCTTGCTGCGCCTGCTGGCGTCGCTCGAGCATGCCCGCCTCATCCTGCGGCATACCGACGGCCGCTACGGCCTGGGGCCGGAAGTGGCGCGCCTGCACTCGGTGTATTCCGCCTCGTTCTCGCTGGAGCTGGTGGTGATGCCGGTGCTGCGCCAACTGGTGCAGGCCACGCGCGAAAGCGCGGCGTTCCACGTCGAGCAGGGCGAGCACCGCCTGTGCCTGTACCGCGTCGATTCGCCGCAGCCGGTGCGCGATCATGCCAAGGCGGGTGAACTGCTGCCGCGCAACCGCGGTGCCGGCGGCCGCGTATTGCGCGCGTTCAGCGGCGCGCGAGGGGAGATCTACCAGAAGATCCGGGAGGAGGGCGTCGCCGCGCTGGCCGGAGACCGCATCCCGGACGTCGCGGGCGTATCGTCGCCGGTGTTCGGGCCGGATGGCGAGTTGAAGGGTGCGTTGACCCTGACCTGCCCCACCCCCCGCTTCGACGAGGGCTTCCGGCCCCATGTGCTGGCAGCCGCACGCGACCTGACGCTGGCGCTGGGCGGCAGCTTCCCGTTTCCGGTCTGACTTTGGCCCGATCCTGACCTGACCCCAGGCAGTTCCCGCCGGTTTCCTGTGCACTGGGGCGGGTCCCGGGGGCCGTGGCGGGTGGCGTGGACATCGCTGCGTGCCCTGGCATACCCCATGCCCGGCTTGTCGGGGGTGCCCGGTGGACGCCGGTGACGTTATCATGCGCCTTTGCGAAATTGACCCGGCAACCAGGTACGCCCCCGCCTCTTTCCGTCAACGTCACCGGCAACACGGCATCTTCAAAGGAATCCCGTGCAGTTAGACCAGCAAACGATCGTCGTCGTCATGGGGGTGGTGTACGCCAGCACGCTGGCCATCGCAGCGGGCCTGCTGGCCGCGTTGAGGCCCAGTGCCGCGGGGCGGCTGTGGGCCTGGGGCCACTTGCTGGTGTCGGCGGCCGGACTCGTGCTGGCAGCCAATGCTTCGGCCCGCCAGGTCTATCTCAGCGCCGGGGCGGCGGTGGTGTTGATTGCCGGCCGGCTGCTGATCTACCGCGGCGTGCGGGTTTACTATGGCTTGCCGTCGTGGGATCGTACGCTCGCGGTTGGCGTGGCCGCAGCCGGGCTGGCGCTGGCCGGCGCCGCCGGCATGGCCAACGGCTATGCGCGGATGCACGTGGTCGGCTACGGCAGCCTTGCCCTGGTGGCAATGCTGACGGTTGTCACCACGCTGCACTGCCACCAGGGCCGGCGCAGTATTGGCACCCCGCTCGTGATCGTTGCCAGCCTTGTCCATCTGGCGACCCAGCTGGCGGGATTATCCGCTGGTCTCTCGGGAGCGGTTTCCGCCGGCCCCTTCTACGCCAGCAGTGCCAACGCTATCTTGCTGCTGGCGCCACTGGTGGCGACCTTGCTCGCGCTGTTCGGCTTTACGCTGATGGCGATGGAGCAGGTCATCGCGACCAATGAACATGGCGCCCGGCTGGACGGGCTGACGCGGCTGCTCAACCGCGGCGCGCTCGACAAGGCGGCGATCAGTCTGGTGGCGGCCTGGGAGCGGCACGGCCAGGCCTTGTCATGCCTGGTGATCGATGTCGATCATTTCAAGCAGGTCAACGATCGCAACGGGCATCATGCGGGCGACAGCGTGCTCAAGCTGATTGCCGAGGCCATCGACAATTCCCGGCGTGCTTCCGATGTGGCCGGCCGCTATGGCGGCGAGGAATTCTGCATTCTCTGTCCGCATACCGACGAATCCCAGGCGACCGCGCTGGCCAACCGGATCCTGCGCAAGGTGCGCGCGATCCCGTTGCCCGGCGAGCCGGTGGCCTTTGCCAGCGTCAGCATTGGCGTGGCCGAGTTGCGTGGCGGGGCGGCGGGCGTGGAGGGGTTGTGGCGGGCCTTGTTCGCGGCGGCCGACCGGGCGCTCTACGCCGCCAAGGAGTTCGGGCGGGACCGCTATGCGCTGGCGTCCTGGATGGCGCCCGCCACGCGGCCCGTTTCCGGCGATGTCGGCGATTCCTCGCATCTCCCCATCGCATAAGGGAGTCGGGGCGCAGGGTGCAGCGGTACCGCCCCCGCGCCGGATGGTCAGTCCTGGGCCGGCGGCACATCCCGCGGCGGGTGGCCGTCATAGGTCCAGATGTACTGGCGCGGAATCGGGCCCTTGTTGCGGCCGCCCTGCTGGGTCTGCTCCCATGCGTGGGCCAGGATGCCGACCGAGCGCGACAGGCAGAACAGTCCCCGTGCGAGCGGCGCCGGGAAACCGAGCTCGGCATAGATCACGGCCGTGGCGCCATCGATGTTCATCGGGATTGGCTTGCTGCGGCCGGCCCCCAGCTCGGTTTCCACCGCACGTGCGATGGCGGCAAAACGCCCGGATACCACACCTTCGCCGGCGGCCTTGTCGACCAGCGCCAGCAGCCGCGGGGCGCGCGGGTCGAGCGGATGGAAGCGGTGGCCGAAGCCGGACACGAACTTGCCGCGTGCATCGCGGTAATCCGCCAGCGCGCCCCTGACCGCTTCCTCCTGCGCCTGGCCGCCATCGATGCGCCGCGCCACATCCTGGTATAGCTCCACCGCCTGTTCGCCGGCACCGCCATGCACGTCGCCGAGCACGTTGAGCGCCGATGCCATGGCGTTGTTCAGCCCCACGCCGCAGGTGGCGGCCATGCGGGCGATGGCGATGCTCGGCGCCTGCGGACCATGGTCCACCGCCGACATCAGCGCGGCATCCAGCAGTTCACCCTGCTTGCGGCCGGGCAGCTCGCCGCGCAGCATCAGCCAGATCATCTGCGCGAACGACACCTGGCCGATCAGCTGCTCGATGGGATAGCCGCGGTAACGGATCTCGCCGGGCTGCATATCGATGATTCCGGTGCGCCACCAGTCCTGGGAGAGGCGCTGGCCCTCGTTGATTTCGCCGCTTGCCTTGATGGGTTCACTCATACCGCATGCTCCTGTTGCAGGGTTTGAATATCCGCTTCGCTGTAGCCCAGCTGGGCCAGGATGTCGCGGGTGTGCTGGCCAAGTTCGGGTGGCGGGGTGTCGACCGAGGGCGCCTCGCCGTTGAGCTTGAAGCCGGTGCGCACCAGCCGGATGTCGCGCCCCACGCCGGGCACGTCGGCAAAGCCGCCGATCATGCCGCGCCCGCTGACCTGCGGGTGGTCCAGCGTTTGCGGCACGCTGTAAACCGGGCCGGCAGGCACGCCGGCCTCGTTGAGCAGCTGCCACCATGCGTCGGCGGACTTCTTCGCCAGCTCGGTCTCCAGCTCGCGTGTCAGCTCGGCGCGGTTGGCCAGCCGCGCCTGCCGCTCGGCGAAGCGCGCATCGGTGGCCAGTTCCGGGCGGCCGACCACGCGGCAGAGCGCTTCGAACTGCTCCTGCTTGTTGGCGGCGATATTGAGCAGGCCCTGGCCGGTGTGGAAGGCGCCCGACGGGCTGGCGGTCATGTTCTCGTTGCCCATCGGCGCGGGGGTCTTGCCGGTGATCAGGTAGTTGGATACCACCCAGCCCATGGTGGCGAGGGTGGCTTCCAGCATCGACACGTCGATGAAGTAGCCTTCCGTGCGCTGGTGGTCGGCCAGCGCGGCGGCCACGGCGAAGGCCGCGGTGATGCCGCCGATGGTGTCCGACACCGGGTAGCCCACGCGGTAGGGCGCGGTCTGCGGGTCGCCGGTGATGCTCATCACGCCGGACATGCCCTGGATGATCTGGTCGTACGCGGGCAGGTCCGACAGCGGGCCATCCTGGCCGAAGCCGGAAATGGCGCAGTAGATCAGCCTGGGATTGATTTCCTTGAGCGCGTCGAAGCCCAGGCCCAGGCGGTCCATCACGCCGGGGCGGAAGTTTTCCACCAGCACATCGGCGCTTTCGACCAGCTTGCGGAACACTTCCTTGCCGCGCGCGTGCTTGAGGTTGACGGTGATGGAGCGCTTGCCGGGGTTTTGCGCCAGGAAGGACACGCCCATCAGCCTGCGGTTCAGCTCGGCGTCGGCGCCGAGCTGGCGGGCGAGGTCGCCGGTGCCGGGCGTTTCCACCTTGATGACCTCGGCGCCCATATGGGCCAGCTGGTGGCAGCAGAAGGGCCCGGCCAGCACGTTGGTGAGATCGAGGACGCGGATATGGCGTAGCGGTGTTTGCATGATGCGCTTTCAGGTGTCGGTGCCGCGGGCGTTCGCCAGTGCGAAGCCGGCCGCGGCGGGCGATGCGGCAAAGGCCTTACTCTGCCTTGGCGCCGGACTGGCGCACGATGGTGCCCCAGCGGGTGTTTTCAGCCTTGATGAACGCGGCCAGCTCCGCCGGCGAGCCGCCGCGCGGCTCGCTGCCTTCCTCGCGCATCCTGGCGATGGTGTCGGGCTGGGCGATGGCCTTGTTGATTTCCTCGTTGACGCGCCGGACCACTTCCGCCGGCGTGCCGGCCGGCGCCACCAGCGCCTTCCAGTCCTCGGCCTGGAAGCCGGCATAGCCGCCTTCGATCACGGTGGGCACGTCGGCCAGCAGCGGCAGGCGCTTGGCCGACGTCACTGCGAGGGCGCGCAGCTTGCCGGCCTTGATCATGGGCAGCGCGATGGGCGGCGTGGCGAAGTAGAGGTCGGTCTGGCCGCCAAGCAGGTCGGTCAGCGCCGGCGACGCGCCCTTGTACGGCACATGCAGCATCCGGATGCCGGTGCGGCGCGCGAACATCTCGCCGGTCAGGTGGCCCACCGTGCCGGTGCCGGCCGAAGCCATCGAGAGCTGCTTGCCCTTGCCCGCGGCGACGAGATCGGCCAGGGTCTTGTACGGAGCGTCCTTGCGCACGATCAGCACCAGCGGCTGGGCGGAAACCAGCGCCACCGGCGCGAAGTCCTTGACCGCGTCGTAAGGCATCCTGGGGTACAGGGTGGGATTGATCGCCAGGTTGGCGGTCTGGCCCATGCCCAGGGTGTAGCCGTCCGGACGGGCCTTGGCCACCGCGTCCATGCCGATATTGCCGCCCGCGCCGGCGCGGTTTTCCACCACGACGTTCCAGTGCGTGGCCATGCCCACCTTGTTGAACACCAGCCGCGCCATGACGTCGGTGCCGCCGGCCGGGGGGAAGGGCACCACCAGCCGCACCGGCTGGGTCGGATAGCTGCCGGCGGCGGCCGGCACGGCGCCGGCCGCGAGTGCCGCGGGCAGCGCCAATAGCAGCAAGGCACGGATGGGGGAGGAAAAGCGCTTCATATTGACTCCGTCTGGGGATGGTGCAAGGCAATGCCGGGCCGCCCCGCTCGGAAGGGCGGGCTTGTCATGCGGGCCCGGGATTGAGGCTCGAGGCTGGGGAGGATGGCGGTGGCGGCGATTTCCGGCGTCGGGGATCTGTCTCTCTTGTGTTCTATAAGATAGAACAACGATCTTACTTAAGGAATTTATCCGAGAGAATAGGAGGCTGGAGAGGGGTTGTCAAGGCGCTGCCGTTGCTGCCGGTCCGGCGTGCAGGACCGGTGCGCGGGGCGGCATGGCGTGGCCGATCACGCGCCAGTCGTGCTGCGGTCGTGCTCATCCGGAAGTCGTCCCGGGAAAAAAAAGACCGCGCCGGGATTACCCGTGCGCGGTCATGATCCAGATGACAGGTTGTGCATGCCTTGCAACAAGAGCGAGCGCATTGCGCGCCTGCCGGCCGCCTGCCGCCGGGGCCGGCGTCAATCCGTCGTGCTGGGGCTCCAGAATGCCTGGTGGATGTGTTCGGACTCCGCCAGTTGCGCCATCAGGCGGTCGAGCACGTCGCCATCGACGGAGGTGGATGTCAGCACCGCCTCGATCTCCACGTCGCTGTCGCCAAAGGCGTGGACCTCGAGGTCGCGCGTGGGGTAGTTGCCTGCCTCCAGGACTTGCTCCAGCAGCCGCAAGGCCTGCTTCTGGGCGGCGCGCGGCGCGATCACATAGACCGTGTTGGTGACTTCCACCGCCGGCGTATCCATCGGCTGCTGGTTGATGCGGTTGACCAGCGGCCTGAGCAGGGTGTTGGCGGCCAGCACGAAGAGGCAGCCCAGCCCGGCCTCCAGGATCAGGTCGGCGCCGGCGCTGGCCCCGACCGCGGCCGAGCCCCAGAGCGTGGCGGCGGTATTCAGGCCGCGCACATTGCCCTCCTCGCGCATGATCACGCCCGCCCCAAGAAAGCCGATCCCCGATACCACATAGGCCACCACCCGCACCGCGCCGTCGTGTCCGGCCATGCGATTGGCCATGTCGACGAAGATGGCGGCACCCACCGCCACCAGCACATTGGTGCGCAGGCCCGCGGTGCGCTGGCGGTATTGCCGTTCGTAGCCGATCACCGCGCCCAGTATGAAGGCCGTGGTGAGGCTGACGGTGGTGTCGAGCAGCGAGTCCAGGTTGATGTTCTGGAAGGCTTGGAGGGACATCTGTTTTCCCCGGCTGGAAGGTTATTTGTTTTGGATACTGCGTTCATGCGCTCATGCTTGCGGCCTTCGCATTTTTACGCCGGCAAGGTGTCACGCCGATGTCACGGGCGCCACCGTCGCGACGCAGGGCGGGTGCGGTTGCCGCTTGGCCGGTCCTTGCCAGCCGAACCGCCGGATGTAGAAGCGCTTGACCGCCGTCACCAGCAGGGCGTAGCCCAGCACGATGCCGATCATCCAGGGAAAATAGCCCGGCGGCAATGCCTCCAGCTTGAAATACGATGCCAGGGGGCCCATCGGCAGCCAGATGCCCAAGGCCATGATGGCCACCGTGGCAAGCGTCAGCGGCCACGCCGCGCGGCTCTGGATGAACGGCAGCTTGGGTGTGCGGATCATATGCACGATCAGGGTCTGCGTCAGCAGGCCGACCACGAACCATCCCGACTGGAACAGCGCCTGCGCCTCCACGTGGTTGGCCGCGAATACGTACCACATCACCACAAAAGTCGTGATGTCGAAGATCGAGCTGATGGGCCCGAACACCACCATGAAGCGGCCGATGTCGCCCGGGTTCCAGCGCAGCGGGCTCGATACCAGTTCCTTGTCCACGCGATCGAAGGGAATGGCGATCTGCGAGACGTCGTACAGCAGGTTCTGCACCAGCAGCTGCAGCGGCAGCATCGGCAGGAAGGGCAGGAAGGCGCTGGCCACCAGCACCGAGAAGACATTGCCAAAGTTGGAACTGGCCGTCATGCGGATGTACTTCAGCATATTGCAGAAGGTGCGCCGGCCTTCGATCACGCCTTCTTCCAGCACCATCAGGCTTTTTTCCAGCAGGATGATATCGGCGGCTTCCTTGGCGATATCCACCGCGCTGTCCACCGAGATGCCGATATCGGCCGCTCGCAGCGCCGGTGCGTCGTTGATGCCGTCGCCCATGAATCCGACCACATGGTCGTTGGCGCGCAGCGCCCGCACCAGTTGCTCCTTGTGCATCGGCGAGAGCTTGGCGAACACATTGTGCTCTTCCACGGCGCGGGCCAGCGCGGGCGCGTCCATCTTCTCGATGTCCGGCCCCAGCAGCACGCGCGTGACCGGCAGGCCCACCTCGCGGCAGATCTTGGCGGTGACCAGTTCGTTGTCGCCGGTCAGCACCTTGACGGTGACGCCGTGCTCGGCCAGCGCCCGCAGTGCGGGAAGGGTGGATTCCTTGGGCGGGTCGAGGAAGGCGATATACCCGACCAGGGTCAGCTCGCATTCGTCGGACACGCCGTACTGGGTTTGCGTGGTAGGGGTTTCCTTCATCGCTACCGCGACCACGCGCAGGCCTTCCTCGTTGAGGTCGTGCGTGACCCGGCGTACCCGCGCCAGCATCTCGGCGTCAAGCGCCTGTGCCGCGCCGTCGATCTGCACGCGCGTGCAGATGCCCAGCATTTCCTCGACCGCGCCCTTGCAGATCAGCTCGTTGTGGTCTTCCCGCTCGGCCACCACCACCGACATGCGGCGGCGCTCGAAATCGAAGGGGATTTCATCCACCTTGCGGTAGTGCTGCGTCAGCATCAGCTCGCTTTGCAACTCGGCATGATCGAGCACCGCGCGGTCGAGCAGGTTCTTCAGGCCGGTCTGGTAGTAGCTGTTCAAATAGGCATGCTTGAGCACATCCGTGCTGACGCGGCCGAGCACATCGGTGTGCCGCTCCAGCACGATCTTGTCCTGCGTGAGCGTGCCGGTCTTGTCGGTGCAGAGCACGTCCATGGCGCCGAAGTTCTGGATGGCGTCGAGCCGCTTGACGATGACCTTGCGCCGCGACAGCATCACCGCGCCCTTGGCCAGCGTGGAGGTGACGATCATCGGCAGCATCTCGGGCGTCAGGCCCACCGCGACGGACAGCGCGAACAGGAAGGCCTGCATCCAGTCGCCCTTGGTGAAGCCGTTGACCAGCAGCACCAGCGGCGCCATCACCAGCGCGAAGCGGATCAGCAGCCAGCTCACCTGGTTGACTCCGGACTGGAAGGCGGTGGCCGAGCGGTCGGTGCTGGTGACGCGCGCGGCAAGCGTGCCGAAGTAGGTCTGGTTGCCGGTGGCCAGCACCACGGCGGTGGCCGCGCCCGAGACCACATTGGTACCCATGAAGGCGATGTTGGCCAGTTCGAGCGGGCTGTCATGCCGGTCGCGCAGCTCGGCGAACTTCTCCACCGGCAGCGATTCGCCCGTCATTGCCGCCTGGCTGACGAACAGGTCCTTGGCGGCAATGATGCGGCAATCGGCGGGAATCATGTCGCCGGCCGAAAGCGCGACGAGGTCGCCCGGCACCAGGTGGCGGATCGGCACCTCGCTCCTGGTCGGCGGCCGGGAGTGCACGTGCACGTTGAAAAACTCCGCGCTGACGGCGGCCACCCCGGCGCCCAGGTCGCGGCGGATCACCGTGGCCGTGGTGCTGACCATGGCCTTGAGGCTTTCGGCCGCCTGGCTGGAGCGCCGCTCCTGCACGAAACGCAGGATGGTCGACAGCGTCACCATGGTGCCGATCACCAGCGTCGCCTTCATGTCGTCGGTGAAATAGGAAATGGCCGCCAGCAGCGTCAGCAATAGATTGAAGGGATTGCTGTACGAATGCCACAGGTGCAGCCACGCGGGCAGCGGCTTCTCGTGTTCGACCTCGTTGGGGCCGTATTGCTTGAGGCGGTCTTCCATCTCGGCGCTGGTCAGGCCGTCCTCGTGCGAGCGCATCCGTACCAGCACGGCAGGCACGTCCTCCCTGGCGGCGCGCTTGAGCGACTGGGCCAGCGCTTCCGGCACGGTGCGCGACGGTCCCGGCTTGCCGAGCGATTCGAACATCGCCAGCCGGCGGAAGTGGTGGGTCGCCCGGCGCGTGCGCAGGAAGGCGGCGAAGAGCGTTTTCATCAGGTTCATGGGTGTGGTTCCCAGTGGTTTCCCGGCGGATCGGGCGGCGGCGCGTGCGCGGGGGCACAGCGCTGTCCTTGCCGGTGCTGCGAGACAGGCGGTGTGTTTATCCGCCGCGTGGGTGCATTCAGCCCTGTGTATCCCGGTCGGACGACTGCCGGCAGGAAAGGGCGGATCGATCGGCTGGCAGTGCGCATGCCAGCGGGGGCGCGGGTGTCAGCCCGGGCGCGGCAGGTGCGGATCTCCGTGGCGCGCCGCGGCCCGGCGTACGGGCGGCAGCGCCAGTGCGAGCAGCAGCACGGCGGCGCGGCCCGGGCCGGCGGCGTGCCAGCGCAGCATCTGCAGGGCCAGCAGGGCGTGTTGAGCGATAAAGATGGACGGCATGGGGCCTCCTTGCGCCATAGCCCGATGGCATGCGCAGGCAGGGGCGGATACCGGATGGCGGCGTGCGGACGAGCGCGCACCGCGGACTGGCAGCCGCAGGCTTTACAACGGATTGGGAGAGGGGATTGCACGGAGAATCCGTGCAATGGACCACCACCCGCCGGTATCGGCTAGGCAGTGGCGAAAAGACGCCTGGACTTGCCTAGCCGTTCAGGGATTGGCCGGAGGGCCAACTAGAACAACTGTCCATGGAGATTAGCTCCGTAGCGATAACCGGGCGAAGGGTATCAAAGGCAATGCGAGATTGGCAACCCTTTCTTGCGGCTTTTCTGCGAATTGAGATTGGTCCTAATCGGTTCTAATCGATTCCTGGCATTGCGCTTGGCAAGGCCGTGCATTGTTATCCGGACGGGATCTCCCGTGTGGTGTCCATTGCGTTTGCGCAGTGGCGCCCGGTATCAACCTTTGTCAGAATAGGGGACCGCGATTTTGGCTGAATTGGCAAAACACTGCAGCAAGTTCACGTTTGGTGCCGGCATCGCCGGCAACCGCCTCACCCGGCTGCGGCATCCCGGCGGGCCGCGCATGCGCCGGATCCCTTCAGCCCCCTCTATTCCCGAACCGCCAGACGCCATGACCATTGTGCTCACGAGTGAAACGCAGGATGCCCTGCGCAAGCTCATTCTGCTGATTTCCCTGCACGACCAGGATGCAGCGGAACGATATTGGACATTGTTCCAGCAGGCGCTTGCGCGTGCCGAGCCGGGCTGCGACGGCCATCTGCTGCTGTGGCCCCTGAGCGAAGCGCTTGGCCAGGGTGGGGGGTTCTACGTCGACTGGAAAGACACCGCGGCACTGGTGCGCGGCGTGCAGGCGCTTTGCGACCGGGTCGATCTGCGCATTGACTGGGGCGTGGGCGATCCGCTGGCGCCTGCCTTTCTGGCGCGGCGCGATGTGCCGGCGCTGATGACGGTCGCGCAGGCTTCGCTGCGCGCGGCTGGCTATACGCTGTGGTGCTGGGATACCCAGGCGGACGCCTACGCCGGATGGATGATCCGCAGCCGCGACGAAGACATGCTGGCCGAACTCGCCGGCCGCCTGCACCTGATGATCGACCCCGCCGACGAAACCTACTGAGGCCGTCCGCGCCCCACGCTGCGCGCCTGATGCGCAACGGCGCCCGCTGCCTGGCAGGTCGGGACGCCGCCTTGCCATCCGTGTTCAATCTTTGTGACATTTCAGCGGGATGGCGGCACCAGTCCGGGACCATCGGATATCTGCCGTGCCGGGCCGCATGCGCACGAGCGTTGCGCATGGCTCCAGGCGAGGACCCATGCAATCCTGGCGCGCTGGCAACGGGTCGCCACCAGGGCGCCGGCATTGCGGTAAAGGGGGTGTCGACAACGTACAATGTTGCGCCGGAATGGCCGGGGCAGCTTGCCGCGGCTTTGCCGCTTTTGCTGCGGCCAGCGGATGGCCGAACGCCGGCGGCGCTTCCGCCCCGATTTCCGCATCCTGGTTTCCGTTCCAACGATTCGCCCAACCGCCTCGCAGCCAATTCCGATGGAAAGCGTCGTCACCGAGATTTTCTACCGCCTTTCCACGGCGTTCTTCTGGCCCGTCGCGCTCGCCCTGCTGGTGCTGTTCGTGCTCTCGCTGGCCGATCTCGGCA
>NZ_JARJLM010000488.1 GCF_029335485.1 Cupriavidus basilensis
GCGGCTTCAGGCGAGCCGCGGACGCAGCGGCACCACGTTGGCTGCGCGCCGTGGCAACACGCGCGTTTCCTTCCATGCCGGGTGCGCCAGCGCGGAACCCCAGGCCAGTTCATGCAACCGGGCCAGCGCGAACGGATCTCCCAGCAGCAGATGCTTCTGCGCCGCGCTGAGTGCGTCCGGGCCCGCGGTCAGGGCTTGCTGCACCAGCGCCGCATGCTCTTGGCGCGTGGCCTCCGGCTGCACCAGGCGGGCCGAGGCGGTGGCGCACATCAGTGCATTGGTCACGGGATCCACCACGGCATCGATGAATGCCGGAGGCTCGCCAGCGGCCTCCACGTGTTTCTGCATGGCCGCCATCTCGCGCGGCAGCGTGGCCTCTTCCGGCGTCACGAACAGCCGGGCACGGCGCAGCGCGCGGCCAAGCGAAACCCGCGACAGCCATACCGACAGCGGAATCGAGAATGCCAGCGAGCCGACGATCGGCAACAGCCACCAGACGAAATTCGGGTCCAGCCACAGCACCAGCCCACCCCAGGCCAGGCCTAGCAGGGTATGCATGCCGTGACGGCGGAAGGCTTCGCCCCAGGTGGTCTCCGCATCCTCGCGCGGAGGCGATTTCCACGTAATGCCCCAACCGCTATACGCGGCCACCACGAATTTCGTGTGGAACAGCATGCGCACCGGCGCCAGCAAGGCCGACATCACCACCTCGACCAGCATCGATGCCACCAGACGCAGCGGGCCACCATAGTTGCGCGAATCCTTCATCAGCAGCAGCACGCTGGCTATCTTGGGCAGGAACAGCAAGGTGGCGGTGGCCGAGAAGAGCGCCAGCGCCTTCTCCGGGTGCCATTCGGGCCAGGTCGGGAACAACTGGTAAGGCTGGGTGAAATACTCCGGCGGTACCAGCGCATGCTTGGCCAGCATGATGGTCGACAGCACCAGGAACAGGAACCACAGCGGCGCCGACAGGTAGGCCATGACACCGGTGAGGAACACGGCACGGTGCACCGCATGGAAGCCCTGCTTCATCCACAGGCGGAAGTTCATCAGGTTGCCCTGGCACCAGCGGCGGTCGCGCTTGACCTCGTCGAGCAGGTTCGGCGGCAATTCCTCGTAGGAGCCCTCCAGGTCGTACGCAATCCATACGCCCCACCCTGCCCTGCGCATCAAGGCGGCCTCGACGAAATCGTGCGACAGGATTTCCCCCGCCAGCGGCCCCTTGCCGGGCAGCGGCGCCAGCGCGCAATGCTCCATGAAGGGCTGGATGCGGATGATGGCGTTGTGGCCCCAGTAGTGCGATTCGCCAAGCTGCCAGTAATGCAGGCCGGCGGTAAACAGCGGCCCGTACACGCGCGTGGAGAACTGCTGCACGCGCGCATACATGGTCTCGCGGCCAACGGCCAGCGGTGCGGTCTGGATGATGCCGGCACCCGGGTTGCCTTCCATCAGCCTGACCAGCGTGGTCAGGCATTCGCCGCTCATCACGCTATCGGCGTCCAGCACCACCATGTAGCGGTAGGCGCTGCCCCAGCGTCGGCAGAAGTCGGCTACGTTGCCGGTCTTGCGCTTGACGCGGTGACGGCGCCAGCGGTAGAAGATGCGGCCGAAGCCATTGACCGCACGGCAGGTTTCCATCCAGGCATCGGTCTCCGCGGTGCGAAGGTCCGGATTGCCGCTGTCGGACAGCACGAAGAAATCGAAACGCGCCAGCTCCCCGGTGCGTTCCATCGATTCGTAGGTCGCGCGCAGGCCGGCAAAGACCCGGTTCACGTCTTCGTTGCAGATCGGCATGATGACCGCGGTGCGCGCCCCTTCCGCGATGGGGCCATCCAGCGCCGCCGAACGCGAGATCAGATGGCGGTCGCCGCCCTTGGCCAGCACCAGGAAGCCCATCATGGCGGTCCAGAAGCCCGCCGACACCCAGGAGAAGAGAATGGCGAAGAGCGCCAGTATGGCGATCTCCAGCCCGTCGGTGCCGTGATAAGGCAGCACCTTGGTCATAAAGTAGGTGGCCAGCGCGGTCTGCCCTGTCACCAGGCCCAGCAATACCCAGCGGCGATGCGCACCGGCCGGATGCCACTTGCCCTCGGCGTCGGGGCCGTCATGCAGGGTGTCCCATGTTTCCGGCGCCGGCGGCCGGCCGAGCACGCGCCGGCCAAGGTTGCGCAGGAAGCCGCTGACGATATGCGGAGGCCAGGCCCGCGGCACCATCGAGGCACGCTCGGGAGCCGGGCCCGTATCGATATGTACCGTGCCATCGGCACGGCGCTGCACCAGCGGTTCGCCCGCTACGTGCGGCGCGCCGTAGGCCAGGTTGAGGCGGCGCCCAACCGAACCGTAGGCAGCGCCGGCCGGCACCTGGGTGCCGTCCTTGCCCGTTAGTGTTTGCTGCAGCAGATGAATGGCGGACTCCGGGTCGGCGCCGCCGCTGGCGGCGACGCTATTGATCAGCTCGCGGCGCTGGTCCGGCGAGACCGGCACGCGATCGAGATAGCGCTCGCACGCCGCCGCCGGGGCGGCGTGCCGCTTCAGCCTGGGGGTAAGATGTAGCTCCACGTCTCGGATAGGGTTGTATTGCCGTTGCGAAGATAGCCGCGCAATTCGACCGGTTTGTTCTCGTCCTTGCGGCGCACGATCATGGTCATGCGCCAGCCGCCGGTTGCCTCATTGCGCTGCGTCGAAGTGTTCAGCAGCTCCCCGTTGCTGTCGGCCGAAATCACCGGATCGATCCGGGTATTGGCAGCCAGTTTCTTGAAGGCCGGGCCTTCAAAATCGACGACCAGCGAAAAACTGGTGTCGTCCTGCTTGCGGCTCAGCCCCTGGCCACGCCGCGTCTGTGTCACCCACGACAGCGGCGGCTGTTTCTCGCCGTCCTTCTGCCACAAAAGGCGATACTCGAAATCGAATGGCTGCTTGGGCTTCGGCGGGCTGTCGGGCACCCAGAAAGCCACGATGTTGTCATTGGTTTCATCCGGGGTCGGGATCTGCACCAGCTCGACCCGGCCCGACCCCCAGTTGCCCTTGGGCTCCACCCAGGCACTGGGCCGGCGCTCGTACCACGCGCCGATTTCCTGGTAGCTGCTGAAATTGCGATCCCGTTGCATCAGGCCGAAGCCTTGCGGGTTGGTGGCCGCGAACGAGGTCACCAGCAGCCGCTTGGGGTTGACCAGCGGACGCCACAGCCATTCGCCCGTGCCAAGCTGCACCGAGAGGCCATCGGAATCGTGGACCTCGGGCCGGTAGTCCGGCACCGGCGACGGCTGGTTCTCGCCAAACAGGTACATGCTGGTGAGCGGCGCCAGTCCCAGCTTGGTGACGTTCTCGCGCAGGAACAGGCGCGACTTCACTTCCATGACCGTTTCCGCCCCCGGCCTGATGACGAAGCGATAGGCCCCGCTCATGCGGCGCGAATCCATCAGCGCATAGATGGTCAGTTGCTTGTCCGCCGGCGAAGGCCGCTCGATCCAGTACTCCACGAAGCGAGGAAACTCCTCGCCGGAGTTGAGAGCCGTATCCACCGCCAGGCCGCGTGCCGACACCCCGTACCACTGATCCTTGCCAAGCGCACGGAAATAGCTGGCGCCCAGGAAGGACGCGACTTCGTCCTTGCCCTTGGCATTGTTGAGCGGATAGAGCACCCGGAAGCCGGCGAACCCCAGTATCTTGAGCTTGCCGGCGTCGAGCTTGTGCGGTCCGTAGTTGAAGGCGGCGGGATCGAAGCGGATTTCCCGCGAACTGCCGCTCACCACTTCATTGATGCGCACTGGTTGGTCGAACACCATGCCTTCGTGGAAAAAAGACAGCTCGAACGGCAGCTTGGCGTTGCGCCACTGGAAACGCTCGGGCTTGTACTCGATCTCGCGATAACGCTCGTAAGGCAGCTCTCGCAGCTCCCGCGGCAGGTTTTGCGCGGGTGCCTTGTAAGGGCTTGCGGCGAGCTGGCGCGCACGTACCGCCACGGTGTCGAAGTCGAACGCATGAGCGGCCACTGCGCACACCGCCAGCAGGCCGCCGCACAACCATCGGCCCAGGCGCGCGCCGCCAGGAATGGCATGGGCGGCAGAGTGGCGTTGGACAGGTCTGGCGAACGGCAAAGTGGCGGTTTCGGACATAGATGCCAGTGGCAGGCAGGATTAAGCAATGGGGATCGACAAGGCTCCGCAGCAAAAGGCGGACCACCAATCGACCTGGATGAAAGAAGCAACGGTGGCATGCTGGCAAGGCGGCCCCGGAAGGGTTTCGCGGCGCATTGTTTGGACCGGGTGCAAAATGTGTATCGGGTTTGTTGCAATGCGCAATAGGACCTTAACAATTCGAGCCTAGAAAGTCACGTTTCGATCGCGCAACGTTTGCAACAAATTGAAACCCCAGTCGCCTGAAAGCCGCTTTCCGCGCGGCTCTCGGGCCGGTTCGTCACATTGGGGCAGCCGCAGGATTTCGGCTGCATGCCGGGCAGTGCACCCTCCCCGATTGCCGCCATTTCTTCAGGTGTTTTTCCCTGGCAGCGCCAGGTAGCGTGGCAAGCCCGTGGGCACATGTCGAGCGCACATCGGGTGCACATCGGCCTAGACCGCTTGCCGCGCTGTTCAGCTTGGGTGCGACAAGCTGATCTGCAAAGCTAGGCGATGGAATTGGCTTCGTCAACGCGCGCCGCGCGTATGCAGGCGGCACCGAAACGGCGCATCGCGCACCTGCGAAATCATGCACCGCACACGAATCAAGCTTGTAACATGCAGCATGTGACGGGGGCGGAGCCCCGTGCCGGCGGGATGTTGCCTGGCATCGATTGCTTGCCCGCGTGTTTCCCGACTTTCGAGTAACGCTATCAGAGGATTTCCATGACGCCACGATTCAAGCTCCGCCACGCCCTTGCATGCACCGTCCTGTTGGGCAGCGCAACGTCCGCGCTGGCCTATTTCGACCATTTCCTGAGCGGGACGATCATCGGCACCATGAGCCAGAAGGAAGCCGCGTCCTATGCGCAAACGGTGAAGAAAGCGATCACCGCCACCCCCGAAGGCGAAACCCTGCAGTGGACATTCGCCGCGGCCGGCCGCCGGCAGCAGATCGACGCCACCGTGACGCCGGTGCGCAGCAAGACCGACCAGGGCCAGTCATGCCGGCAACTGAAGACCGAACTCAAGCGCGGCAGCGATCAGGAAAACTGGAGTGGATGGTTCTGCAAGCAGTCCGACGGCCAATGGAAATCGCGCAAGGTGGCGGACGATTAAGGCAACCAGCGGCAGGAACGCCGAACCAGACCGGCAAAACACCCCAAAAAAAAGAGAGGCCGCAGCCTCCCCATCAGGTTCCGCCTCGATGCCAGCCCCCGGGATGGCGCACGGCGCCACTGGCGATCG
>NZ_JARJLM010000489.1 GCF_029335485.1 Cupriavidus basilensis
GCGGCTTCGTTCAGGCGCTGGTCGCCGCCGGGGCCGCGGTCCAGGCGCTGAGGCTGCGGGATGTCGGCCTTGATCTGTCCGTAGAAGTAGTCGCGCGGGATATTGAGCTGGGTGGGACCCATCTCGGCCATGGCGCGGTCGAAGCAGCGGCCGGTGAATTCGGCCATGCGGGCCGGGTGGGTGACATGGCCCTGGTACTTGGTGAACTCCTGGAACATGGGGAGCTGCCTGGCTTCCTGGAAGCCGCCGAGGCCGATGCCCATGGTGCCGGCCTCTGGGGTGACGATGACCACGGGGCTGTGGGCCCAGTAGGCGGCGGCGATGGCGGTGACGCAGTTGCTGATGCCGGGGCCGTTCTGTCCGATGACGACACCGTGGCGGCCGGAGACGCGGGCGTAGCCGTCGGCCATGTGGCCGGCGCCCTGCTCGTGGACCACGGGGATGAGGCGGATGCCGGCGGGGGCGAAGATGTCCATGGCGTCCATGAAGGCGGAGCCCATGATGCCGAACATGTCGGTGACGCCGTTGGCGGCGAGGGTCTCGACGAAGGCTTCCGAGGGGGTCATGGCCTGCGGGCCGGTGGCGGTGGGGGCGCTGGCGCCGAGGGATTCGGGGAGGTGTTCGCTCATGGTGGTCAGTCTCCAGTCTTCGATGTCAAA
This sequence comes from Cupriavidus basilensis, assembly GCF_029335485.1. Lineage (GTDB taxonomy): Bacteria > Pseudomonadota > Gammaproteobacteria > Burkholderiales > Burkholderiaceae > Cupriavidus > Cupriavidus basilensis_E. Next base: position 660 of record NZ_JARJLM010000489.1, read on the forward strand.
ACGGAACAAATTGTTCCGAAAAAATTTAATTGATTGGAATGTAGAGTGGGGATGCAAGATGGTCAATAGGGTAAACCAATAAATCGGAATGATTTGTCTCTAAAATAGAAATTGAACTATGATGGGTCAGACTGCGGCAGGCTGCACACGCCGCGCGCCCATTGCGCGCCGCCGCCGGACAGGTGCAGAGGAGACAGAAAATGAGCGATATCGTGACTGGCAAGCCCGACAGAATGGTCGCGGTACGCAGCCTGTTCGGCATCGATTCCGGCCTGACGGTGCCGGCGTTCAGCGAGCGCGACGACCATGTGCCGGACATCGACGAGGCCTACCGCTTCAATCCGGAAGTGACGCTGGCGATCCTGGCAGGCTTCACCCGGGACCGGCGCGTGATGGTGCAGGGCCTGCACGGCACGGGAAAATCGACCCATATCGAACAGGTGGCGGCCCGTCTCAACTGGCCGTGCGTGCGCGTGAACCTGGACGGACATATCAGCCGGCTGGACCTGGTGGGCAAGGACGCCATCGTGGTGCGGGATGGCCGGCAGGTGACCGAATTCCAGGAGGGCATCGTGCCGTGGGCGCTGCAGCGCCCGGTGGCGCTGATCTTCGACGAATATGACGCGGGCCGCCCCGATGTGATGTTCGTGATCCAGCGCATGCTGGAGCGCGACGGCAAGTTCACGCTGCTCGACCAGAACCGCGTGATCCATCCGCATCCCGCCTTCCGCATGTTCGCCACCACCAACACCGTGGGGCTGGGCAACCTGAACGGCATGTATCACGGCACCCAGATGCTGAACCATGCGCAGATGGACCGCTGGAATGTGGTCGCGACGCTCAACTACCTGCCGCGCGCGGAAGAAGCCGGCATTGTGCTGGCCCGTGTGCCGGAACTGGCCGACGAGGCCGGCCGCGCGCTGGTCGAGTCGATGGTGAGCGTGGCCGAACTGACGCGCAAGGGCTTTGCCACGGGCGACCTCTCCACGCTGATGTCGCCGCGCACGGTGATCAGCTGGGCCGAGAACTGCCAGATCTTCCGCGATCCGGCGCTGGCGTTCCGGCTGAGTTTCCTCAACAAATGCGATGACGCCGAGCGGCCGGTGGTGGGGGAGTATTTCCAGCGCTGCTTTGGCAGGGAGCTGGAGGCCGCGTCCGGCGACGCGCCGCAGGTGCACCGATGAGCGCGCCGATGACTGCGCAACGGCAGGCCGCCCGCCGCCGCCAGCAGCGTGAGTCCCTGTGCGCGGCGGCGGTGCGCGCCCTCACTGGCGACGCCGCGTTGCACTATCGCGATGGCCGCCTGTGCCACGGACCGCGGCCGCTGCCGCTGCATGCGCCGCATTTGCGTACCGATCCGCTCGCCGACGGCTTTTCCGCCCAGCGCGGCGCGGCGGACGGCTCGGCCTTGCGGCTGGTGCATTCCGATGCCGACCTGCACCGCCGGATGTGCCCGGCGGATCCGGTCGCGCGCCTGGTGTTCGAACTGCTCGAGCAACTGCGCTGCGAATCGCTGCTGCCCGCCGGCATGCCGGGCCTGGCGCGGAACCTGCGGCACCGCTTCGAGGACTGGTCCCGGGCTTTTCATCGTGCGGGCCTGGCGGAGAGCCAGCTGGGCATCCTGCTCTACACGGTGGCGCAGATAGTGTGGTCGCGCCTGTCAGGCTGGCCGGTGCTGGAAGACACCGAGGACCTGATCGAGGCGACCCGCGCGGCCATCGTGCCGGTGCTCGGCGGGCCTCTGGCCGGCTTGCGCCGGCAGCGCGGGGACCAGGCTGCGTTCGCCGGGCATGCGCTGGAGATGGCCCGGCTGGTGAGCGCGATGATCGATTCCACCGGCGCGCGGCGCACGCCGGACGACACGCAGGATCCGGAGGACGATGAAGCCGTGCGCGTGGCGTTTTCGCTGGCGCTCGGCTTCGAGGACGATGAGCATGAGGCGATGGCCGCGGCGGACAGCGGCAACAGCCACGTGCTGCGCGCCGCTGCCGGCGGCTACCGCGCCTACACCACGCGCTACGACCGCGAGATACTGCCGGGGTCGCTGGTCCGCAAGGCGTTGCTGGCAGCGTATCGCGAACGCCTGGACCGGCGCATTGCCGGCAGCGGCATCAACGTGGCCCGGCTGGCGCGCGCGTTGTCGGCGGTGCTCGCCGTGCCGCGGCGCGATGGCTGGTCCTTCGGCGAAGAACACGGCCGCATCGACGGGCGGCGCCTGGCGCAACTGGTCAGCTCCCCGGCCGAGCGGCGGCTGTTCCGCCTGGAGCGGCAGCAACTGCAGGCGGACTGCGCGGTGAGCCTGCTGATCGACTGCTCGGGTTCGATGAAAGCGCATATCGAGCCGGTCGCCATGATGGTGGACACGCTTGCGCGCGCGCTCGACCAGGCCGGCGTGGCCAGCGAGGTGTTGGGTTTCACCACCGGCGCCTGGAACGGCGGCCGCGCCCGGCTCGACTGGCTGGCGCGGGGCCGCCCCGCGCATCCCGGCCGGCTCAACGAAGCCTGCCACATGGTGTTCAAGGATGCAGGCAGAAGCTGGCGCCGTGCCCGTGCCGACATCGCCGCGCTGTTCAAGGCGGACCTGTTCCGCGAAGGGGTGGACGGCGAGGCGGTGGAGTGGGCCTGCGCGCGCCTGCTTGCCCGTGCCGAGGCGCGGCGGATACTGGTGGTGATTTCCGACGGCAGCCCGATGGATACCGCCACGGGGCAGGCCAACGATGCCTGTTACCTGGACAACCACCTGAAGGACGTGGTGGCGCGGCACGAGGCGCTGCGCGATGTGGAGGTGATGGGCCTTGGCGTCGGGCTGGACCTCAGCGCTTACTATCGCCGCAGTCTCGCGCTGGATCTGTCGGAGCCGCTGGATATGCCGCGGTTCGCGGAGATCGTGCGGTGGATCGGCGGGCGGGGGTGAGCCGCTTGTCTTGTCTTGTTTTGCTTGCCTCTCCCATGAGACGGGAGAGGGAGTGACTGCCGTCGTCATGGCGGACGGCCTTGGCGCATCCTGGCGGCGGCGTCCGGTGCCTCAGGTCACACGCCGAAGTCCGAAACGCCTGATTTCCGCAGAGACTATCCTGCGAGCCTCAACAGCGCCGGCAACATCAGGTAGCCACCAATCGCCACCAGCACGCCGAAGGCCACGCGCCGCGTGGCGACGGCAGAGATCGGCGGCGGAAACCGCCTGGCCGCAACCGTCGCCAGCGCCACCACGGGCACCGCCAGCGCGGCCTGCTGCCAGATATCCGCGCCAAGCTGCCCTTGCCACGCGCTGAACAGCGTGCGCGTGACGGAGGTCGCCGTAAACACCAGGATCAGCGCGCAGCGGATCTCCACCAGCGAGAGCGGCTGCCGGTAGAACTGGAAGATCAGCGGCGGTCCGGAGACGCCGAACATGCCGCTGAGCAGCCCGCCGAACACCCCGCTCACGAAGAAGCTGCGGTCGCCCGAACGACGGCGCAATGGCGCGGGGCGCAGCGCGGCGCTCAGGCCGCCGTACAGCACCACCGCGCCCAGCAGCAATTGCAGCATGCCGGACGTCGCGCTGCCAAGGTAATCGAGCAGTAGCACGCCTGCCACCACCGATGGCAGGATGCCTAGCGTGGCCGCGCCTACAGCGCGCCAGTCGACGTGATGCAGCTTGCCCGGCAGCGCCACCGCGCTGTTGGCCAGCGTGACCAGGCTGACCACCATGGCGACGCTGGCCACGGGCGCCAGGTCCAGCCCGCTGGCGGCGCCCATCACGATCATGCCGAGGCCGAAGCCCGTCACCGTCTGAAAATAGCTTGCCGCGCCCATCAGCGCGAGCAGCGGCAGCAGGTGGTCCATGCTCATGGCAGGTGCGCGGCCTCGGGTGTTGCCGCCTGGTCCGGCCCCGCCGTGGCGGCCTGCGCTTGTACCGCCGTTACCGCGATCACGTAGTACACGTCGTCGGCGCTGCAGCCGCGCGAGAGATCGTTGGCCGGCTTCTGCAGCCCTTGCAGCAGGGGGCCGATGGCCTTGGCGCCCCCTACGCGCTCGGCCAGCTTGTAGCCGATATTGCCGGCTTCCAGGCTGGGGAAGACCAGCACGTTGGCGCGGCCTTCCACGCGGGAGTGCTCGATCTTCTTCATGGCGATCTCGGCGACGATGGCCGCATCGAGCTGCACGTCGCCGTCGATCGCCAGCGCGGGGCGTTGCTGCCGTACCCGGCGCGTGGCTTCCACCACCTTGTCGACCGCCGCGTGGCGGGCGCTGCCGCTGGTGGAGAAGGACAGCATGGCCACGCGCGGCGTATCCATCAGCAGGTTCTGCGCGCTGTCGGCCGCCGCCATCGCGATTTCGGCCAGCTCGCCGGCATCGGGATCCACCACCAGCCCGCAATCGGAAAAGATCAGTCCGCCCTTCAGCGCGTGGAACGGCTCGCACAGCATCATCAGGAAGAAGCTCGACACCAGCTTGAACGCCGGATGGATGCCAATGACCTGGATGGCCGTGCGCACCACATCGGCGGTGGTATGCACCGCGCCGGCCACCGAGCCGTCCGCATGGCCGAGGCATACCATCAGGTTGGCGAAAGCCAGGGGCTTGAGCACTTCGCGCTTCGCGTCTTCCAGCGTCATGCCTTTCCTGGCGCGCAGGGCGAACAGTTTCTGCGCAAGGGACGGCGTGAGCGCGGAGGTTGCCGGGTCGAGCACGTCCATGCCGGCCAGGTCGATGTTCTCGCCGGCCGCAGCCTGGCGGATGCGTGCCGCGTCGCCGACCAGCACGATGCGGGCTATCCCTTCGCGGGTGGCGCGTTGCGCCGCTTGCAGGATGCGCGGGTCCTCTGCCTCGCACAGGACGATGCGCCGGGGCGCCGCGCGGGCGCGCTCGATAATGCGGTTGATCGCTTTCATGATGGGGTTCGCTCGGAATGGAAAATGGCCGGAAGCAGCGGGCGCCGCTTCCGGCCAAACGCCCGCTGGATCACTGGCTCAGACGAAGTCCTTGTACTTGTCGAGCATGCGGACCGGTTTGGCGAGGGCGTCGCGGCGGAAGGGGTCGCCGAGCT